>NZ_JAKSYP010000238.1:0-176177 GCF_022829625.1 Methylobacterium sp. E-046 | reverse complement strand
GCCCAGCGCGTGCTCCAGCTCGGCGAGCCGCTTGCTCACCGCCGAGGGGGCGATCGCGGCCCGTCTCGCCGCGCCGTTGAGTGTGCCCTCCTCGCAGATCGCCGCGAACAGGCGCAGCGTCTTGAGGTCCAGGCGGCTCAGGGTCGCGGCGGCCGGCAGTTCTGCGGGCATCCGGTCTTCCTCTTCGCGGTCGGGACGCGGCCGCCGCTCAGTCCCGGGCCCCGACCGGCTGGCGGTAGGTCCCGTGGCCGAGCTTCGCACCCTGGCGATTGACCAAGCCGAAGCGCATCACCGCCCGCTCCAGGCCGTCGATCGCGTCGACGAGGTGGGTGCGCGCCGCCGCGATGGTGTCCTCCCCCTCCTCGACCGGCGTCTCGGCGAGCTTCACGGCGGCGATGAGGACCCGGTCGCGCTCGTCCTCGAGGCGCGGGTCGCGCTCGACATGGCCGCGGATCTTGGCATCGTAGGCCTCGATGACCGACCAGGGCAGCGCATCCTTGCCGGAGGGCGCCCGGAAGGCCAGCGCGTGGCGCCGCGCCGCCGCCGCGGCAGCCCTGACGTGGTCGGCGAGCTCTGCATCCATCCCTGCATCCATTCCGGATCTCCGCACATCCGCACGCTCCGTGTCGAACGCGGATACATCCGACCCGTTGCCCCCGATCGACGGATGCACCGCCGGTTCGAGGCGAGACCCGGGGAGGCCTTAACCTTGAGCGTTCCGGGACCTATCTCTCGGTTCTGTGATCGATGCACCGGGCGTGACCCGGGCGATAGGGGCCACGACATGATCGCGATGCTGAATGCCGGCGGCCTGCGCCGGACCTCCGGGGCGGCGCGCCTCCTCGGCATGCTCACGCTGATCCTGGCAGCGACCGGGCTCTCGGGCTGCGGAGCGATCAACCAAGTGCCGACCCTGCAGGAGCAGGCGAAATCCTCCTGGAGCGAGGTGCAGAACCAGTACCAGCGCCGGGCCGACCTGATCCCCAACCTGGTCGAGACCGTGAAGGGCTACGCCCAGCAGGAGAAGGACGTGCTGATCGGCGTCACCGAGGCGCGGGCCAAGGCGTCCAGCGTGAAGGTCGACGCCTCGACGGTGAGCGACCCGCAGAAATTCAAGGAGTATCAGGACGCTCAGAACCAGCTTTCGGGCGCCCTTGGGCGTCTGCTGGTGACGGTGGAGAAATATCCGGATCTCAAGTCGAACCAGAACTTCCTGGCCCTGCAATCCCAGCTCGAAGGCACCGAGAACCGGATCGCGGTGGCGCGGCGCGACTACATCACCGCCGTCCAGGCCTACAACACCGAGGTGCGGACCATCCCGGGCCGCTGGATCGCGGCCGTCCTCTACCCCGACGCCAAGCCCATGGAGACCTTCACGGCGACGCCGAACGCCGACCGGCCGCCGAACGTGAAGTTCTAGGTTCGGCCCGTGGGCCGGAGCATCCCCGGGCCGGTGCGGCTCGCCCTGGCGCTCGCCGTCATCGCGGCCTGCCTGGCGGTCTACGCGGTCGGCGCGCGGGCGGCGGAGCTGAGCTTTCCGAAGCTCACCGGCCGCGTCGTCGACGCGGCCGGGATCCTGACACCCGACCAGCGCGGCACGCTCGAAGCCAAGCTGAAGGCGTACGAGGACAAGACCTCCGATCAGGTGGTGGTGGCGACCGTCCCGAACCTCCAGGACACGAGCGTCGAGGATTACGCCAACCGCCTGTTCCGCGACTGGAAGATCGGGCAGGCCAAGACCAACAACGGCGTGCTCCTCCTCGTGGCGCCGAGCGAACGGAAGGTCCGGATCGAAGTCGGCTACGGGCTCGAAGGGGCGCTGACCGACGCACTCTCCCGGGTGATCATCGCGGGCGCCATCACGCCGCGCTTCAAGACCGGCGACTATTTCGGCGGGCTCGATGCCGGCGTCGACGGCATCCTGTCGATCCTCGCGGGGGACGCGCAGGAGTGGCAGCGCAAGCCGCAGGTCCGCACCGACGAGGTCGATCCCGCGCAGGTGGCGCTGTTCATCGGCCTGTTCCTGATCGTGCTGTTCGTCGCCTGGCGCATGAACCGGACCGGCGGCAGCGCGGGTGGCGGCCGGCGGGGCGGCCGGGGTGGCCTCGGCCGTCGCGGCGGTATCGTGATCCTGCCGGGTCCCGGTTCCGGCGGATGGGGTGGCGGCTTCTCGGACGGCGGATCGTCGGGGGGCTTCGGCGGCGGTTTCTCGGGCGGGGGCGGCTCGTCGGGCGGCGGAGGAGCCTCGGGTGACTGGTAGGCGCGGGGAGGTGCTGACACCCGAGGCGCAGGCGCGCCTCGCCCAAGCGGTGGCGCGGGCCGAGGCCGGTACGTCCGGCGAGATCGTCGTGATGGTGTGCCGGCAGGCGGGAGCCTACCGGTCGGTGGTGCTGCTGGCGGCGCTGGTCGCCGCGCTGATCCTGCCCTGGCCGCTGATCGCGCTGACGGCGTGGAGCGCGGCCTCGATCCTGCTCGCGCAGGCCGCCCTCGTGGCCGCGCTCCTCCTGGCGAGCCAGCAGCAGCCCCTGCGGCTCGCCCTGGTGCCACGCCCCCTCCGCCGCGCCCGCGCCCGGGAGGCCGCCCGCCGCGCCTTCTGCTCCCGCGGCCTGAGCCGGACGCGCGGCCGCACCGGCGTGCTGCTCTACCTCTCGCTCGCCGAGCGGCACGCCGAGATTGTCACCGATCTGGGCGTGCTGGGGCGCATCCCGGGGGATCCCTGGAGCGCAGTTCTGGCCGACCTTGTACAGGCGCTCGGCCGCGGCGCGACCGAGGCCGGGCTCACGGTGGCGATCGAGCGGGTCGGCGCCCGCCTGGCCGAACACCTCCCGGCCGACGCCGACGATCCGGACGAGTTGCCGAACCGGGTGATCGTGGTCGATTGAAGCGCGGTTGCGATCCCGGCCAGCGCGACCTTGGTCGGTGATGCGCCGCCGTTCGGCTTCGCCCCGCTCGCGCGGACGGCGCACCGGGGTGATCGGCCGGACGTCCCGGATCGTCCCGCCTCAGGGACGGATGGAACCGGCTCCGCCGCTCGAAGCCGGCGCGGCCCGCCGCGCCGAAGGCCCGCGGAGGGAGCTCATTGTGCGCCGCCGCACGAAGTGCCGCAGCGCCCGTAACTATGTCGGCGTGGACGCGATTTCTCGTTAAGATCGGCATGCTGCAGCGCCCAAGGCGCGGAGCGCCGCCGTGACGAAGACGCGACGAAGACGTGGAGCAAGGCCGGCCCCGCTGGCCTCGCCCGAGGAGCCCGACATGAAGATCCTGATCGCTGCGACCCCGCTCACCGGCCACGTGAACCCGATGCTCGCCATCGGCCGGGCCGCCGCCGCGCGTGGCGACACCGTCCTGATGCTGAGCGACCCGGCGTTCCGCCCGAAGGTGGAGGCCGCCGGCTTGCGCTTCACCGGCTACCCCGACAACGGGTCCGCCGCGTATCGCGAGACCGAGCTGCCCGCCGGCCCCGAGCGCTACCGGCGCGAGTTCGAGCGGCGCTTCATCGACCCGATGCCCGTTCAGGCCGAGACGCTCCGGCGGCTGATCGCCGACGAGGCGCCGGACGTGATCGTGGCCGGCAGCATGTTCCTCGGCGTACTGCCGCTGCTGCTCGATACGGCCCCGCGCCCGCCGATCGTGACGGTCAACGTCAGCTTCCTGTTCCTGGAGCGTCCCGATCACGCCCCCGTCGGCCTCGGCCTGCCGCCCGCGCGGGATCAGGCCGAGCGCGTCCGCTATGCGGCGCTGAAGGCCGGCATGGACGCGGCCTTCGCCAATCCGGTGCGCGCCTACACGGACGGCCAGCTCGCCCGGCTGGGCCTGCCGCCCTTGCCGGCCTCCCTCCCCCATTCCATCGTCGTCCTGCCGGATCTGTTCCTGCAGTCCACCGTGCCGGGCTTCGAGTACGATTACGGTGCGCTGCCCCCGGGTGTCCGCTTCATCGGGCTGCTACAGCCGCCCGCGCCGCCGGCGCCGCTGCCGGAATGGTGGCCCGAACTGGAGGCAGCGAACGCGGCCGGAAGGCCGGTGGTCCTGGCGACGCAGGGTACCCTCGCCAACGCGGATTTCGGCGAGCTGGTGGAGCCGACGCTCGCCGCCCTGGCCGACCGGGACGACCTCCTCGTCCTGGCCACCACCGGCGGGCGCCCCACCGCGGCCCTGCGCGGACCGATCCCCTCCAACACTCGCGTCTCCGAGTTCCTGCCGTTCCGCGAGCTGCTGCCGCGGGTGAGCGTGCTGGTGACCAACGGCGGCTACGGCAGCGTCTCGCAGGCCCTCGCCGCCGGCGTGCCCATCGTCTCGGCCGGCCTCACCGAGGACAAGGCGGAGGTGAACGCGCGCATCGACTGGTCCGGCGCCGGCCTCAACCTCGCCACCAACGCGCCCAGCGTGGACCAACTCCGAACCGCAGTGACGCGGGTGCTCGATGAGCCCGGTTTCCGGCGGCGCGCCGGAGCGCTTCAGGCGTCCTTCGCCACCCGGGACGCCCTGTCTGGGATCATGACGGCGATCGACGATCTCGGCGCCGCCGGTCCGGTTCGCGGCGTCGGCGCGGGCCTGGCCGTGCCGCTGAGGAGATCGGCGTGATGGCCCATCCCGATCCCGCGGACGACGAGGCGCCCCTGCGCGTCGTCGTCGATCTCAACCTGTGCCAGGGCTACGCGCAGTGCTGCTACGCGGCGCCCGATGCCTTCGTGCTACGCGGACACGAGATCCTGTTCTACAATCCCGCGCCGCTGGCCGGGCAGCGCGGCGCGATCGAGCGGGCGGTCCAGGCCTGTCCGGTCCGCGCCATCCGCATCCAGGCCGGCGCGGATGAGGGAGACGTGCCGTGACCCCTGAGCCAGCCGGCATCGTCGTCGTCGGCGCATCGCTGGCGGGCCTGCGGGGGGCCGAGGCGCTGCGGCGGGGCGGTTACGGCGGCCCGCTGACCCTCGTCGGGGCGGAGCCCTACCGCCCCTATGACCGGCCGCCGCTGTCCAAGCATGTCCTGGCCGGGGAATTGGAGCCCGGGGCGACCCGCCTGCCGGAACTCACCGCCCTGCGGGCCCGGTGGCGCCTCGGGAGCGCCGCGGTGGCGCTCGACCGGGCGGCCCGCACGATCCGGCTCTCCGATGGTTCGGTGCTGGCCTACGACAGGCTTCTCCTCGCCACCGGCGCCGAGGCCCGGCCCTGGCCGGCCGCGGCCGGGGGTGGATTGTCCGGCATCCACACGCTCCGGGGCCGCGACGATGCCACTTCCCTGCGCGCCGCCCTGGTGGCCGGCCCGCGCCGGGTGCTGATCGTCGGCGGCGGCTTGATCGGCTGCGAGGCGGCGTCCTGCCTGCGCGACCTCGGCCTGCCCGTGACCCTCGTGGACCCGAACCCGACGCCCCTGGCCAAGACCCTGGGGACCTTCGTGGGCAGCGTGATCGCCGCGTGCCTGCGCGCGTCCGGCGCGGAGTTCCGCCCCGGCACGATGGTGCGCGCCTTCGAGGGCGACGCGTCGGGCCGCGTCGTCCGCGCCCGGCTGGCGGATGGCAGCGCGATCGAGGCTGATCTCGTCATCGCGGCCCTCGGCGCGATGCGGGCCACCGGATGGCTCGACGGTGCCGGGCTGATGGCGGATCCCGGCGGCGTGACCTGCGACGCGGCCTGCCGGGCCCGCACGGCGGCCGGCGCGGCCTGCCCCGACATCTACGTGGCGGGCGATGTCGCCCGCTGGCCCATCCGGCTCTACGGCGGACGGCTTGTCTCGGTGGAGCACTGGAGCAACGCCGTCGAGCAGGCCGCGCACGCCGCCCGCAACATGCTGGCCCAGGCCGATGACCAGCGGCCCTACGAGCATCTGCCGGCCTTCTGGTCGAGCCAGTTCGGAATCAACATCAAGCTCGTCGGCCTGACTGCGGGCGCGGACTCGATCTCGGTCGTGCAGGGCACGCGGGCCTCGCGTCGGTTCCTCGCCGTCTACGGTCAAGCCGGGCGCAGCATCGCGGCCCTGTCGTTCGATCAGGCGCGCTGGCTGCCGGCCTACGCGGAGGCGATCCGGGCCGGCGATCCGGTTCCGCCGATCCTGGGCGCCGCCGACCAGCCCCGGATCGAGACCGCCGCACCCGGTTTCCCGCCGCCGCGCGCCGCCGCTCCGGCGGCGCAGCCCGCCGAGGTCGCGCATGGCTGACGACACCCTCCTCCCCGCCGGCACGGCGTTCCACGCCGCCATGCCCGTCTCCGACACCGGGCCTATCCCCGACACCGGGCCTGTCCCCGACGACCTGCTCTTCGCCGCCGTGACGGACCCGGCCAACCGGGCCGATCCCTACCCGCTCTACGCCCGGCTGCGGGAGCGCCCGGTCTCGCGCCAGCGCGACGGCAGCTACGTCGTCAGCACCCAGGCCGCGATCCGGGCCCTGATCTTCGATCCGCGCCTCAGCTCGGAGGATCTGCCGCCGTTCAAGCGGCCGCGGACCGGCAACCCCCTGCGCGACTGGATCATCAACCCGATCCGCAGCCGCATCGCCACGGCCCATCGGCCGCTGATCTTCCGCGATCCGCCGGACCACGACGTCCTGCGAGCCGCCGTGATGGGCGAGTTCACCATCCCGCGGGTGCAGGGATTGCGCGACCGCGTGGCCCGGGAGGTGGACACGCTCCTCGACGCGTGCCGCGGGCGCCGCGAGATCTGCCTCGTGGGTGACTTGTCCTATCCCCTGCCCGTCTCGGTGATCTGCGAGCTGCTCGGCGTGCCGGAATCCGACGAGCCGCGGTTCCAGTCCTGGGCGACGCAGCTCGCCACCGCGCTGGAGCCCGACGCGCGCCGCGATGTCGAGGCCCGTCGCCACACCGTGGCGGCCTTCGACGCGATCTCCGATTACATGCGTGCGCTCATCGCCGAGAAACGCCGCCACCCGGCCGACGACATGCTCAGCGGGCTCGCCGCCCCGGGGCCGGGCGGCAAGAAGCGGATGAGCGACTTCGACCTGATCTCCACCGCGATCCTTCTGCTGGTCGCCGGCCATGAGACCACGGTCAATCTCATCACCAACGCGATGCTGACCCTCCTCCGGCACCCGCAGGAGCTGGAGCGCCTGCGGGCCGATCCCGAACGGGCCCCGCGGCTGATCGAGGAGGTGCTGCGCTACGAGCCGCCGGTGCATTTCCGGACCCGGAAGGCCCTCGGCGCCATCACCGTCGCCGGCGAGACGATCCCGAAGGGCGCGGCGGTCGTCCTGCTGTTCGCCTCAGCGAACCGCGATCCGGCGCGGTTCGCGGCACCGGACCGCTTCGACCCCGATCGCCCGGACATCGAGCATTTCGGCTTCGGCGGCGGCCTGCATTACTGCGTGGGCGCTCCCCTCGCCCGGATCGAGGCGGAGATCGCGCTGGTGGCGCTGAGCCGACGCCTCGTGGCCCCGAGGCTGATGCGCGATCCGCCGTACCGGTCCGGGGCCTCGCTTCGCGGGCCCGAGGAACTCCGGATCGCCATCGACGCCGTCGCCTGACCGGCACCTCGCGGGCGGGCGCGGCGGGCGTCACCGGTTAAGCATCGGTGAAGGCCGGTGTTTCACGTGAAACATTTGTAAACCCTTGGCCGGCGGCCCCGGCGCGGCGGAGGGCGGATCGCCGACATCGCGCGGCCGAGACCCGGCCACCCGGGCGCGAACGGATGCCGCACCGCCGGAACTTGGCCATATCGCCGCGCGCTTGTCCTCGGAGGTGGCCGAAACCGGCCACGGCCTGCTGACATTCGGAGATCCTCGCCATGAAGGCATTGTGCTGGCACGGCCGCAACGACATCCGCTGCGACACCGTCCCGGATCCCGTCATCGAGGATGCCCGCGACGTGATCATCAAGGTGACGAGTTGCGCGATCTGCGGCTCGGATCTCCACCTGATGGACGGCCTGATGCCCACCATGGAGAGCGGTGACGTCCTCGGCCACGAGTTCATGGGCGAGGTCGTGGAGGTCGGGCAGGGCTTCACCAAGTTCAAGAAGGGCGACCGGATCGTCGTCCCGTTCAACATCAATTGCGGCGCGTGCCGGCAGTGCAAACTCGGCAATTTCTCGGTCTGCGAGCGCTCGAACCGCAACGCCGAGATGGCGGCCGCGCAGTTCGGCTATCCCACGGCCGGGCTGTTCGGCTACTCGCACCTCACCGGCGGCTACGCGGGCGGCCAGGCCGAGTATGTCCGCGTCCCCATGGCCGACGTGGCGCCCATGAAGGTGCCGGACGGCATGGACGACGAATCGGTCCTGTTCCTCACCGACATCCTGCCCACCGGCTGGCAGGGCGCGGAGCATTGCGAGATCCAGGGCGGCGAGACCATCGCAGTCTGGGGGGCGGGCCCGGTCGGCATCTTCGCCATCCAGTCGGCCCGGATCATGGGCGCCGAGCGCATCATCGCCGTCGAGACGGTGCCCGAGCGCATCGCCCTGGCCAAGAAGGCGGGCGCCACCGACGTCATCGACTTCATGAACGAGGACGTGTTCGAGCGCATCAAGGAGATCACCAAGGGCCAGGGCGCCGACGGCGTGATCGACTGCGTCGGTATGGAAGCCAGCGCCGGCCACGGCGGCCTCACCGGCCTGCTCTCCACCGTTCAGGAAAAGCTCACCGCGACGGAGCGGCCCTACGCCCTGGCGGAGGCCATCAAGGCGGTGCGGCCCTGCGGGATCGTCTCGGTGCCGGGGGTCTATGGCGGGCCGATCCCGGTCAACATGGGCTCGATCGTCCAGAAGGGCCTGACCCTCAAGAGCGGCCAGACCCACGTGAAGCGGTACCTCGAGACGCTGACCAAGCTGATCCAGGAGGGCAAGATCGACATGACGTCCCTGATCACCCACCGCTCCAAGGATCTCGCGGAGGGACCGGATCTCTACAAGGCCTTCCGCGACAAGATGGATGGCTGCGTGAAGGTGGTGTTCCACCTCTGAGCCGGAGATCGGGCCGCCGGACGTAAGGGCGCCTCGGGGCCTTGCCCCGGGGCCGGCATCGGGGTGAACGCGCGGTCGCGGCGTTGACGGATCGCGGTTCCGCGTCGAGAACGGCGGGGGAGTTCGGCCGTGTGATCTCAGACGCTCGAGTCCGGTCGTGGCCGGACCGGCGGGATACGCCATGTGCAATCTCTACAGCCTGCGGACCGGCCCGGCCGACCTGCGCGCCGCCTTCGGGATCGCGCAGGATCACACCGGTAACCTTCCATTGTTGCCGGCTATATTTCCCGACCAGATGGCGCCCGTGGTGACGAGCGGGGCGGCGGGGCGCGACCTCGCCATGATGCGCTGGGGCATGCCGGGTCCGAAGGCGTTCGGCGAGCATCCGGTCACCAACGTGCGCAACGTCGCGAGCCCGCACTGGCGCCCGTGGCTCGGTGTCGCCCATCGCTGCCTCGTGCCGGTTACCGCCTTCAGCGAGTACGCCGACACCAAGCCGCGCAAGACCCCGGTCTGGTTCGCCCTGGCCGCGGACAGGCCGCTCTTCGCCTTCGCGGGGATCTGGCGGCCGTGGACGGGAGTGCGGGGGACGAAGCGTGAGAACCCGGACCGGCTCGCCGAGGAGCACCGGCTGTTCTCCTTCCTGACCACGGAGGCGAACGGTATCGTCGGATCGGTCCATCCCAAGGCGATGCCGGTGCTGCTCACCAATCCGGAGGAATGGGCCACCTGGCTGGAAGCCCCCACCGCGGAGGCCCTCCGCCTGCAGCGTCCGCTGCCGGATTTCGAGATGCTCGAAGTGGCCCGCGGCGCGCGGTCGGACGAACCGGACGGACGCGCCGGGGATTGAGCCGCCCGGGCCCCGTCAGCCGCCGGCCGGATCCGCCGCGGGTGCGGCGGGCGCCTGGTCAGCGCCCCAGCCGCGGGCCCGCCAACGCGTCACGACGGCGGCGTTGAGCCGGGCGATCCGGGCGCGGTGCGCCTCCCAGAACGAGCGCGGAGCCGCCGGAGCGGCGGGTGCAGGCTCCCGATGCGCCGGAACCGAGGCTCTGGCGGCGAGCCGAACCGGCCCGGACCGGGATCCCGGGGCCGACCGGAGCTCGGGATCGGCCAGGATCGCCTGCGCGCGGGCGCAGTAGAGCTGCGACAGGGGCGACATCACCTCCGAACCGTGGCCGGCGCGATACTTCATCAGGGCGCGGCACAGGTCGCCGTCGGCCCGGCGCCAGGCCTCGGTGAGGTAGCGCACGCCGTAGCGGACGTTGACCTCCGGCGCCGCCAGTTCCGCGACCGTGCCACGGAAGCCCAGCATCGCCGCAGTGCTGGGCCGGACCTGCATCAGCCCGACTTCGCCGACGCTGCCCACGACGGCGGGATCGTAGCCGCTCTCGATCCGGGCGACGGCGTCGGCCACGGCGATCGGCAGACCGGTGCCCGTCGCCGCGCGGGCGATCAGCGGCAGGAAGCGGGCGCGCGCATCGGTCACCGGCATCGGCGCGGCGGCCGGCGGGACCGGCGGCAGGGCCGCCAAGCCGAGGGCGTGCACCGCCAGAAAGGTCGCGGGCCGGGCCTGCGCGGGACCGGCAAGGGCCAGCGGCAGCAGGAGGAGACAAGGAACGCGCATCGGCCGCCACGCGGGAAGGGCAGCGGCAAGGGTAAGCCCGGCCTCTCAACGAAGCCTTAGCGGCCCCCGGAGGAACCCTGCCTCGCCCCCGGCGCCTCCGGTGGCACGGGGCGCGCGGCCCTCGGGCGCTCCGCCTCGGCGCAGGACGGGGCGCGGGGATCGGGCGGGGCCGTGTACCGGATGGGTTCCGCGAGCCCGTCTCCGTCACTGAACCGGGCCGCCGTCCCGTGCTTGGAGCAGCCGCAGGGCCTCGCCCAGCACCGCATGCAGATCGGTGACGCCCTGCGGCGAGAGGGGCAGGCCGACGCGCTGGCCGTGGATCGTATCGAGCACCACGACCGCGAGGTCCTCGCCGACCAGCAGGCTGGGCTGCGGCAGGCAGAGCGGGAGGACGAAGTCGCCCTCGGTCTCGCCCAGGACATCCACCGCGTCGGTGGCACGGAAGGGCGGTTTCGAGCCGGTCATCGCAACCTGTCCTCGCGTTCCTCTCCGCTGCGTCGGGTGGCGGCTCCGCCACGGGGCGCGGCTACGGGCGGTCCTGCCGGGGCACGCGCAGGCTTCGCACCGTGAGCGTGTCGATCTCCAGCGCCCCCACCGCCAGCGATCCCACCCGCGCGCGGCCCACCGAGAGGCGGCCGATCGCGAAGGCACCCACGGCCACCGCGCCCAGGGCAGCGACCCCGAGCGCCAAGGCTCCCACAGCCCCCGCTCCCATGGCCCCCGCTCCCATGGCCCCGGCTCCCATGGCCCCGGCCCCGACAGGGCCCGCCCCGAGGGTCCTCGCGCCGCGGAGCGCCACCGGCTCGGTCGGCATCGCGCCGTCCGCCGCCGGAATCCTCGATGCACGCATGTGGGCTCCCTCGCGACTCGCCCCCGCCTCCCTATACCCCACGTTAACCGCGTTTTCACGCCGCGGGCGGACGATCCAGCCCTGTCCGGACCAGGCGTCCGCAACCCGAAAGGACGCCGATCATGCAGCACCTTCTACCGGCCTTCACGATCTTCACCGTCGGCTGCGTGCTGATCTACGCCGGGCGCGCCTACGCCCGGGTGACCACGGTGCTGCTCTCGACCACCGCGCTGATGCTGAGCCTGACCCTCGGCACCGTGCTGTGTCAGCGAATCGGCCTGCCCTCGGGCTCCGCCGAGGCCGGCGCCCCGTTCTGGCCGTCAGCCGGCAAAGCGAATCCTTAGGCGATCCGCGGCCTTTCGTTGGTCGATCGAGAGCGCCGCGGGCGGTCGGCGTCGGCGGTCGTGGCCCCCGGCGTCCGGCCGGCCGGCATGCGGCCGAGAGGCGGGGCGGGCCGCGGTCGCGGCGCCGGGCCGGGAGCACCGGGGCCCGCGGTGGGGCACGGCGACGAAGGCCGGCGCGTTGCCGCACCGGCTCGCATCGGCGTCGCCCGACAGCTCGGCACGCGCCGGGGTCAGGGCCAGACGCGCAGCGCCACCGGGCGGCGGAACAGGTCGCGATCCGAGGTGATCGTGCAGCCCTCGACGCGCAGGCTCGCGTAGGTCAGGAGCGCCGCGTCGCCGACATCGTCGAAGTTGCGCCCCGTCGCGTCCGGATCGAGGAGCGACGGGTAGGCGATGAGCGGGCTCCTGGCGGTGCAGGGATCGTCGTAGAGCGTGGCACCTGCGACCAGCAGGCGCGGAGTGTCCCAGGTGATCAGGTCGCGGGAGGACGTCCAGTAGAAGCCGGATTCGGCGAAGCCCTCGCCGGCCTTGGCCATGAACACGGCGATCCAGGCCCCCGAGCCGCGGTGGCGGACCACGGCCCCGACAGGCCCCGGGAACGGTCCGACCGGCCGGCAGGTGGCCGGGCTCGCGCGGGTGGCGAGATAGGGGTCCGGGAAGGCTGCTGTGAAGCCCGTGCCGGTCCAGGCGCGCCAGCGGGTCGGGTCGGCGGGATCGTCGCTGCGGAACAGGCAGAGTCCCGCCTCCTGATCGCTGCCGGGGCGGGTCCAGCCCGTGGTCGAGGCGAGGAAGTACCGCCAGCGCCCGTCCGCCACGATGTTGGAGGGGTTGAAGAAACCCCGGTGATGGCCCTGGTCGACCTCCTGCCGGAACGGGGCCGCGGCCACCACGGCGGGCGGGGTCTTGCGCGTGAAGCTGCGCCCCCCGTCCACGGAGGCGGCGGCCGTGATCGTGTTGTACCAGCAGGCCATGTAGGTCCCCGCCTTGCAGCGGCCTGGATGCTCGTTGGCCTGGTACTCGTGGTGGAGGAGCGCGGCCACGCGGACACCGTCCTCGGTCCAGGTGGCGGTGATCCAGGAGCGGTCGTCGTAGGCCGCCGGATCGGATTTCTCACCGGACTCGAGCACCACCGTGCAGTCGAGCTTGAGATGGCCGAGATCCGGGCCGCGCAGCGCCCGGTTGCGGTAATGCATGCCGTAGAGCGCCACCGCCCCGGAGGCGTCCCGGAAGGCGCGCGCGGACGCGTCCGGGACATCGGCTCCGTCGCAGGCGTCGCGGCCCGCCTTGAAGATGAGGGTGGGCGGCCCGACCAGGGTCAGGGCGGAGAGCGGCGGATCGGGCGCGGCTCGGGCCGGGAGGGCCAGAAGGAGGGCTGGCGCCAGCCACCGAGCCACGCGATCGAGGCGCGATGCCCGCCCTCCCCCCTCAGCGGCGGAGGGCTTCCCCTGCCGCGGGGGGAGAGAGCCGCGCGGAGCCGCTCGCTCCGCACGGGCCAACGGACATGCGTAAACACCGTGCCCCCCGGCTGGGGGCGACAGCGGCGCGTGCCATCTCCGGAAGATCCAGTCCGCCCAGTCCATGGCCGCCATCCGGCTGCGTCCCGGCCACGCCTGGACAAACGGGGCGAGATTCGCTTGAGAATTCTTACAGAGTGCTTGCCGCCCGGCGGCCCGACCGAAAGTCCCCCATGCTGCTCCTGATCCTCGGGCTCGTGCTGTTCCTCGGCACGCACGCCTTCTCGATGGCCCGCACCCGGCGCGCCGAGATCGTCGGTCGGATCGGCGAGGGCCGCTACAAGCTCGGCTACACGGCCCTGTCGCTGCTGGGGCTGGTTCTGATCGGCGTCGGCTTCCACGATTACCGGCTCAACGGCTACATCCCGGTCTGGGACCCGCCGGTCTGGACGCGCCACCTCGCCCTGACGCTCGTCTGGCTGGCCTTCGTCAGCCTCGCCGCCGCCTACCTGCCGGGTCATATCCGCGCCAAGGCCAAGCACCCGATGCTGCTGGCCGTGAAGATCTGGGCGACCGCGCACCTCCTGGCCAACGGCGATCTGGGCTCGATGCTGCTGTTCGGCGGCTTCCTGGCCTGGGCGGTCTCGGCCCGGATCAGCGCCAAGCGCCGGGCGCTGCCCGCAGGCGCGGTGGCGGCCCAGCACGGCGGCCCCGCGGTGGCGCCCCAGGGCTGGCGCAACGACATCCTGGCGGTCGTGATCGGCACGGCCGCATGGTTCGTCTTCGCCCGCTACCTGCACTACCCGGTGATCGGCGTCCCGGTCTGGCCGGGCGTCAGCTGAGACGCCGCCTGTCGCCAACCCGGCGCCCGTGTGTTAGGCGCGGGGCTCAACCGAGGTACGAGGTGGCCCGCCGACCCAGGCGCGCCGGGATACGATGGCCGAGAACAACGAGTTCCTTCGCGAGGTCGACGAGGATTACCGGCGCGACCGGATCCTCCAGATCTGGAAGCGCTACAGCGGCGTGATCATCGCGCTGGCCGTGCTGCTGGTGGCGGGCGTCGCGGGCTGGCGCTACTGGCAGAACCAGCAGCGCGTGGCGGCCGAGACGGCCTCGGTGCAGTTCGACGACGCCAACCGCCTCGCCAAGGACGGCAAGGCCGCGGAGGCCGACAAGGCCTTCGACGCCCTCGAGGCGCAGGGCCCGGCGGGCTACCGCCTGCTGGCCCGGTTCCGCGCGGCGGCCGAGGCCGGCAAGCGCGACGCGGCGGCCGGTGCCAAGGACTTCGACACGCTCGCCGACGATTCCGGCCTGGGCGACGGCCTGCGCGACCTCGCACGGCTGCGCGCCGCGCTGCTGCGCCTCGACGGCCCCAACCCCGATCCGGCCCTCGCCAACCTCCAGGGCCTGGCCGCCGGAACGCCGTTCCGCCACACCGCCCGCGAGATGCTGGGCCTCGCCGCCCTGAAGAAGGGCGACTTCGAGGATGCCGGCCGCTGGTTCGATCAGATCGTGGCCGATCCCGAAACCCCGCGGAACCTGCGCGAGCGCATCGAGGTCTACGCCGCGATCGTCGCGGGCGGCCCCGTCACGGTGACCGAGGCCAAGACCGAGGCCGCGGCCCCGCCCCCACCGATCACGCGTTGATCCCCGCACGAACCGCTTAGAGAACGACCATGGACATGCCGACCGTCGCGATCGTCGGACGGCCGAACGTCGGCAAGTCGACCCTGTTCAACCGCCTCGTGGGCAAGAAGCTCGCGCTGGTCGACGACCGCCCGGGCGTCACCCGCGACCGGCGCGAGGGCGACGTGACCTTCGGCGGCCTCCAGTTCCGGGTGATCGACACCGCCGGGCTCGAAGAGGCGGACGCCCAGACCCTCACGGGCCGGATGCGGATGCAGACCGAGGCCGCGATCCTCGCCGCCGACGTGGTGCTGTTCGTGATCGACGCCCGCGCCGGCGTGCTGCCGGCCGACCAGCCCTTCGCCGAGCTGGTGCGCCGCGCCGGCAGCCCGGTGATCCTGATCGCCAACAAGGCCGAGGGCGGCGCCGGCCTCGCCGGAGCCTACGAGGCCTTCACCCTCGGGCTCGGCGACCCGATCCCGTTCTCCGCCGAACACGGCGAGGGCCTGGGCGAGCTGCACGAGGCGCTCAAGGGCGCGCTGCCCCCGCGCGAGGACGACGACGAGGAGGAGGACGCGGACGCCCCCGGCGGTCGCGCCCTGAAGGTCGCCATCGTGGGCCGCCCGAATGCCGGCAAGTCGACGCTGATCAACCGGATGCTCGGCGAGGACCGGCTGCTCGTCGGCCCCGAGGCCGGCATCACCCGCGATTCCATCTCCCTCGACTGGAAGTGGCGCGGGCGCCGCATCAAGCTGCACGACACCGCCGGCATGCGCCGCCGCGCCCGGATCGACGACAAGCTGGAGAAGCTCGCGGTCTCCGACGGGTTGCGCGCTGTGCGCTTCGCCGAGGTGGTGGTGGTGCTCCTCGACGCCACGATCCCGTTCGAGAAGCAGGATCTCACCATCGTCGACCTCGTCGAGAGCGAGGGCCGCGCCCTGGTGATCGGCCTCAACAAGTGGGATCTGGTGGCCGACCAGCCCGGCCTGCTCAAGCAGCTGCGCGAGGATTGCACCCGGCTGCTGCCGCAGGTGCGCGGCGTCGCCGTGGTGCCGCTCTCGGGGCTGGCCGGCGACGGCGTCGACAAGCTGATGCAGGCGGTGGTGCAGGCCGCCGAGGTCTGGGATACCCGGATCTCGACCTCGCGCATCAACGACTGGCTGAGCGAGGCGACCTCCCGCAACCCGCCTCCGGCGGTATCGGGCCGGCGGATCAAGATCCGCTACGCCACGCAGGTGAAGAGCCGCCCGCCGCACTTCGCGCTGTTCGGCAACCAGCTCAACGCCCTGCCGAAATCCTACACCCGCTACCTCGTGAACGGCCTGCGCGAGGCGTTCGAGCTGCCGGGCACGCCGATCCGGCTGTCGCTCCGGACCTCGCAGAACCCGTTCGACAAGGGCTGAGCGGCCTCCGCCCGACGGTGGCAGCGTCCAGCCGGCCCGAGCGAGGCCGGGCGGGACCTGCCCTACCGCGCCGCCGCGGCGATCCAGTCCACCGCCGCCGCCAGCGCGGCGCGCTCGTCTCGGCCGTCGGCAAGCGCCGCCTCGTACGCGCCGATTTGCCCGTCCGCGCTCGTGCCCTCGGCGACGATCCTCCGGGCACGGCCCACCTCGGCGGCGCAGCCGAGGGCGTCCGCGTCCTCCGCCACCAGGGCGAGCACCGCCTCCAGCACCTCGGGGAACGGCACCGCCGCGCCCCGCGCCTCGTCGATCAGCGTCGCCTGCACGCCGCTGTGCTGGGTCCGCCACAGGTTCTCCGAGGCCAGCGCCCGCGAGACGCCGTCGAGGCCGGCATGGAGGTCCGGCCGGCGCACGCACAGGCGCACGAGGCAGCGGAACAGGGCGGCGATGCACAGGGAATCGTCGAGCCGCGTGCAGGCATCGGCGATGCGCAGCTCCAGCGTCGGGAACTTGATCGACGGCCGCAGCGACCACCACAGGAAGCTCGCATCCGCGATCGCGCCCGAGCGGGTCATGATGTCGACGAACCGCGCGTGGGCGGCGGCGTCGGCGAAGATCTCCGGCAGGCCGGTGCGGGGCAGTTCACCGAAGACGCTGAGCCGGTAGGCCCTCAGGCCGGTCGCCTCGCCCTGCCAGAACGGCGAGGAGGCCGAGAGGGCGAGCAGCAGCGGCTGGAACGGCAGCAACCGGTTCATCAGGTCGACGCGGGCCTCCGGGTCCGGCACCTCGACGTGGACGTGCATCCCGCAGATCAGCGCCCGCCGGGCCGCGATGCCGACATCCGACAGGATGCCCTGGTAGCGCGCGCCGTCGGTGGCGGTCTGGCGGGCCCAGCGCGCCAGGGGATGGGTGCCGCAGGCCAGCAGGCTCAGGCCGTGGTCGGCGGCGATCCCGGCGAGCCGCGCCCGCTGGCCGCCGAGATTCGACCGGGCAGCCTGGGCGTCGGTGAGCGGCGGCGTGCAGACCTCGACCTGCGCGGCGACCAGCTCGCGCCCGGTCTCGGGCAGCTCCGCCTCCACGCGGGCATGGAAGGCGGCGAGGTCGCCGCGCGGCGTGCCGCGGGTCTCGGCATCGGCGAGGAAATACTCCTCCTCGATGCCGAAACGGTAGCTGTGGGCGCTCATCCTGCTCTCCGGGCACTGACCGCTACGACATAGGGACCGCGCATGGGGTTTCGACGGGTCGCGGCCGCTTCCTCTCGCATCGGTCCGAAACCGGGATCGCCCCGGACGATCCCGCATCCGGCCCGGGATTCCGTCACGGACCCTGAAACTTCCCGGCCCGCCATCCCCGTAGAGGCCTGCGACGCCCATTCGGGTGCTCTGTACGGGAGCCAACATGTCCAGAACGCTTCGTCGTCTCGCCTTCGGCCTCGGTCTCGCCGCCGCGGTTGCGACCCCCGCCCTCGCCAAGAACCCGATGGTGGGCGGCGCGCCGATGTACGCCAGCAAGACCATCGTCGAGAACGCGGTCAACTCGAAGGATCACACCACCCTGGTGGCCGCCGTGAAGGCCGCCGGCCTCGTGGACACCCTGTCGGGACCCGGTCCCTTCACGGTGTTCGCGCCGACGAACGCCGCCTTCGCCAAGCTGCCGCCGGGCACGGTCGAGACGCTGGTCCAGCCGCAGAACAAGGCGCAGCTCACCAGCATCCTGACCTATCACGTGGTGCCGGGTGTCTACACGGCCAAGGATCTGATGGCGGCGGCCCGCCAGGGCGGCGGCCAGGCCGAGCTGAAGACCGTTCAGGGCGAGCCGCTCACGGTCACGACCCGGGGCAAGAAGGTCATGGTCACCGACGCCAAAGGTAACACCGCGCTGGTGACGACCGCCAACGTCATGCAGTCGAACGGCGTGATCCACGTGATCAACGGCGTGCTGCTGCCCTGACGCGATCCGGGGCGGCCCGTCCTCCGCCCCGTGAGGTCCCCGCCCCCTCCGGCCAAGCCGGAGGGGGCATCGGCGGTTCGGCACCGCCGCTCAATCGCAGGTTTAATCGCGGATCAGGCGGCCCGAATAGATGGCCGGGCCGGTCGGCTTTCCGTCCGGCGCCCCGCCTTTCGGCTCGACCGTGACCGCGAAGGTCGCGGTCCCGGTGCGGGTGCGCAGGGCTGCCGGGATCGGCAGACGCGCCGTTTCGCCCGGGACGAGGCCGAGGGATTGCGGGGCCGCCCCCGCGTCGATGTACCAGAGCTCGAGGCTCCGCTCGGGCGGCGTCTCGGCCGCGAGGCTGCGCACCTGCACGACGCCCGCCCGCAGATCGACGCGCACGATGAGGGCCGGGAGCGTCCCACCCCGGTCGACGACGGCCAGATAGTGGGGCGGCTCCCGGAGCGCCGCGGTGCCCCCGGCGGCGATCCAGAGCGCGAGGCCCGCCGCGAGGGCCGCCGCGGTCGCCGCGGTCATCCGCCAGCGCCGGACCCTGCGCTCCAGGCGGACGATCCGGTCGCCGGCGGCGACGGGATGGGCGGGGACGGCATCGGCGTCGACGGCCGCTCCGGCGGCCGGACGGATCCTGGCCGCGATGGCTGTCCAGAGCGCGGGATCGGGCGCGACGGCCGGTATCGTGGCGGCGAGGGGTGCCAGCCGCGCCTCCCAGGCCGCGACCGCGCTGCGCAGATCCGCCCGCGCCTCCAGCGCCTCCGCGAAGGCGGCGCGTTCGTCCGGCGACAGAGTGCCGAGGACATACTCGCCCGCCGCGAGGTCGGGATCGTCCTGCCAGTCGGGCGGGATGCCGGATCCGCTCATGGGGTCTCCAGGCAGGTGCGCAGGCTGAGCAGACCCCGGCGGAGCCAGGTCTTGATCGTGTTCACGGGCCGATCGAAACGCGTGGCGAGTTCCTCGCGGGACCAGCCCTCGCAATAGGCGAGGACGAGGCAATCGCGCTGGGGCATGGCGACCTGATCGAGGCACTGGGCCAGGGCATCGCGCCGGGCGAGATCGGCCTCCCCGTCGCTCGTGTCGGCCAAGCGCTCGAACCAGCCGTCCTCGGCCTGCGTCAGGCGGGCGGACCTGTCCTGTCGCAGGCGGTCGATCGCCCGGTGGCGAGCGATCGCGATGAGCCAGGGAAGGGGTGCGCCGGCCAGGGGATCATAGCTGCCGGACCGCTGCCAGATGCGCACGAACACCTCCTGCAGCGTGTCCTCGGCGGCGGCTCGGTCCTTCAGGATACGGAGGATGATCCCGAGAAGTTTCGGGGCGGTCGCATCGTAGAGAGCCTGGAGTGCGGCGCGCTCCCCCCGGGCGACACCCTCGATCAGCCGTGCGAGATCCGCTTCGCGTTGCGCGCTCCCCAAGGCCTCGTCCCCCCAGACGGCGCCGTTCTGCCGATGCGCCGGCCGCCCAAGCCAGACCATAGCCTGATTTCGTCCTGAACCGGGAGGGGGGGGCGGACCGTTCTCGCCGACCGGCCGCTCAGGCCCCCCGCAGCGGCCCGCCCACCAGCCACGCGGGATCGAACCAGCGGTCGGCCTCGCCGTCGTAGGGCAGGCGCGTGATATCCCAGTTCTGGATGTACTTGGCGTAGACGTTCCACACCGCGATGCCGCCGCCCACGAAGATCCGCCGGCCCGGATAGCGCTTGAGCACCTGCTCAGGATCCTCGTGGCTGCGGATCACGTCGATGGTGCGGTCCCTGAAGGCGAAGTCGGGTACCGAGGCCACGGTCTTCGGCCCGGCGATCAGCACGTGGCCCATGGTCAGCGCGAAGAAGCGCGTCACGTCCTCCACGAAGAGGGGATCGGTGTTGCCCTCCCAGGGCAGGTGGCCGTTCAGGCCGAGCTGGCCCCGCAGGCCGATCGCACAGATGCAGCGGACGTCGATCATCGTGAACCCTAAACCCTGCGGGCTGCGCCCGCGACCCGCCGGGGCCGCAGACCCCCTTCACTCGGGCGCGCGGAAACTCAGCACCCGGTCGGTGGGGAAATCATAGAGCTTGCCGGTCTCCGTCCAGGCCGGGGCGGACAGCCGCACGAAATGGGGTGCGAGATCCTCCGGCGTCCGGAGCGTCTCGGGATCCTCGCCCGGCATGGCCGAGCGGCGCATGCCGGTGCGCAGCGGGCCCGGGTTGAGCAGCATGGCCTTGATCGCCGTGCTCTCGTTCTCGGCCGCGTAGG
Source organism: Methylobacterium sp. E-046 (assembly GCF_022829625.1). Classification (NCBI taxonomy): domain Bacteria; kingdom Pseudomonadati; phylum Pseudomonadota; class Alphaproteobacteria; order Hyphomicrobiales; family Methylobacteriaceae; genus Methylobacterium; species Methylobacterium sp. E-046. Next base: position 155,799 of record NZ_JAKSYP010000238.1, on the reverse strand, counting down.
TGCGCACCAGCGCTTCCAGAGCGGCCTTCGAGACCGAGTACGGTCCCCAGTAGGGCCGGCACTTCGAGGCCGCCCCCGACGAGACGAAGATTGCCCGCCCGGCATCCGACATGCGCAGCAGCGGGTCGAGGGACCGGATCAGGCGCCAGTTGGCGGTGACGTTCACGTCCATCACCTGCCCCCAGATCTTCGGGGTGATGTGGCCGATCGGCATGAGCGCGCCGAGGATGCCGGCATTGGCGATCAGGATGTCGAGCCGCTTCCAGCGCGCGTTGATCGCCGCGCCGAGGCGGTCGATCGCGTCGTAATCGGCGAGGTCGAAGGGCACGAGGGTGGCGCTGGAGCCGGCCGCCCGCACGGCATCGTCCAGCTCCTCCAGGGCGCCGACCGTGCGCGCCACCGCGATCACGTGCGCCCCCGCTTCGGCAAGCGCCAGGGCGGCGGCGCGCCCGATGCCGCGGGACGCGCCGGTGACCACCGCGACGCGGCCTTCCAGGGGTTTCTGAGTCTCAGCCATGGCGTGGATCTAGCGCAGTTCCGCCTGCGGGGGATGGCCGACCGCGGACGGAATCCGCAGATCCGTCAATCCGCCTCGGCCAGCATGGCGAAGCGCTTCGGGCCGGCGATGGACAGGTCGGTCAGGCCCGTGGGGTAGTCGCCCGTGAAGCAATGGTCGGTGTATTGCGGGCAGGCCGTGTCCCGCGCCTCCTCGCCCATCGCCCGGTAGAGGCCGGGGATCGACAGGAAGGCGAGCGAATCGGCGCCGATATACTTGCGCATGCCCTCGAGATCGTGGGTCGCGGCGAGGAGCTTTTCCCGCTCAGGCGTGTCGATCCCGTAGAAGTCCGGGTAGGTGATCGGTGGCGAGGCGATCCGGAAATGGACCTCCGTGGCGCCGGCCTCGCGCATCATCCGGACGATCTTCACCGAGGTCGTGCCGCGCACGAGGCTGTCGTCCACGAGGACGATGCTCTTGCCCTCGATGGCCGCCCGGTTGGCCGAGTGCTTCATCCGCACGCCGAGTTCGCGCACCGACTGGGTCGGCTGGATGAAGGTCCGGCCGACATAATGGTTGCGGATGATCCCCATCTCGAACGGGATCCCAGTCTCCTGCGAGAAGCCCAGGGCCGCCGGCACGCCGGAATCCGGCACCGGCACGACGATGTCGGCGGGCACCGGCGCCTCGCGGGCCAGTTCCCGGCCGATCGACTTGCGCACCGCGTAGACGCTCTTGCCGTTCACCACCGAATCCGGCCGGGCGAAGTAGATGTATTCGAAGATGCAGGGCCGCATCGGCACCGCGTCGGCGAAGCGGATCGACTCGACCCCTTCCTCGGAGATCACCACGATCTCGCCGTTCTCGATGTCGCGCACGAAGCGGGCGCCGATGATGTCGAGCGCGCAGGTCTCCGACGCCAGCATGTAGCGGCCGTCGAGTTCGCCCAGCACCAGCGGGCGGATGCCGAGCGGGTCGCGGGCGCCGATCAGCTTCTTGTTGGTGAGCGCCACGATCGCGTAGGCGCCCTGGATCGCCTGCAGGGCGTCGATGAAGCGCTCGATGATCCGCGGCTTCCGGGAGCGGGCCGCGAGGTGGAGGATCACCTCGGTGTCGGAGGTCGATTGCGTGATCGCGCCGTCGCGCACGAGGTCGCGGCGGATCGACAGGGCGTTGGTGAGATTGCCGTTGTGGGCGACCGCGAGGCCGCCGCTCGCGAGCTCGGCGAAGAGCGGCTGCACGTTGCGCAGGATCGTCCCGCCGGTGGTCGAGTAGCGCACGTGCCCGATGGCGGTGCGGCCCTTGAGGCGGGCGATGGTCTCCCCGTCCGAGAAGGAATCGCCCACGAGACCGGGGCGCCGCTCGGAATGGAAGACGGAGCCGTCGAAGGAGACGATGCCGGCCGCTTCCTGGCCCCGGTGCTGGAGCGCGTGCAGCCCGAGGGCCACGATGGCGGCGGCCTCCGGATGCCCGAAGATGCCGAAGACGCCGCATTCCTCGCGGAGCGTGTCGCCGTCGAGATCGAAATCGGCGCTGGGATTGGCGGCGTGTGACATGAGGCGGTCGATCACTCACAGGTCCCGGCGGCGACGGGCCGGCGCGCCGGTCGTCGCGGATACAATCCGTTCGTCACCGGAACCGCTATCTAGGCGCTTCGCGTGCGTCGACCTACGGCGAATACCGCAGATCAGCGTCGCGTCGGGGTCGGCGCGGTCTCGGTCCGGCGCTGGGGCGCCGCGTCGGTCTCGGCAGGGGCGTCGGCGGCCTCGTTGGGCGGCGTGGCGACCTTCGGCTTCTTGAACTGCTTCAGGAAGCCCTCGGGATTCTCGGGGAGCTGCGCCACCAGGGCATCGCCGGACTTCTCCAGCATCGGGCGCGTGCGGGCCTGGGCAGCCCAGTCCGGCACCTTGCCCTGCACCAGCCACGACAGGAACACCCAGCCGATCACGCAGATCAGGAAGCCGCGGGCCGCCCCGAACAGGAACCCGAGGGAGCGGTCCACCGCGCCGATGCGCGAATCGAGGACGACGTCGGAGATCTTCACCGTGATGATCGACACGATGATCAGCGTGCCGAGGAAGATCGCCGCGATGGAGGCGACCAGCGCGACGGTGTCGCTGTTCACGTGCTGCTTCACGGTGGGAAGGAGCATCGGGTAGAGCGTCCACGCCACCGCGGCGGCCGCCACCCAGGCGACGATCGCCAGCACCTCGCGGGTGACGCCACGCACGGCCGCGAGCAGCGCGGAGACCGCGACGATGCCGAGCACGACGAGATCCAGGACGGTAAACGGCATCGTTGAGCTTTTGGTACCCGAGGGGATGGCGCGTCGGCCGTGCGGCTCCCCCGGACCGCGGTGGATTTATACCAAGCCGAACCTCGGCCGTCACCCTGCGACCCGCGCCTCATCCTGCGCCTGTGCCGTCGATGCATCAGCCCGCCGGCGGCGCAGCCCCCGCCCGGCGTGCAGACCAGCCCGCGCGCGGCCCGGCTCCACCCGGACGGCGTCCCGATGATATGGGTCCGGCTTGTGCTTCCGGGCCCCCGGTGGCGAGCGGAGAGAGGCGGTCTGCGTGGCTGAGGCCGGACCCATGACGGAGATCGGTGCCCATGGGGCCCGGCTGACGATCGACCTGGGGGCCATCGCCGCCAACTGGCGGATCCTGGCCGAACGGGGCGGCACCGCCTGCGCCGCCGTGGTGAAGGCCGACGCCTACGGGTGCGGCATCGGGCGGGTCGGGCCCGCCCTGTGGGCGGCCGGCTGCCGGACTTTCTTCGTCGCTCACCTGTCCGAGGGGATCGCGGCCCGGGCCTTCCTGCCGGAGGCCGCCATCTACGTGCTGAACGGCTTGGCCCCCGGTGCCGCCGCGGCCTTCGCGGCGCACGGGCTGCGCCCGGTCCTCGGCAGCGCGGAGGAGCTGTCGGACTGGGCGGCGGTCTCGGCCGGCCGCCTGCCCGCGGCGCTCCACGTCGACACCGGCATGAACCGGCTGGGCCTGTCGGTCCCGGAGGCGCTGGACCTCGCGGCCGACCCGCGGATCGCGGCGTCGGGCATCGACCTGATCCTCAGCCACTTCGTCAGCGCCGAGGAGCCCGCGGATCCGGTCAACGCCCGGCAGATCGCCGATTTCGCCCGCGTCCGCGCGGCCTACCCGACCCTGCGGGCCTCCCTGGCGAACTCGTCGGGCGTCTTCCTCGACGGCGCCCGGCACGACCTCCTGCGGCCGGGCTACGCCCTGTTCGGCGGCAACCCGACGCCGGGCGCCGCGAACCCGATGCGGCCGGTGGTGCGGCTGGAGGCGATGATCGCCCAGGTGCGCGCCGTCGCGGCCGGCGCCACCGCCGGCTACAACGGCCGCTGGACCGCCCCCGCCCCGGCCCGCCTCGCGACCCTGTCGCTGGGCTACGCCGACGGCTTCCCCCGGGCGATCAGCGGGCGCGGACAGGCGCTGGTCGGCGGGGTCCCGTGCCCGATCCTCGGCCTCGTCTCCATGGACCTGATCATCCTCGACGTCACCGCGGCCCCCGCGGCGCGGCGGGGCGCCGAAGCCGTTCTGATCGGCGACAGCCTCGACCTCGACGCGGTCGGCCGCGCCGCCGGCACGATCGGGTACGAGATCCTCACGGGGCTGGGTTCTCGTTATGTTCGGACTTATGTAGAGTCCCGCTGACGCGTCCGTCACGCGGTTCCCTTGACGGCGCGACGCCCGAACCCGGACCTGACCGCTCCATGGCCAAGATCCACCAGACCTTCGTCTGCCAGTCCTGCGGGGCGGTCTACAACCGCTGGCGCGGGCGCTGCGAGGCCTGCAACGGCTGGAACACGATCGTCGAGGAGGCGCCCTCGGCCCCCGGCCAGTCGGGCCCGGCCGCGACCCGGCCGTCGCGCAACCGCGGCCGCGTGTTCCCGCTGGAGGGCCTGACCGGCGAGGCCAAGGAGGCGCCGCGCATCCCCTCGGGGATCGGCGAGCTCGACCGGGTGACGGGGGGCGGCTTCGTGCGCGGCTCGGTGATCCTGCTCGGCGGCGATCCCGGCATCGGCAAGTCGACGCTGCTGATGCAGGCCTCCGCCGCCATGGCGGGCACGGGCGAGCGGGTCGCCTACATCTCGGGCGAGGAGGCGGTGGGGCAGGTCCGCCTGCGGGCCGAGCGGCTGGGCTTGAGCGCGCTTCCGGTGCAGCTCGCCGCCGAGACCAATGTCGAGGACATCGTCGAGACTCTGAGCCAGGGCCGGCCGCCGGCGCTGGCGATCATCGACTCGATCCAGACCATGTGGACCGAGACGGTGGAATCGGCCCCCGGCACCGTCACGCAGGTGCGCTCCTCGGCCCAGGCGCTGATCCGCTTCGCCAAGACCACCGGCACGGCGGTGATCCTGGTGGGCCACGTCACCAAGGACGGGCAGATCGCCGGCCCCCGGGTGGTGGAGCACATGGTCGACGCGGTCGCCTCCTTCGAGGGCGACCAGGGCCATCATTTCCGCATCCTGCGCGCCGTGAAGAACCGCTTCGGGCCCACCGACGAGATCGGCGTGTTCGAGATGACCGATGCAGGCCTCGCCGAGGTGCCGAACCCCTCGGCGCTGTTCCTGGCGGGGCGCGACCATCAGGCCGCCGGCACGGCGGTCTTCGCCGGCATGGAGGGCACGCGGCCGCTGCTGGTGGAGATCCAGGCGCTGGTGGCGCCCTCGTCGCTCGGCATGCCGCGCCGCGCGGTGGTCGGCTGGGACCCGAACCGGCTGTCGATGGTGCTGGCGGTGCTGGAGGCCCATGGCGGCATCCGGCTCGGCACGCACGACGTGTACTTGAATGTCGCCGGGGGCCTGCGCATCACCGAGCCGGCGGCCGACCTCGCGGTGGCGGCGGCGCTCGTCTCGTCGCTGTCGGGGGCGGTGCTCCCGCCGGAGACCGTGTATTTCGGCGAGATCGGCCTGTCGGGGGCGATCCGGCCCGTGGCGCAGGCCGGGGCCCGGCTGAAGGAGGCCCAGAAGCTCGGCTTCGCCAAGGCGCTGATCCCGCAGGGGCGCGGCGAGGGCGACAAGGCGCTCGCGGTGGAGACGCTGCGCCACATCGCCGACCTCGTGGCGGGGATCAGCGCGGGCGCGCCGCGGAAGGGCTCCGGCCAGCGCGGACGGCAGCCGTCACGCTACGCCGACGAGGAGGTGTGAGCGCTCCGTCGCGGCTGCGCTCGCGCTGACCGAGGGAGCGGTCAGCCCCCCGTCACGCTCATGTGCCGCGGCACGGCGGCCGGGCGCTGGCGCTCGATGACGAAGTCGTGCCCCTTGGGCTTGCGGGTGATCGCCTCGACCACGGCCGCGGCCAGCACGGCATCATCCGGCGAGGCGCGCATGACCCCCCGGAGATCGGCCGAGTCTTCCTGGCCGAGGCACATGTAGAGCTGGCCCGTGCAGGTCAGGCGCACGCGGTTGCAGCTCTCGCAGAAATTGTGGGTGAGCGGCGTGATGAAGCCGAGCTTCCCGCCCGTCTCCTCGACGCGCACGTAGCGCGCCGGCCCACCGGTGCGGTCGGGCAGCGGCGTGAGGGTGTAGCGGCTCTCCAGGCGCTGGCGCGCCACCGACAGGGGCAGGAACTGGTCCGTGCGGTCGGCCTCGATCTCGCCCAGCGGCATGACCTCGATCAGCGTCATGTCCATGCCGAGGCCGTGGGCCCAGGCGATCATGTCGGGGATCTCGTCGGCGTTGAGGTCGCGCAAGGCCACGGCGTTGATCTTGACCTTCATCCCGGCGGCCCGCGCCGCAGCGATGCCGTCGAGCACCACCTTGAGGTCGCCCCGGCGGGTGATGTCCCGGAACTTGTCGGGGTCGAGGGTGTCGAGCGAGACGTTGATCCGGCGCACGCCGAGGCTGGCCAGCTCGTCGGCGTAGCGGGTGAGCTGGGTGCCGTTCGTGGTGAGCGTCAGCTCCTCCAGCGCCCCCGAATCGAGGTGCCGGGACAGGCGGCGGAACAGGTGCATGATGTCGCGGCGCACCAGCGGCTCGCCGCCGGTGATCCGAAGCTTGCGCACGCCGCGGGCGATGAACACGCCGCAGAGCCGGTCCAGCTCCTCCAGGGTCAGCAGGTCGCGCTTGGGCAGGAACTGCATGTGCTCGGACATGCAGTAGGCGCAGCGCAGGTCGCACCGATCCGTCACCGAGATGCGCAGGTACGAGATCGCCCGCTGGAACGGGTCGATCAGCGGCGCCGGCCCGGAGGGCATGCCGGCCGCGAACGATTGCGGCGTCAGGGAGCTGTCATCGCGCATCGTCCGGCATATGATGCCCCGGACGGCCGTGGGCAAGCAGGTGCCGGGCCGCAGCCCCAGATTGCGTGAGGAGTGTGACCCGTGACCGAGGATCTGTGGCCGACCGAGATCCGCCTGTCGGCCGACCGGCGGGTGCTCAACGTCGCCTTCGAGGACGGGGCGCGCTACGCCCTGCCGGCCGAGTACCTGCGGGTGTCGAGCCCCTCCGCCGAGGTGCAGGGCCACTCGCCCCTGGAGCGCAAGGTGATCGGCGGCAAGCGCGCCGTGGCGATCCTGGCGGTGCAGCCGATCGGCAACTACGCGGTCAAGCTCGGCTTCGACGACATGCACGACACCGGCATCTACGGCTGGGGCTACCTGCACGCGCTCGGCCGCGAGTACGAGACCCGGTGGAGCACCTACCTCACCGAACTCGCCGAGCGCGGCCTCGACCGCGACACGGCGCGGCAGGCGTCTGCGAAATCGGGCGGCGGCTGCGGCTCGGGCTCGTGGGGGTGCCATTGACGGCAACGACGCGCCGACGCCGGTGACCCGGTCGGGCGGACCCTTTCCCCGTCGCGGCTCTGGCTGAGGTGGGCGGCATGACGGAGCGTCCCGAGAGGGCCGTCGCACGGGCGCCGGCTCTGCCGTCCGAGGCGCAGGACGATCCGGCCGACACCCGGCGGCTGCGCGACCGTCGAGGCGATCCGGGCGATCGGATGGAAGCGCGGCCCCTGCGGCCGCGCCGCACCGCCGAGGCGGTCGCCGGCGAATCCGACTTCGGGCCGGCGGACACGGCGGCGTCCGCTCCCCGGGGCACCCGACGCGTCCGGAGGCGCATCCGAGGCCGTCCCCGGCTCCCTCCGGTTCAACCCCGAAACGGCCGGCTCACGAGCCTCGGCCGCGTGCGGCGCCCGGCGGTGCGTCCGGTTCCCCACCCGATCGGCCACGCGGCCGACGACGACGCGCTCATCGGCGCCGCCCCCCCGGCGGGGTGCCCGCCCCCATCATCCCCGGCCGGAACGCCGCGACGGCGGCGGGGCCGGTTCTTGCATCGCAACCCCGGTCACCCCGCCGCTCCGGAGCCGCCATGGCCTTCGCCTGCACCATCCCCGCGACCCCCACGATCCAGCAGGACGACGCCGCCGTGCGCATCACCCGCTGGGACTTCCCGCCGGGTGCCGTGACCGGCTGGCACGAGCACGGCTGGCCCTACTTCGTGGTCATGCTGGTGGACGGGATCCTCCGCGTCCACGACGGCGCGGCCGTCAGCGAGACCGCCCTCGCGGCCGGTCAATCCTACATGCGCCCGGCCGGCATCCGGCACGACGTGATGAACGGCTCGGACCATCCGATCGCCTTCGTGGAGATCGAGGTGAAGCGGCCGGACACGCTGGTGACCCTGCCGGGCCCCTGAACGCGGAAGGGCCGGCCTCGCGGCCGGCCCTTCCGTCGAAGCCCGAACTGAAATCAGCGCTGGACGACGACCTTCGTGCCCACCTTGGCGTGGGTGTACAGGTCCATCACATCATCGTTGGTCATGCGGATGCAGCCCGACGACACGGCCGTGCCGATGGTCTCCGGCTCGTTGGAGCCGTGGATCCGGTAGATTGAGCCGCCCAGGTACATGGCGCGGGCGCCGAGCGGGTTCTCGAGGCCGCCCTTCATGTAGCGCGGCAGGTCGGGCCGGCGCTTCAGCATGGTCGACGGCGGGCGCCAATCCGGCCACTCGCGCTTCATCGTGATGGTCTGCACGCCGCCCCAGGTGAAGCCCGGACGGCCGACGCCGACGCCGTAGCGGAGGGCCTGACCGCCGCCCAGCACGTAGTAGAGCCGCCGCTCGGCCGTGGACACGACGATCGTGCCGGCGCCGTACGGGCCGCTATACGCCACGGTCTCCCGCGGGATGGCCGACATCTGCGGCACCGCCGCGTCGGCGCTCAGCGGGTCGGCCGGGTTGAGCGAGGCGTTGGCCACCGGCACCGCGACGGTCTCGACGGCCTGCGGGCGCACCCGCACCGTGAGCGCGTCGTTCAGCGGCTGGCGGGTCAGCGGATCGATCTCGTAGGCCAGGGCCGGCGCGGCGCACGCGGCCGCGCCGAAAAGCCCGATCAGGGCGGGGAAAATACGACGCATCAAAGCCTCTCGGGCAGGCGCGGATTATGGCGGGAACGCGGCGAATACCGGGGCACGATGCCGTGCCGATCCTCGCCAAGGGGTAAACGCTCGCGCCCCAAAGCCAAGCCTGAAACCGCCCCCCTGGGGCGGTTCCGGAAACCCGTGACTCGATGGCAACACTGTGGCAGCTTGGCCGTAACACCCGGGATGATTTCCGTTGATCTCGGAGATCCGGCCCGTCGACTTGGAGGCGCGAGCCGCCCGTCAGGCCTCGTCCGCGGCGAGCCAAATGGCGGGCTCCCGGGGCACCGGACGGAGCGGCGTCGGGACGGCCGGCAGGCCGCGGATCTGGGCGAGTTCGGCGAGTTCCGGCGCCTGGGCGGTGTCGTCGGCGTTCAGGAACAGGCCCCGGGCCCGGGCGGCACGACCGAGATCGGCCCGGCTGGTCCAGACGCTCTGCGCCGGGCTGGTGAGGAGTGCCAGGGCCAGCGGCGCCAACCAGAGGGCGAGCCACGCGTCGCCGACCAGCACCAGGGCCAGGCAGATCAGCCCACCGACCACGACGGCGTCCGCCTGGAGCCGGAAGGCCTCGGACCACGAGACCTGCCGGTCGTCGCGGTCCTGCGTTTCCCAGCGCACCACCCGGCCCAGGAAGGTCGAGACCACGGCGCCGGCGGTGAACAGGGTCAGGACCGGCCACAGGATCACCCACGCGGCCTGCTCCAGGGCGGCGCTGACCAGCAGCGCCCGGGTGCCGCCGAACGCGGCGCGGCGCTCCGGCGAGGCCAGGACGTGGCCGAGGCTGAGGAGCTTCGGCAGCGCCAGGACGGCGACGCTGAGGGCGGCCAGCGCGTGGGCGGCGGCGCCCTGCCCGGTCAGGCCGTAGGCCAGGAGGCCGAGATCCCCGGTCCGTGCGGCCCGCCAGGCGGCGAGGCCGAGGAACGCGATCCAGAGCGGCAGCATCCCGTAGGCGAGGATACCGACCAGGAGATGCCAGCGGCTCGCACCGTGCAGGCCCGCCCAGGGCAGCACCCGCAGGTGCTGGAAGTTGCCCTGACACCAGCGGCGCTCGCGACCGAGCAGATCGACCAGGTTGGTGGGCATCTCCTCCCAGGTGCCGCCCATCTCGGGCAGCAGCCGCACCTCCCACCCGGCGCGGACCATCAGCGCGCCCTCGACGATGTCGTGGCAGAGGATCTCGCCGCCCAGCGGCTCGCGGCCCGGGAGCTTCGGGAGCTGGGCGTTCTCGGCGAAGGCCTCGATGCGCAGGATCGCGTTATGGCCCCAGTAGCTGCCCTCCGGCCCCTGCCAGGTCTCCAGGCAGCGCAGCGCCAGCGGCGCGTAGAGGCGGACGGCGAATTGCTGGATGCGGGCGAACAGGGTGTCGCGGCCGGCCGCGTACGAGACTGTCTGGATCAGGCCGGTGCGCGGGCTCGCCTGCATCAGCCCGACGAGGCGGTTCATGGCCGCGCCGGTCATCAGGCTGTCGGCGTCCAGCACGATCATGAAGGCGTATTCGCCGCCGTGGCTGCGGCAGAACTCGCCGATGTTGCCGGCCTTGCGGCCGACATTCTCGGTCCGGCGCCGGTAGCGGATCCGCGGCAGGGCCGGATCGACCGCCGCCCAGGCCTGGATGCGCGCGTGTTCGTGCTCCTCCACGGCGGCGATCGCCCCGTCCCGGGTGTCCGAGAGGACGAAGATGTCGATGTCCGCGGCGCCGGCCTGGGCCAGCGACCGGGCCATCACCCGGAGGCGGGCGAAAACCGCGACCGCGTCCTCGGCGTGGATCGCCACCACGGCCGCGGTGCGTCCTTGGCCGGTCGACGCCAACGCCGCCTCGGGTCCCGGATCCTCGGCGCGCCGCTCCAGGGCCGATTTCGCCCGGTCGGCCAGCAGGTCGGCCACGAGCCCGTAGACGTACTGGCAGGCGATGAAGGCCTGCCAGCCCATGACGAGGCTGAAGAGGACGAGCACCGCCCAGGCGAGGGGACTGACGCCCGCCGGGTAGGCCAGCGCGGCGAGCCACGCGAGGCCGCCCGCGACGACGAGGCTCGGGATCGCCAGGGCGAGGCGCCGGGCGCGCAGGACGCGGCCGGGTCGCGCGCCGCTCCAGATCTCGCGCAGGGTCGCGGGGTCCGACGGATCAGATCGGGACGGACCCGCGTTCCGGTGCGACCGCTCGGCGGAGGAGGTGACGCGTGACGACATGGCGCGAGGAACTCGACCGTGGAAGGCTGCCGGCCGCCCCGCCGCCTGAGGCCGGGAACCGATGACCGTGGATACCGATATGCGGGGTGAGGACACGCAGCCGACCCGGCCGCATGGGCAGCCGGAAGCCGAACGGATCAATCCCCCCTCCCGGCGCCACGTGCTTCGAACGGTTCTGGCCGCGACTGCCGGTACGGTGTTACCTAGCGCGGCCGATCTGAATGGGTCCAGAACGTGGGCCGGGTCGGCGCTTCAGCCGCAGGCCGGCGCGATGACCTTCGAGATCCTGTCGGCCGAGGCGGCACGGATGGCTTCCGCGCCCTACACGGCGCCGGCCGAGGACCTGCCGCCCGCGCTCGCCGCCCTCGATTACGACGGCTACCGTGCCGTCACCTTCCGGCCGGCCGAGAGCCTGCGCCTCGGCGAACACTTCAGCGCGCAGCTGTTCCATCGCGGTTTCCTGCAGCGCAAGCGCGTGGCCCTCCACCTACAGCCGCGCAGCGGCCCGGCCCGGCCGATCCCGTACGAGAGCCGGCTGTTCGACCTGGGCGCGGGGCTCTCCGGCCAGAGCTTCGCGCCGGACCTCGGCTTCGCGGGGTTCCGCCTGCACTACGCGTTCCCCGCCATGCCGGCCTGGCGGCCGAAGGGGTTCCAGGAAGAGTTCCTGGTCTTCCTCGGGGCCTCCTATTTCCGCCTGCGGGCGGGCAACCAGGAATACGGTCTCTCGGCCCGCGGCCTCGCCATCGGCACGGGTGCCCCGGAGGGCGAGGAGTTTCCCGATTTCGTCGCCCACTGGATCTGCGAGCCGGAACCCCAAGCCCGCACCCTGACGGTGCTGTCGCTCCTCGACAGCCCGAGCGTGGCCGGCGCCTACCGGTTCGTGATCGCCCCCGGCGACCCGGCCCACATCGCCGTCACCGCGCAGCTCCATCCGCGCCGGGCCATCGCGCAGCTCGGGCTGGCGCCGCTCACCAGCATGTTCCTGTACGGCGCGAACGGGCCCGGGGCCCGGAACGCCAAGCCGTTCGACGATTTCCGCCCGCAGGTGCACGATTCCGACGGGCTCTGCGTCGCCGCGGGCGGCGATCCGGCCGCGATCGACCGGATCTGGCGACCCCTGGTCAACGGGCGTGCGCAGCCGCAGATCTCGACCTTCGCGGCCAAGCCCGTCGCGGGGTTCGGGCTCCTGCAGCGGGAACGGGATTTTGCCGCCTACCTGGACGTGGAGGCGCGTCAGGAGGCGCGACCCGGGCTGTGGGTCGCGCCGGAGCCCGCCGGCGGCGCCTTCGCAGACGGCGCCGTGCAGCTCTTCGAGATCCCCTCGGGCGAGGAGTACATGGACAACATCGTGGCCGCCTTCGTGCCGAAGGCTCCGGCCCGGCCCGGCACGCCCCTGAACCTCGCCTACGGCCTGACCACGGTCGGCACCGAGCCGGTGGCGGCGATCCCGGAGGCCGCCCTCGCCCGGGTCGCCTCCACCCGGTTCGGCTCGGCGGAGCGCCTGCGTCCCGTCAATCCCCCGAACCCGCGTCGGCGGCTCTGTGTGATCGACTTCGTGGGGCCGAGCCTGCCGACGGGCCCGGACGACGCCGTGGCCGCGGAGGTCTCGGCCAGCGCCGGCACCCTGCACGAGCCGGTGGCCAACTTCGTGCCGCAGACCGGTGGCTGGCGCATCTACGTCGAGTGGCGCCCGCCCGAGCCGATGCCACCGGGCGACGTCGTGCTGCGCGCCCGGCTGGTGCGCGGGGCGAACCCCCTCAGCGAGACGTGGGACGCGACGGTCTGAGACCGTCCCCGAACCGGGTCGGCGGCCGGCGGCCTCCGGGCGCTCCCATCCTTCTCCCACCCCGCGGTGCGGCGGGAGCCGCCTCGAAGGCGGCCTCCAACCGGCCACGCGGGCCCCGGGGGTTCCTCCGCGGCCCGCGCGCACCTCGGGCTTTCGGTCGCGTCGCGCGGCCGACCTTGCGGCGACGCCGCGGCGCGTCCGGGCGGGCGACGGCGCTGCGCTCCGCGCCGGGGGCGGTTCGCGTCCGGGGACGCTCAGGCCGTGCGGCGATCCCGCTCGAGGCGCCGCGCGAGGCGGGTGGCGCCGTAGACCTCGCTCAGGCGGCGTCGGGCCGCGGAGACCGGCGGGGCCTGCCGCTCGTCATGAGCGGCGGCGATGACGCGCAGGGCGGCGGCGACCGAACGCTCCAGGCGGCGCTCGGCCAGGACGGCCGTGTCCCGGTTGGTGTCCAGCATGTGATGATCCCTTGTGCAGGACCGGCTCCAGCCCTCTGGTGGGGCGGTGACCGGCAGCCCCGGCAGGGTTCATCGCCGACTTGACGGCATCATGGCAGCTTGGCCGTAAGCTGTGGACGCGGCCTCACCGCAGCTCCTCGTGCCACGTGCGGCCGTCCCGCTCGATCAGCGCGATGGCGGCGGTCGGGCCCCAGCTGCCGGCGGGATAGGGCCGCGGCGCCTCGGGCCGGTCGGCCCAGGCCTTGAGCACGTTGTCCGCCCAGGCCCAGGCGGCCTCGACCTCGTCGCGGCGCATGAACAGGGTGGCGTTGCCGCGGACCACGTCCATCAGCAGGCGCTCGTAGGCGTCGGGGTAGCGCTGCTTGAAGGTCTCCTCGAAGGAGATGTCGAGGTCGGTCGGGCGCAGGCGCAGGCCGCCGGGACCCGGGTCCTTGGTCATCACCTCGAGCTTCATGCCCTCCTGCGGCTGGAGGCGGATGACGAGGCGGTTGGGCTCGCGGCCGAACGCCTCCTCGGGGAAGATCGAGAACGGCGAGGCGCGGAACTGCACCACGATCTCGGAGAGCTTCTGCGGCAGGCGCTTGCCGGTGCGGAGGTAGAAGGGCACCCCGGCCCAGCGCCCGGACTGGATCTCGACCTTCATGGCCACGAAGGTCTCGGTCCGGCTCTCGTGGCCGAGCTCGGCGAGGTAGCCCTCGACGGGCTTGCCGTCGACGGCGCCCGCCACGTACTGGCCGCGGACGGTCACCAGGGGGATGTCCTGGTTGGTGATCGGCTTGAGGGCGCGCAGCACCTTCAGCTTCTCGTCGCGGACGGAGTTCGCCTCGAGATTGAGCGGGCTCTCCATGGCGGTGAGGCAGAGGAGCTGCAGGATGTGGTTCTGCAGCATGTCGCGCATCGCGCCCGACGTGTCGTAGTAGCCGGCGCGCCCCTCGACGCCCACGGTCTCGGCGACCGTGATCTGGACGTGGTCGATCACGTCCGAGGTCCAGAGCCGCTCGAAGATGGTGTTGGCGAACCGGAGCGACAGCAGGTTCTGGACCGTCTCCTTGCCGAGGTAGTGGTCGATGCGGAAGATCTGCGATTCCGGGAAGACCTCGCCCACGGCGTCGTTGATGGCGCGGGCCGATTTCAGGTCCTTGCCGATCGGCTTCTCCAGCACGACCCGGGACTTCTCCCCGACCAGCCCGTGGCCGGCGAGGTTGCGGCAGATCGAGCCGTAGAGGTCGGGCGAGGTGGCGAGGTAGTAGGGCCGCACTTGATCGGGCCGCTCGTCGAGCTTGGCCACGAGGTCGGCCCACCCGCTCTCCCCGGCGCCGTCCACCGCCACGTAGTCCACGTGGGCCAGGAACCGCGCGAGGACGTCCTCCGTCAGGTCGGCGGCGGGCACGAAGCGCTTGAGGGCGTCGCGGGCATGCTCGCGGAACGCGTCCGTCGACAGTTCCGAGCGCGAGGCGCCGATGATCCGGCTGGTCTCCGGGATCTGGCCATCCCGGAAGCGGTAGAAAAGGGCTGGCAGAAGCTTTCGCGCGGTCAGATCGCCGGTCGCGCCGAACACGACGCAGTCGAAGGAGGCGACGGGGATGATCGTAGCCAAGTGCGGCTCCCGGTTGTCGTGCGCTGGTGTCGTGCGGCGGGTGCGTCGCACCGACGTAACCGGAGTGCAAGGGCTTCGCCAGACGAGGGGCGCCCGGGCCGCGGCGAACGAGCGGCGCCAGGCGCAACGCTCGGGCGCTTCGCCTTCGCGGGCGCCGCCAAGCAACCGGGAGCGGCGCAGCGGGGCGCAGCGGGGCGCAGCGGGGCGTTCCGCGCCGGGCGGGAAGGAGCCCGCCCGGCGTGAGCCGGCCGTCGGGATCACGGCGGGTCGCCGCGGTGGGCGGAGCCGTCACGCCCGAATCGGATCAGGCGGGTATCCGGGAGCGGAAACGCGCGGTGATCGGGGCGATGAACCCGGATCGGCGCGACCGGTATGCCGATCGCGCACGAACATGTCGGGCGCCGCACCGGGCGCGCCCTCATCCCTCCATGTGCCGCTTGAATGCCTCGGAGAAATCCGGGTGCCAGCGCGACAGCGCCGGCCGGTTCTCGATGACGTCGCCCGCCGCCCAGGCGATCCGCTTCCCGTCCTGCGCCCGGGTGGTCTCGTTGTCGGGGCAGAGGATGTAGAAATCGCCGGCCGCGAGCCGCTCCAGCAGGAACACCACCGTCTCCTCCGGCGTCCAGGCGCCGGCCGGCTTCTCGGTGACGCCGCGGGCCCTGGTCAGCCCCGTGTAGACGAAGCCCGGGATCAGCAGGTGCGCGGTGGTCTGGCAGCCCTCCCGGTTGCGCAGCTCGTGGGCGAGCGCCTCGGTGACCGCCTTCACCCCCGCCTTCGAGACGTTGTAGGGCGCGTTGCCGGGCGGGGTCGTGATGCCCTGCTTCGAGCCCGTCACGATGATCGCGCCGGGCTTGGCCCCCTCGATCATGCCGGGCGCGAAGGCGTGGATGCCGTTGACCACGCCGCCGAGGTTGGTGCCGAGGATCCGCGCCCAGGTGTCGGAGTCCGAGAAGAGCTTCCCGCCCGCCTCGATCCCGGCGTTCAGCATCACCACGGCGGGCGGGCCGGCCTTGGCGACGGCCCCCGCCAGGGCCTCCATGGCGCCCCGATCCGACACGTCGGTGGGCACGGCGCGCACCTCGACGGCGGCGAGTTCCGCCACGGCGGCGCGGGCCGCGTCCAGCGCCGGCCCCGGCCGGTCGGCGAGCCAGACATTCATGCCGGCCCGCGCCAGGGCCTGCGCGGCGGCGAGCCCGATGCCGCTCGCGCCCCCGGTGACGACCGCGCTGCGGCCGGGGCTGATGGCGGGGTGCTGACTCATGACGCGGTCCTCGGCTCAATGGCGCCCTTCAGATGGGGCTAACCCGTGCGAAGGCGAGTTGGGGACACGCGGCGGCCGCGCGGACGTGGCGGATCGCAACCCGCGCCGCGCCGTGCTCTGCTGGCCGGTGATCGCGGCCGCGACCGGCGGCACCGGAACAGCCACAGAGTCTCAGGACGCGGAATGCCGAGTCTTCCGAACCGCCGGTCGCTCCTCGCCGGCGCCGCCTGCGCCGGGCTCGCCTCGGCGGCCGGCGCCGCGGGCCCGGCCGGGTTCGGGCCGCTCGGCCGCCCGTCCTGGGCGGGCGACAGCCTCCAGGCGGCGGCGGCGGCCAAGGGGCTGCTCTACGGCTGCGAGGTGCCGTTCCACCGCTTCGACGCGACACCCGCCTACCGGCAGGCGGTGGCGCGGGAGTGCGGCCTTCTGGTCTGCGGCACCGAGATGAAGATGGAGGAGGTCCTGCCCGCCCCCGGCAGGACCGATTTCGCCCGCGGCGACGCGATCCTGCGCTTCGCCAGGGGCAACGGCCAGCACATGCGCGGCCACACCCTGGTCTGGCACGCCGGGCTGCCGGCCTGGGTCGGGCCGCTCCTGGCCCGGGCGAGCGCCGCCCAGGGCGAGGATTTCATGCGCCGCTGGATCGAGACGGTGGCCGGCCATTATCGCGGCCAGATCGTCGCCTGGGACGTGGTCAACGAGATCCTGGGCAACGAGGCCGATCCCGACCGGGGCGGGGGCCTGCGCGACTCGCCGTGGCTCGCCGCGATCGGACCCGGCTACGTCGATCTCGCCTTCCGCATCCTGCGCGAGACCGACCCGGCCGCCGCCGGCACGTGGAACGAGGACGCCGTGGAGCAGGGCGTGCCCTGGATGGAGGCCAAGCGCACCAAGGTCCTGCGCCGCCTGGAGGCGATGCGCGCCCGCGGCGTGCCGATCCGGCGCTTCGGCCTGCAGTCGCACCTCACCAGCACGATCCCGATCGACCAGGGCCAGTTGCGGCGCTTCCTGCGCGAGATCGGCCAGATGGGTCTCGGCATCGCGGTCACCGAACTCGACATCGACGACCGGGCCTTCCCGTCCGACGTGGCGACCCGCGACCGGATGGTCGCCGACCTCGCCCGCCGCTACCTCGACGTGGTGCTGGACGAGCCCGCGACGCTCGACGTCGTGACCTGGGACATCTACGACCCGGACACGTGGCTGAACGACCACCCCTACCGCAAGCGGCCGGACGGCCTGCCCCAGCGGGCGCTGCCGCTGGACGCGCAGTTCCGGCGCAAGCCCCTGTGGCACGCGATGAAGGCGGCCTTCCAGGCCGCGCCCGATCACACCGCTGCCCGGGACAGGCTCAGGCGGGCGTGACGCCGGCGCGACGGCCCCCTTCGGCGAGGGCCGGCTCGGGCGGCCGGTCCGCCAGGAGCCGCCGCCGCAGGCGCGCGCAGGGGCGCTCGACGAGGCCGTACATCCCCCAGCACCACAGCAGCGTCACCGGAAAGGCCGCCAGCATCAGCCCCACCCCGGTCAGTCCGGGGTCCAGGTGCCGGACCAGCGCCACCACGGTCATGTGCGCGAGGTAGAAGCTGTAGGACCACAGGCCGAGCTGGCGCATCGGCCGGCTGGCGAGCCACCGCACCCCCCAGCCGTCCTCGTGCAGCAGGTAGGCGAAGGGCACGAACAGGGCCGCGCTCTGGAGCGTGTAGCGCAGGCTCTCGCGGAAGGCGGGATCGCGCACCGCGAGGGTGCCAAGGATGACCGCGAGGCTCGCGGCCACGTGCCACGCCCGCGGCCGCCACGCCCGGTCGGCCGGGATCACCGGGTTGTTCCACAGGCCGAGGCAGCAGCCGAACAGGATCGCGTCGATCCGGGTGTGGGTCCACGAGTAATTCAGGCCGGGATCGGGCAGGCGCCAGACGTTGAGGCCGCGCAGGGCGAGGACCGCCGCGCAGATCCCCAGGCAGGCCAGGGCGGCCCGGCGCGGCCTCAGGCGTCCGAGCCACACGACATAGGCCAGCGGGAACACGAGGTAGAAATGCTCCTCGATGGCGAGGCTCCAGAGCGGCACGGGCAGCACCGCCTCGGTGCCGAACAGGCCGGGATAGTTGGTCAGGAACGTCGCCTGCCCCAGCACCGCCGCCGGCTCGACCGTCATCCAGTCGAGGAGCCCCGCCGCGTAGAGCGCTCCGGAGGCGAGGAGCGTCAGGTACATCGGCGGCAGGATGCGCAAGGTCCGCCGCAGGTAGAAGGCGGGGAGCGACACGGCCCCGACCCGGGCGCGCTCGATCCGCAGGAGCGTGGTGATCAGGTAGCCGCTGAGAAAGAAGAAGACCGTGACGCCGAAGCCGCCCGGCACCACGTGGCTGTAGCCGCAATGGGCGGCGAACACGATCAGGATGGCGAGCGCCCGCACCCCGTCGAGCTGCGGCAGGTAGGGCATCGCCGCGGGACGCGGGTCACCGGGATCCGGCATGGCGGGGGCCGATCTCCTGTCTGGGTCCGGGCAGCCGTGGCGGACCGGCCCTGTCGTTCCGGGGTGGACGCCGCGCTGAAGGCGGCCCTGCTCGTCCTCGCGGGCGCAGCGACGTGACCCGGGCCGGCGCGCCGTCGATCACCGGGGCGCCGTCAGGGGTGCTTCGCTCCGCTCGCAAACACGACGGTGCCGAAGCCAGCAGATCATGAAATGTATAAGCGCCACTTTCGCGCCGGCCGACATCCACACGAAGTCTCGGACGGCTGAACGGATCGCTGGATGGTGAACCCGCGCCGGCACCCCGCTTCTCGACCGGAGGAGATTGGTAACCACGGCGGCCCATCATCCCCGCCGGCCGCGCCTCCCCGGCGCCGTCGGGAGTGTCGCGTATGGTCCCGGTCCAATCCCGCCGTCTCCTTCGCCCGCGCGCCGTGTTCGGTGCGGGCCTGTCGCTGCTGACGCTGGTCGCCGCCATGGATGTGCGGGCCCAGGCCGTCGGCGCGGGCGCGCCGGCCGGTGGCCCGAGCGCTCCGGCGTCGCCCGCGTCGGCCCTGCCCGCGCCGACACCGCCCGCTCCCGCCTTGCCGGCTTCATCCGCGGCACCGTCCGCGATGCCGGCCAGCGCTCCGGAGGTCGCGGCCGCGAAGGGGCAGGAGGCGAAGGGGCAGGAGGCGAAGCCGCAGGAGACCACGAAGCCGCAGGAGGCGAAGAGGCCGGAGGCGGGCCCCGGCGAGCCCAGGTCCGCGGAAGCCCCGGCGCCGGAGGCGCGACCCGCCCTGGGCAAGCCGCAGGAGGCCGGCAAGGACGCCGCCAGGAAGTCGCGCGAGCCGGCGCCCCTGATCTACGCCAAGGTCTCCACCGACCCGAACCCGACGCTCACCGCGCGCACCTTCCTCGATACCCTCCGGGCGGCCGAGCGCTACGCCGCCTTCGCGGAGGCCGGCGGATGGGAGCGGCTGCCCGAGGATCTGGGGCGCCTGAAGGCGGGCGAGCGGAGCCCGGCGATCCCGGCCCTGCGCCACCACCTGACGCTCACGGGCGATCTCGCCGCGGACGCACCGCCGAGCGACCGCCTCGACCCACCCCTGGTGGCGGCGATCTCGGCCTTCCAGGCCCGCCACGGCCTGCCCGACAGCGGTATCCTTGGCCGGCTCACGATCAACGCCCTCAATGTGCCGGCCGAGACGCGCCAGCGCCAGCTCGCCGCGTCCGCGGCCCGGCTGATGGGCTCGAAATT
The DNA here is from genome assembly GCF_022829625.1 of Methylobacterium sp. E-046. NCBI lineage: Bacteria > Pseudomonadati > Pseudomonadota > Alphaproteobacteria > Hyphomicrobiales > Methylobacteriaceae > Methylobacterium > Methylobacterium sp. E-046. The sequence continues at coordinate 135,934 of NZ_JAKSYP010000238.1, read as the reverse complement.
CCCGTTCGGCGACCGCTACGTGGTCGTCAACATCCCGTCGGCCGCCGTGGAGGCGGTGGAGAACGGCGCGGTGGTGCGCCGCTACGTGGCGGTGGTCGGATCCCCCGACAAGGCGACGCCGGCCGTCGAGACCCGGATCACCGACATCAACTTCAACCCGACCTGGACGGTCCCGGCCTCGGTGGTGAAGAACGAGATCATCCCGCAGATGCGCAAGAACCCGGGCTACCTCGCCCGCAACCACATCCGCATCCTGGGTCCCGCCGGCGAGGTGGACCCGACCCATATCGACTGGGCCGGCGGCAAGGCCGCCAACTACATGCTGCGCCAGGATTCCGGCTTCGACAATTCCCTGGGTCAGGTGCGGATCGACATGCCGAACCGCTTTGCCGTCTACATGCATGACACGCCGGCGAAGTCGCTGTTCGCCGCGAGCGTGCGCTTCCACAGCCACGGCTGCGTCCGCGTCGGCCAGGTCAAGGAGCTGGTGGGCTGGCTGCTGCAGGGCACGGACGGACCGAACGGGCCCGTCACGAATTGGGGCCCGATCGAGATCGAGACCGGCATCGCCGACGGGGAGCGGCGCGACATCAAGCTGGTCAAGCCGGTGCCGGTCACCTTCGTGTACCTCACCGGCTACGCCACGCCGGACGGCAAGGCGCATTTCCGCGACGACATCTACAAGCTCGACGTGCCGGCCTCCGAGCCCGCCGCCACCGGCGCAATCCCGCCGGCCGGCACCGCGCCACCGGCGCCCAGGCAGCCGGCGGCCGGTTCCGCCACGGTCAAGCCCGCCCCGGCCAAAGCTGCGGTGGCCCAGCCGGCGGTGGCCAAGCCCCTCGTTGACAAGCCGCTCTTAGACAAGCCCATCGTGGCCACGCCCTCTGCCAAACCCGTCCCGCTCGCGCCCGCGACGGCGAAGCCTGCGGCGGCCAAGCCGGTGGGCCTCAAGCCCACGGGGAGCCGGGCCGCCGCGGCCAAGCCGGCGACGGACGGTCTCAATCCGGACGGGCAGCCGCCGTCGCGCTGAGGTCCGGCCGGCCGGTCGCAGAGTCTGGACGAGGGCAGGCGCGCGGCCCGGAGGTCCGGGAGGTGCAGGCCGTCCGCGGCGAGCCTGCGCGGCGTTGCCGGCCGGTCCCGAAAGCGTCCGAAGCCCGTCCTCACCGGTCCCGGCCGGGGCGATGCCCCCTACGCGCCCGCCAGCTCGAGCTTCACCTTCACCAACCCCGGATCATCCGGATCCCGGCCCTGTGCGAAGCCGAGGCGCCGGCAGACCGCCAGCATCGGCCGGTTCTCGGACAGCACGGTGCCCTCCACCCGTCCGATCCCCTCGGAGCGCGCCCAGTCGATCATCAGGCGCATGAGCGCGAAGGCGAGGCCCGTCCCCCGGACGTCGCGGCCCACCGCGATGGCGTACTCGCCGCTCTCCTGGTTGGCGTCGGCATGCAGCCGCACCGCGCCGAGCATCCGCTCGCTGCCCTGCGGCTCCACCTCCGTGGCCACGAACGCGATGGCCCTGGCGTAGTCGAGCTGCGTCAGGCGGGCCAGGAAGGCGTGGCTGAACTCGCGGACCGGCCCGAAGAACCGCAGCCGCACGTCCTCCGGGTCGAGCTCCTTGAAGAAGGCCAGGAACAGGCCTTCGTCCTCCGGCCGCACGGGCCGCACGCGGATCGTCCGGTCCTTGAGGTTGAGGGTGCGCACCCATTCCGCTGGATAGGGCCGGATGGCGAAGCGCGGATGGCCGCGGCCGTACCGCCCCGTCTCGGAGGGCCCGATCCGCACCCGCGCGTCGAGGGCCAGGACGCCGGTCTCGTCGGCCAGCAACGGGTTGATGTCGAGTTCGCGCACCTGCGGCAGGTCGGCGGCGAGCTGGGAGAGCTTCACCAGGGTCAGCGCGATCGCCGCGAGGTCGGCCGCCGGCACGTCGCGATAGGCTTCGAGCCGCCGGGCGACCCGGGTGCGGCCGATGAGGTCGCGGGCGAGGGTCAGGTCGAGCGGCGGCAGGCCCAGCGCCCGGTCGTCGATCACCTCCACGGCCGTTCCGCCGCGGCCGAACACCACCACGGGGCCGAAGACCGGATCCTCGGCGAGCCCCGCGATGAGCTCGCGGCGCTGGCCCCGCCGGACCATGGGCTGCACCGCGAAGCCCGTCACCCGCGCGTCCGGCCGCTCCCGGCGCGCGCGGGCCAGGATGCGGCCCGCCGCCTCGCGGACATCGGCCTCGGCGGTCAGGTCGAGATGGACGCCGCCGATATCGGATTTGTGCACGATGTCGGGAGAGACGACCTTGAGGGCCACCGCGCCGCCCGCCGCGATGGTCGGCCAGGCCGCCGCCGCGGCGGCTTCCTTGTCGGGGGCGAGGATGATCGGCACGGTCGGGATCCCGTAGGCCTCCAGCAGCCCGTTCACGGCGACCGGGTCGAGCCACGCGGCACCCTGGTGCAGGGCGCCGGCGATGATCGAGCGGGCGCGCGCCACGTCCGGGGAGAAGTCCCGCGGCAGCGAGTCCGGCGTGCGCATCAGGTCGTCCTGCGCCTCCCGGTAGCGCACGAGGTGCAGGAACCCCTCGATCGCCTCGGAATCGGTGGTGAAATGCGGGATCCCCGCCCCCGCGAAGGCGTCGCGCGCCGCGTCGGGATCGCCCAGGCAGACCGCGAAGAGCGGCTTCTTGCGCGTCTGGCCGGCGCGGGCGGCCTTGACCGTCTCGGCGATCGCGCCGGCCACGGCGCCGGCCTCCGAGCGGGCGGTGGGGACGTGGATCGCCAGCACCGCGTCGCTGGCCCGGTCCGCCAGCAGGGGCGCGAGCGCCGCCGAGAAGGCCGGCCCGGCCGCATCGATGCCGAGGTCGAGGGGATTGCCGGCCGGCCGGCCCTCGGCCGCCGCGATGCCCGCCAGGGTGCCGGACCGCTCGATCAGCCGGTCGGCGGCGAGCAGGCCGATGCCGCGTCCGTTCGACACGATGGCGAGCCGGTCGCCCGGGAACGGGCGCTGCCGCCCCAGGGTCTCGACGGCGGAGAACATCTCGTCGAGATCCTGCACCTCCAGCAGCCCGGCCCGCCGAAAGGCCGCTGCATAGACGGCGTCCGGTCGCGCCAGGGCACCGGTATGGGTCACCGCCGCGCGCGTGTCGGGCCGGTGGCGCCCGGCGCGCAGGACCACCACGGGCTTGGCGCGGGCGGCCGCGCGGGCGGCCGACATGAAGCGGCGGGCATCCCCGATCCGGTCCAGGCAGAGCAGGATCGCCCGGGTGCGGTAGTCGGCGGCGAAATGATCCAGGCAATCGGCCACGCCGATGTCGAGGACGTTCCCGAGCGACAGGACGGCGGAGAAGCCCGTCCCGTGCCGCGCGCCCCACTCCACGATCGCGGCGGCGACGGTGCCGGATTGCGAGACCAGCGCCAGATCGCCGGCCTTGGGGGCGTGGGCGAACAGGCTGGCGTTGAGCCGGGCGCCCGGCACCGCCAGACCGGCACTGTCGGGGCCGAGGAGACGCAGACCCTGCGCGCGGGCGATCCGGTGGGCGGCCGGTCCGGGATCGTCCGGCCCGGAGCCGAGACGGGCGGTCAGGATCACCGCCGCGCCCACGCCGGCCTCGGCGGCCTGGGCGACGACCTCCGGCACCTGCGGGGGCGGCACCGCGATCAGGACGAGGTCCGGGACGGTGGGCAGATCCGCGATCCGCGGCACGCAGGCGAGCCCGTCGACGGTCGCATGGCCGGGCTGGACCGGCATGATCGCGCCGGGGAAGCCGGCGCCGCGCAGGGAATCCAGCACGCTGCGCCCCAGCGAGCCCTCGCGCGCCAGCGCGCCGACCAGCGCGACGGAGCGGGGCGCCAGCAGCTTGTCGAACCGGTAGGTGCTCACGGACGACCGCTCACGGGGCCGCCGTCACGGGATCGTGTCCCGCAGGCTGTTCTGGCCGGCGCGCATGTGGTGCCCCTCGCTTACGGCGGGATCGAGCGGGAGCTGTCGGGCCGCTCCCCGCCGTACCAGATGGCGCGCTCCGCCGCGTGCGCAACGCCTGACAGCCTCAAGTTCGTGGCGCGGCCCTTCCACGCTCAGCGCGCCGGCGCCAGCACCCACTATGGCTAATATCCACTAGCCTTTATCCTCAGCAAAACGGCTCTTGTGGGCCAAAGTGAATCGGACTTGCCATCAAATTCACATGACCATAGTAACTGCGACTTAACCCCGCTGTATCGGGCTGACCAGAAACAGATTCCGGCCATGCGCCAGAAAGAGGCGTCCCGGGCCGGGGTCGCGAGGAGGAACCAGGATGGATGCCACGGCTGAAGGGCAGACGGACTATCTCACGTTGTCGGTCGACATCGTGTCGGCCTTCGTGAGCAACAATCCGGTGCCCGCGCCGGAACTGCCGGCCCTGATCGCGGCGGTTCACGCGACCCTGCACGGGCTCTCCCAGCCGACGGCGGCCCCCACGGAGGAGTTGCGGCCCGCGGTCTCGGTCCGGCGCTCGGTCCAGCCCGACTACATCGTGTGTCTGGAGGACGGGAAGAAGTTCAAGTCGCTCAAGCGCCACCTGCGCACGCACTACAACATGACCCCCGACGAGTACCGGCAGAAGTGGGGCCTCGCCTCCGACTACCCGATGGTCGCGCCCAGCTACGCCGCCGCCCGGTCGGACCTCGCCAAGAGCATGGGCCTCGGCCACCAGCGCCGGAAGGGCTGAGGGCGGGCCCGCCGCGTCCACAGCTTTCCCGCGGCGGTTAGGCAACGGGCAAGCCGCGCTTGCGAGGGTTCGGGCACCGTCCGCGTGCCCGAGATCCCACCGAGCCCCATGCCCGGCAATCCCAGCCCCGTCGCCCGCCTGTTCTGGACGGCCGTGATCGGCGGCCCGTTCGCGCTCTGGTACGGCCGGCCCGCCCTGGCGGCGACCGGATTCGCCCTCGCCCTCGTGGCGCTGCGCCACCTCGTGCGCCGGCGCCGCTTCCGGGCGCGGGTGCGCCGGATCGCGCGGGCACACGGGGAGACGCTGGCGCTGCGGCGTCGGCAGGAGAGCTTCCGCGACGCCTACGGCAACTGGATCGAGGACGGCTGGCTGCGCGAGCGGGACTACTTCCTGGACCGCACGGTCCTGCCGCAGATCGCCCCCCGCTACGCCGACCTCGCCGTCTCGGAGTGGGAACGGATGCGGGCGATCGTCGAGGCCGAGGCGGCGGCCGTGGCGCTGCCCGACGAGGAGGACGCGCCGGAGGACGGCCTCGACTACGAGCGGTTCTGCGCGGCGCGCCTCGTCCAGGCCGGCTGGCGGGCGCACCGGACGCCGGCCAGCGGCGATCAGGGAGCCGACATCGTCGCGGTGCGCGACGGCCTGCGCCTCGTGGTCCAGTGCAAGCGGCTGAGCAAGCCCGTGGGCAACGCCGCCGTGCAGGAGGCGGCCGCCGCACAGCGCTACTGGTCGGGCGACCGGGCCGCCGTGGTGTCGAATGCCGGCTTCACCCCGGCCGCCCGTCGGCTCGCGGCGGCGACCGGCGTGCTCCTCCTCCACCACGACGCGCTGGACGCGCTGGACGCGCTCGACCGCGCGCCGGCGTGAGCGGGCTCAGGCCAGGGGGCCGGGGATGGCGAGTTCGGCCTCGTTGAGCAGGCGCGCCTCGTGCCGGCGGACGAACAGCCACAGGGCCAGCCCGCCGAACACCACCAGGGCCAGCAGCGTCAGGCCGACGGGCCCGACGATGTGCTCGATCTGGCGTCCGCAATAGTAGGAGCCGATGCCCATGCTGGCGGCCCAGACGATGCCGCCCAGGGCGTTGAAGGCGAAGAAGCGGCGCGCATCCAGGCGGTTCACGCCGGCGAGCACGGCCGCGTAGGCCCGCAGCATCGCGGTGAACCGGCCGAAGAACACGATCTTCCCGCCGTGCTGGCGGAACAGGTACTGGCCGAGCTTGAGCCGGCCGTGGTCGAGGGCGATGAGGTGGCCGTAGCGCAGGAGCAGGGGCATGCCCCAGCGCCGCCCGGCCCAGTAGCCGACATTGTCCCCCAGGATCGCCGCCCCCGCGGCGGCGGCGATCACGAGCCCGATGTTGAGGTTGCCGGTGCTGCCGGCGTAGACGGCGGCCGAGATCAGCACCGTCTCGCCCGGGCAGGGAACCCCTGCGCTCTCCAGGGTGATGACCACGAAGATGGCGATGTAGCCGTAATTCGCGATCAGCTCGGCGATTGGCAGGTCTTGCAGGAAGGCCATTCGGTCCTCGGGCCGGTCTTCGGGCGAAACGCGGCGACAGAAGCCGGCGGAACGTGGCCTTAAGAGGGCCGACCCGCGGCGCCGACCGGCTCAGAGAACCTTCAGCAGCGCCTCGGCCCCCGAGGCCTCGGCCTTCGACGGGGTCTCCTCGACGTTGAGGTTCCGGACCACGCCGTCCTCCACGACCATCGAGTAGCGCTTCGAGCGGATGCCGAGCCCGAAGCCGGTGCCGTCCATCTCGAGGCCGAGGGCCTTGGCGAAATCGGCGTTGCCGTCGGCGAGGAATTCCAGGCCTTCGGCGCCGCTCGCCTTCGACCACGCGTCGAGGACGAACACGTCGTTGACGCTGGTCACCGCGATGGCGTCGATCCCGCGACCGAGAATCTCGGCCTTGTGGGTGACGAAGCCCGGCAGGTGGTTGCGGTGGCAGCTCGGGGTGAAGGCACCCGGCACGCCGATCAGCACCACGCGCCGCCCTTTGAACACGTCGTCGGTGGTGCGGGCGATCGGGCCCTCCGGGCCGATCACACGGAAGGTGGCCTGGGGCAGATGGTCGCCGACCTGGATCATCGCGGGGTCCTCGTTGCCGCGCGCTGGGATCGCACGCGTGAACAGCGCGCTTGACCTAGCGTGGCGGGGTGGGCCTGTCGAGCAATCGGCCGCCGCACGACGTCGTGGGGGTGCACCGGTGCGGCCGGACGAGGCCACGCAGCGCCGCGCCGTGCGAGGTCGCGGGTGCGTCGCGGGACACGGGACGGCCGCAGGCCTGCCGCGTCGCTTTTGCCCGCTGGACAACCGGAGGACGGGGCGTAGCATAGCGCCATGGCGCCTCCTCAGCATCGCAAACCGGACCCCTCACCTCCGGCCCGGGCCGGGAGGGGCGCTGCGCCGCAGCAGTCGTCCCTCTCCGGACCGGACTTCCTCGACGGGCAGTTCCTGGTGGCGATGCCCGGGATGGCCGACGAGCGCTTCGCCCGCTCGCTGATCTACGTGTGCGCCCACTCGGCCGACGGCGCGATGGGCATCATCGTCAACAAGGCGGCCACCGACATCAGCATGCCGGACCTCCTCGTCCAGCTCGACGTGGCGCCCGAAGCCGACGCGATCCGCCTGCGCGAGCGCGTCGGCCACATGCCGGTGCTGATGGGCGGGCCCGTGGAGGGGCGGCGGGGCTTCGTGCTCCACACCGACGACTTCCACATCCAGCAATCGACGCTGATCATCGACGACGGCATCTGCCTGACCGCCACCGTGGAGATCCTGCGCGCCATCGCCAGCGGCGAGGGGCCGGCGAGCGCCGTGCTGGCTCTGGGCTATGCCGGCTGGCAGGCGGGCCAGCTCGAGAGCGAGATCATGGCCAACGGCTGGCTCAACTGCCCGGCCGACCCGGCGCTGATCTTCAATGCCGACCTCGACGCCAAGTACGATCTGGTCCTGCGCGCCAACGGCATCGACCCCGCCATGCTGTCGATGACCGCCGGCCGGGCCTGACGGCTCAGCCTGCCCCTATTCGGGGACGGCGTCGGCACCGCCGCCCGCATCGGGGTTCAGGCCCTCGACGGCGGCCGGCTTCGGCCGCGGCCTGCGTGGGGCGGCCGAGGCGGTCGGCACCGCCGTATTGGCGCCGAGGCGGGTCGCCAGGGACAGGGCCCGGTTCTCGGTGACGCGCAGGTGGCAGAAGCCGTGCGTGCCCTCCCGCGCGTAGGTCCGGCAGAGCTGCTCCCGGTCGGCCGAGAAGGCCGCCTGCTCGCTCACGATCGGCCGCACGTCCTCGCGCCGGGCGCGCTGCGTCATGAGCTTGTAATTGTCGCGCACCGCCTTGTCGGCGACGCCCCGGGCCGTGTCGAACTCGCCGGCCCGCGGGATCAGCGTGGCGGCGGCCGGCCCCCAAAGGCCGGCGGGCGTCGTGGCGCAATCCGCGGCCGAGAAGGTGCAGACCGGACCGGAGCCGAGGGTCGAGACCAGCACGCCGCCCTCGGTCACGTCGAAGCGCAGCGGGCATTCCGCCCCGGCCGCCTCGAAGCGCGGCACGCCCTCGGGCTTGCCCTCGGTGCTGAGCGCGACCGGATTGCCACCCCCGAGCGGCACCGTGCAGGACTCGGCCGGCTGGGAGATCTTGGTGCCCGGCAGCTTGATCCGCGCCGTGACGGCGGTGCCGGACCGCTCCAGCTTCAGGCTTCCGGACAGGCCGTTCAACTGCAGGTCCTGCCCCAGCACGCCGTCCTCCGACGGGGTCTTGAGCACCACGGGCCGCGCGGGCTGGGGCGCGGGCCGCGGACCCTCGGGCGCCGCCGGCTGGCCGGGCTGGCCCGGCTCGCCGGGCCCGGCCGGGGCGGGCGATAGCGGCGCTTCGGGCACGCCGCGCGGCGGCACCGGCGGCCGGTCGGGCTTGATGCCGAAGAGGCGCTCGAAGAAATTCTGCGCCCGCGCCGGAGGGGCGGCGAGCATCACGGGTGCCGCGACGGCGACCGCCAGGATCGGGAGCAGGAGTCGCGGGAGCCGGAAGCTGCGGTTCGGACGCATCATTCTCTTCGGGAACACGAAGTGGCGGGGCCACACGCAACCCCTTGTCGAAACGTTAACACGCCGTCGATGGCGCCGACGTGGCAGCAGAGCAACAAAATGCGACCACGCCAACCGGCGGACGCGCGCCGCCGGGCGATATCCCGTCGAGAACACAAGGAGATAGCCCCGTTGCAGCCATCCCGCCCCGGCGCGGGGGCTTCGCCTTGCGGGGTCGGAACGGGGTTCTTATATCGCCCTCGACGCGGGATTGCGCGCTGGGTTTCAGCCGTTCACGGCCCTTGATCCGGCCCGGGTCCCATACTCACATCACCCCCGACACCGCCATGGGCCGAGCTGCTTCGGGGCTCGGCGGTCTGCTTGAACGCGACGAAAAGAGGGATCCCACCATGGGTAAAGTAATCGGCATCGACCTGGGCACCACCAACTCCTGCGTGGCCGTGATGGAAGGCACGCAGCCCAAGGTCATCGAGAATTCGGAAGGCGCGCGCACCACGCCGTCGATCGTCGCCTTCACGGACGACGGCGAGCGGCTCGTCGGTCAGCCGGCCAAGCGTCAGGCTGTCACGAACCCCGAGCGCACGTTCTTCGCCATCAAGCGGCTCATCGGCCGGACCTACGACGACCCGATGACCCAGAAAGACAAGGGCCTCGTGCCCTACACGATCGCCCGCGGCGACAACGGCGACGCCTGGGTCGAGGCGGACGGCAAGAAGTACTCGCCGTCGCAGATCTCCGCCTTCACGCTGCAGAAGATGAAGGAGACCGCCGAGTCGCATCTCGGCCAGCCGGTCACCCAGGCCGTCATCACGGTCCCGGCCTACTTCAACGACGCCCAGCGTCAGGCCACCAAGGATGCCGGCAAGATCGCGGGCCTCGAGGTGCTGCGCATCATCAACGAGCCGACCGCGGCCGCGCTCGCCTACGGCCTGGACAAGAAGAAGGCCGGCACGATCGCGGTCTACGACCTCGGCGGCGGCACCTTCGACGTGTCGATCCTCGAGATCGGCGACGGAGTGTTCGAGGTGAAGTCGACCAACGGCGACACCTTCCTGGGCGGCGAGGACTTCGACAACCGGATCGTCGAGTACCTGACGGCCGAGTTCAAGAAGGAGCAGGGCATCGACCTGACCAAGGACAAGCTCGCCCTCCAGCGCCTCAAGGAGGCGGCCGAGAAGGCGAAGATCGAGCTGTCCTCGGCCACCCAGACCGAGATCAACCTGCCCTACATCACCGCCGACAACACCGGCCCGAAGCACCTCGCGCTGAAGCTCAGCCGGGCGAAGTACGAGTCGCTGGTCGACGATCTGGTGCAGCGGACGATCGAGCCCTGCCGCAAGGCGCTCAAGGATGCCGGCGTCTCGGCCTCCGAGATCGACGAGGTGGTGCTGGTCGGCGGCATGATCCGCATGCCCAAGATCCAGGAGGTGGTGAAGGCCTTCTTCGGCAAGGAGCCCCACAAGGGCGTCAACCCCGATGAGGTCGTGGCCATCGGCGCCGCCGTGCAGGCCGGCGTGCTCCAGGGCGACGTCAAGGACGTCCTGCTCCTCGACGTGACCCCGCTGTCGCTGGGCATCGAGACGCTGGGCGGCGTGTTCACCCGGCTCATCGACCGCAACACCACGATCCCGACCAAGAAGTCCCAGACCTTCTCGACGGCCGAGGACAACCAGAACGCCGTCACGATCCGGGTCTTCCAGGGCGAGCGCGAGATGGCGGCCGACAACAAGCTGCTCGGCCAGTTCGACCTCGTCGGCATCCCGCCGGCGCCCCGCGGCATGCCGCAGATCGAGGTGACCTTCGACATCGACGCCAACGGCATCGTCAACGTGACGGCCAAGGACAAGGCGACCAACAAGGAGCACCAGATCCGCATCCAGGCCTCGGGCGGCCTCTCGGACGCCGACATCGACCGCATGGTCAAGGACGCCGAGGCCAATGCCGAGGCCGACAAGAAGCGGCGCGAGCTCGTCGAGGTGAAGAACCAGGGCGAGAGCCTGATCCACGCCACCGAGAAGTCGGTGACCGAGTACGGCGACAAGGTCCCGGCCTCCGACAAGGGCGCCATCGAGACCGCGATGGCCGCGCTCAAGACCGCGCTCGAGGGTGAGGACGTCGAGACCATCAAGGCCCGCACCACGGACCTGATGCAGGCCTCGATGAAGCTCGGCGAGGCCATGTACGCCGCCAACCAGGCGGCCGGCCCCGATGCCGGCGCCGAGGCGGCGGCCTCCGAGAAGAAGGACGACGTCATCGACGCCGACTTCCAGGAGGTCGACGAGAAGGACCAGAAGAAGCGCGCCTGAGGCGCGCGGGTCTGATACGACCGCGCGGGGCCGGAGCGATCCGGCTCCGCGTTTGCGTGAGCGGCTGATCCAGAAGCTCCGTCATTCCGGAGCGCCGCGGGCGAGCCCGGAATGATGGCGCGACGGTAGAAGCGTCGCGATCCGGGACCGGGCCGGGACGGGAAGGCACCTGAGGGCGGGATGTCGAAGCGGGACTATTACGAGATCCTGGGGGTCACTAAGACCGCCACGGACAGCGAGATGAAGGTCGCCTTCCGCAAGCTCGCGATGACCTTTCATCCCGATCGCAATCCCGGCGACAAGGACGCCGAGATCAAGTTCAAGGAGATCAACGAGGCCTATCAGTGCCTCTCCGACGGCCAGAAGCGCGCCGCCTACGACCGGTTCGGCCACGCGGCCTTCAGCCAGGGCGGCGGCGGCGGACCCGGATTCGGCAACGAGTTCGGCGACTTCATGTCGGACATCTTCGACAATTTCTTCGGCGACGGCCGCGGCGGCGCCGCCGCCGGGGCGCGGGGGCGCGGAGGCGCGCCGGGCCGCGAGCGCGGCTCCGACCTGCGCTACAACCTCGAGATCACCCTCGAGGAGGCTTTCGCCGGCAAGGCCGAGACCATCAAGATCCCCACCTCGGTGACCTGCGAGGCCTGCGACGGCTCCGGCGCCAAGCCCGGCTCGAAGCCGCGGACCTGCTCGACCTGCGCGGGCTACGGGCGCGTCCGGGCGGCGCAGGGCTTCTTCGCCATCGAGCGGACCTGCCCGAACTGCCACGGCCGCGGCGAGATCGTCGACGATCCCTGCGCCACCTGCCAGGGCGCCGGCCGAGTCAACCGCGAAAGGACCCTCTCGATCAACGTGCCGGCCGGCGTCGACGACGGCTTGCGCATCCGGCTCGCCGGCGAGGGTGAGAGCGGGCTGCGCGGCGGCCCGGCGGGGGACCTCTACGTCTTCCTGTCGATCAGGCAGCACGAGTTCTTCCAGCGCGACGGCGCGGACCTGTTCTGCCGCGTGCCGATCTCGATGGTGACGGCCGCCCTGTCGGGCGAGATCACCGTCCCGGTGATCGACGGCTCGCAGACCCAGGTGCGGGTCCCCGCGGGCACGCAGACCGCCAAGCAGTTCCGCATCAAGGGCAAGGGCATGCCGGTGCTCCGCTCGCGGGAGGTCGGCGACCTCTACATCCAGGTGTTCGTCGAGACCCCGCAGAACCTGACCAAGCGCCAGCGCGAGCTGCTCCAGGAGTTCGATCAGTCCGCCTCGCCGGAGAATCATCCGGAATCCGCGGGCTTCTTCTCGAAGGTGCGGGACTTCTTCGGCGGCGCGGTCCGTCCGTGAGGGCGGATCCGAAACGCGGGAAGACCTGTTATGCATGCGGCCGGCGTGGCTTGCGTACCCTAGGCGACGTCCCGGCTTGACTGTAAGACAGCGCCGTCCCCTAGCCTTTCAATCCCATCCGGCATCAAGGAATCCAGGACTTGCCGCCGCTCCGCCGTCCCAACGCGAAGGCTCCTGCCGTCAGGAGCCCGATTTTCGGCCCGCGGCGCGACCCCCTGGAGGACGAGGCCCGCTTCCTCCGCTCCTGGCTCGAACGCCCGCTCGTCACCGGCGCGGTGACGCCGTCGGGCAAGATGCTCGCCCGGACCATGGCGTCCTACGTGGATCCGCGCCGTGACGGTCCCGTGGTCGAGCTCGGGCCCGGCACCGGCCCGGTGACCGAGGCGCTGATCCGGCGCGGCATCGCCCCGGAGCGCCTCATCCTGGTCGAGTTCAACCCCGATTTCTGCCGTCTCCTGACCCATCGCTTCCCGGGCGTGACCGTGATCCGCGGGGATGCCTACGACATGCGCGCCACCCTCGGCAGCGTGCTGGCGCAGCCGGCCGCCGCGACGATCTCGAGCCTGCCGCTGTTCACCAAGCCGCTGGAACAGCGCCTGGACCTGCTCAACGCCGCCCATGACCTGATGCAGCCGGGCGCGCCCTTCGTGCAGTTCACCTACGCGGTGGTGCCGCCGATCCCGGCCCGGTGCGAGGCCGGCAGCTACACGGCCGACCGCTCGAACCGGGTCTGGCTCAACCTGCCGCCCGCCCGGGTCTGGGTCTACCGCCGGCCCTGAGGTGAACGCGGCCTGATCGAACAGCTCACGTTTGCGTCAACTTGAATGGGTCAGACCTGTGCCACGGCCGGTCGCGGTCTCGCGACCGGCGAGGAACAGGAGGACGCCGATGTTCACCAAGACCGCACGCCTGCGCTGGGCCGCCGCCCTGGCCGTCGGGGGTCTCGCCTGCGCGGCGCCCGCGATGGCCGCGCCCGTGAGCCGCGACGCCGGGCTGCAACAGGCCTCCGCCGAGATCACCACCGTCCAGTACGGCTACGGCTACGGCCATCGCCACGACGGCTGGGGCCACCGCGGTTTCGGCCCGCGCCACCACCACGGCGGCTGGGGTCGGGGGCATCATCACCACGGCGGCTGGGGGTTTCGCGGCTTTGGCCCGCGCCATCATCACCACGGCGGCTGGGGTCACCGCCACGGCTACGGCCGCTGGTGAACCCGAGCGGGCGGCGCACGCGACGCGCGCGTGCGCTGAGACGATGACGCTGCGCCCGGTCCCGGCCGGGCGCAGCCGCGCCGTGGGGTCCGCCTAACGCGGGCCCACCGCCGCGATCACGACCGGCCGCTCCGCGCTCGCTTCGCCCATCCGGTAGGCCGCGCGCAGGGCGGCCTCGGCCCGATCCGCCGACGCCTCGTCGGCCGCGTGGACGATCCCCAGCAGACCGCCGGTCGCGCCCGGCCCCGCGAGATCCGTGAAGCCGACCCGCGGATCGACGGCATCCTCCGGCCGGGTGCGGCCGCCCCCGAGCTCGACCACCGCCAGGCCGAGGGCGCGCGTCGCCACACCAGCGACCGTCCCGGCCTGCTGGACCGGCCGCCGCACGGGCGATTCGGGCAGGTACCGTGCCGACCGCTCCAGCAGGTCGCCGGGGCCCCCGAGGGCCGCGACCATGCGGGCGAAGCGTTCGGCGGCCTGACCCGAGGCGAGGCTCCGCTCCAGCCGCTCAGCGGCATCGGCACGGTCCGCCGCGAGGCCGCCGGCCATCAGCATCTCGGCCCCGAGCGCCACCGTCACCGCGTGGAAGCGCGGCTCGCGCCGCGCGCCGGTGAGGTAGGCGATCGCGTAGGCGACCTCGACGGCGTTGCCGGCGGCGCTGGCGAGCGGCGCGTCCATGTCGGTGATCAGCGCGGCGGTGCGCAGGCCCGCCCCCTCCGCCACCGTGACGATGCTCTCGGCCAGGGCCCGCGCCTCGGGCAGGCCCACCATGAAGGCGCCGGAGCCCTGCTTGACGTCCATCACCAGTCCGTCGAGCCCGGCGGCGAGCTTCTTCGACAGGATCGAGGCGGTGATCAGGTCGAGGGATTCCACCGTGCCGGTCACGTCGCGGATCGCGTAGAGGCGCCGGTCGGCCGGGGCGAGGTCGGCGGTCTGGCCGATGATCGCGCAGCCGACCTCCCCGACGACCCGCCGGAACGCGTCGAGCCCCGGCGTCGCGTCGTAGCCCGGGATGCTGCCGAGCTTGTCCAGAGTCCCGCCGGTATGGCCGAGGCCGCGGCCCGAGATCATCGGCACGTAGCCGCCGCAGGCCGCCACCAGGGCGGCGAGGGGCAAGCTCACGGTGTCGCCGATGCCCCCGGTGGAGTGCTTGTCCAGCACCGGGCCGGGCAGGTCCCAGGTGAGGACGCGGCCGGATTTCGCCATCGCCCGGGTGAGCGCCACCCGCTCCGGCAGCGCGAGCCCGCGGAAGAACACCGCCATGGCGAAGGCCGCCGCCTGCCCCTCGCCCACCGTCCCGTCGACGAGGCCCCGGACGAAGGCGCGGATCTCCTCCGGATCGAGGGGCTGGCCGTCGCGCTTGGCGCGGATCGTCTCCTGCGGGAGCCGCATCCTCACAGTTCCCGCGCCTGCATCAGCGTCTCGAACAGGCTGCTCGCGCCGAGCCGGAAGGTTCCGGGCTCCACCCAGTCCGGCCCCATGATCCGGTCCGCCAGGGCGAGGTAGGCGGCGGCGTCGGCGACGCTGCGCAGGCCGCCGGAGACCTTGAGGCCGGCGGGCCGCCCGCCCGCGCGGATCTCGCCGAGCATCGCCTCGGCGGCCTCCGGGGTCGCCGAGACCGGACTCTTGCCCGTGGAGGTCTTGAGGAAATCCGCCCCCGCCTCAAGGGCGAGGCGGCTGGCCTCCCGGATCCGTGCTGGATCGGCGAGTTCCCCCGTCTCCAGGATGACCTTGAGGAGCGCGGACCCGCAGGTGTCGCGCACCGCCTCGACCATGTCGCGGGCGAGCGCGCCATCGCCCCGCAGCAGGGCGCGGTAGGGCAGGACGAGGTCTATCTCGTCCGCGCCGTCGCGCAGGGCCTCGGCGGTGTCGTCGGTGGCGCGGGCGCAATCCTCGCCGCCCGCCGGGAAGTTGATCACCGTGGCGACCCGGATGCCGGTGCCCGCGAGCGCCCGGGCGCCCTGCGCCACGAAGCGCGGCCAGACGCAGATCGCCGCGACGGTCCCGCGCTTCGCGTCCCGGCAGAGGACGTCGATCCGGGTCTCGGTGCAGGTCTCGCCAAGATCGGTGAGATCGAGGAGCGGCAGCGCCCGGCGGGCGACCGCACCGGCTTCGGGGTCAGTCATCGGCGTTCTCTCCGTCGGGCAGGCCGGCCACGAAGGCCCCGACCAAGCGGCCGAGATCCTCCGCGGCGCGGGCCGCCACCGCCTTCGTCTCCGCGTGATGGGGGGCGCCCCCCGCGATCCCCGCCGCGAGGTTCGTCACGACCGACACGGCCGCCACCGGCAGGTCGAGGAACCGGGCGAGGATCACCTCGGGCACGGTGGACATGCCCACGAGGTCGGCCCCCAGGATGCCGGCCATCCGGACCTCGGCGGGCGTCTCGAAGCTCGGGCCGGAGAACCACGCGTAGACCCCCTCCCCCAGGGGCAGGCCGCAGGCCGCGGCCGCCGCGCGGAGCCGCGTCCGCAGGAGCGGATCGTAGGCCTCCGTCATCGGCACGAAGCGGCTGTCGCTGGCCTCGCCGATCAGCGGGTTCAGGCCCGAGAGGTTGATGTGGTCGGCGAGCAGCACGAGGCTGCCGGGCCCGGTCTCGGGCCGCAGGGATCCGGACGCGTTGGTGAGCAGCAGGCCGCGGGCGCCGAGGTGCCGGGCGCAGGCGAGCGGCACGCGCATCACCGCGGGATCCCCGTGCTCGTAGGCGTGCGCCCGGCCCTCGAACACCAGGACGGGCCGTCCCGCGAGGCGTCCGCGGTGCAGCCGGCCGCCGTGGCCGCTGACGCCCGGCCCCGGGAAGCCGGGGATCGCCGCGTAGTCGAGGGCGGTGGCGTCCTCGAGGGCGGCCGCGACGCCGCCGAGGCCTGTGCCGGTTACCACCGCGCAGGCGTAGGGGCCGGCGAAGCCGGCGGCGCGCAGCGCCGCCAGGGCGGCCGCCTCACTCACCCAGCGTCTCCGGGCCGAAGGATTCCGGCAGCAGCGCCGCCAGGGTGAAGCTGCGGGCGATGCCGCCCGGCCCGGCCGCGTGGATCGGCGTGTCCGGCCCGGCGAATTCACGGATGCGCTGGCGGCAGGCGCCGCAGGGCGTCACGAGGCCCGCGCCGTCGCCGCAGACGAGGATCGCGGCGATGCGCCGGCCGCCGGCCGCCACCATGGCGGCGATCGCCCCGGCCTCCGCGCAGGTCCCTACGGGATAGGCCGCGTTCTCGACGTTGCAGCCGGCATGGATCCCGCCCCGCTCGTCCCGGAGCGCGGCGCCGACGCGGAAACGGGAATAGGGCGCATGCGCCCGCTCGCGGACCGCCCGGGCGGCCTCGAACAGGGCGGCGAGCCCGTCATCTGACTGTCCCGGATCCGCGGCCTGCATGGCCGATCTTTGGCACCCGGCGGGGCGGCCTGTCGAGTCGGGTCGCGGCGCTCAGCGCACCGCGGGGCCGGCGCCGAGGAGGCTCGCGGCCTGCCGCAGGGCGTCGTCGTCGGCCGGACCGCTCAGCGCGTAGGCTGTGTCGCCCGCATTCCACGAGAGGACGTCGCCGTCCTCCGAGCCGGTGAGCGTCGCCGGGCCGCCCCGGATGCCGCGGGTCGCGAACAGCGACGCCTCGCCGTAGCGCCCGGCCTCCAGGGCGATCTCGATGCCGGTGCCGTGCCGGGCGGGGAAGATCTGGATGTCGCGCACCCGCCAGCCGTCCGGAAGCGCCGGAAGGTCGATCCCCGTGACGGTCCGGAGACGCGCCCGGTCGTAGTCGGGGCTGTCGCCCTGGGTGGCGATGCTCTTGCGCAGCTGGGCGACGGCGCGGGCCTGCCTGGCATCCGCGATCAGCGCGGGGTCCGGCGTCGCCGCCAGGGTGTCGGGGATGCCGAAGCGGCCGATCTCGTCGTGGGCGAGCCAGCCGGCGCCGACGAGCACCGCGATGGCCGCGGTCCGCTTCAGGCGCGAGGCGACCCGGCGCCAGCGCAGGTTCCGGTCGAAGCGGCGCGCGAGGACGAGGTTCCGGTCCGGCCCGGGACCCAGCACGCGGTCGAAGCAGGCCCGCAGGGCGTCGCGGTCGTGCATCTCGGCCATCACCCGGGCCGCGGCCTCGGGATTGTTGGCCAGATGGGCCTCGACCTCGAGGCGGCGCATCGGGTCGATCTGCCCGTCGACGAAGGCGATGAGATCGTCGTCCGTGATCGGATCCATCATCGTGACATCCTCGAATCCAGCGTGCCCTGGAGGCGATCCGCCGGCTCCAGTCGTTCCGTCCATGCCGGCGCCGCGCGGCGCCGGCCCGATCTCAGGCCTCCCCGGCCGCGCGGCGGAGGGGCCACGCGGCCCGGCTCCGCGGCTCGTCGGACACGACGAGCCTGAGGGTTGAGGGCGGCCCGCGCCGCGTCTCCGGCGCTCTGGGGGCGGGGTCGGCATCGCCGGCCGGCCGGTCCGCCCGGCCGCCCTCCTCGAAGGCCCGCAGCGCCGCCCGGCCGCGGCCGAGACGAGACATCAGCGTGCCGATCGGGATGCCGAGAACGGCGGCGGCATCGGCGTAGGCCATGCCTTCCAGGGTGACGAGGTGGAGCGCGGCGCGCTGCTCCTCGGGCAGGGTCAGGAAGGCCTGCCGGATCTGTGCGAGGCGCACCTGCCCCTCCTGGGCCGGCGGCGCCGTGTCCTCGGCCATCCGCACCAGCGTGTCGGCGTGGCGCGCCTCGACCTGCCGGCGGCGCTGCTCGTCGATGAAGGCGTTGTGCAGCACCGTCATCATCCAGGTGCGCAGATTGGTGTTCGGGCGCAGGGAATGCTGCATCTCCAGCGCGCGCACCAGGGTGTCGTGCACGAGATCGTCGGCCCGCAACGCGTCGCGGGTGAGCGATCTGGCATAGCGCCGCAGGGGCACCAGCAAGTCGATGATGTCCGCGCGATTCTGCTTGTCCGATGTCATAGGGTGTGAACGCGGGGGCGCCGCCCTTTAATCCCGCGTCCCGACTTGGCCGCCGCTCAGGCCCGATCGAGGGCGGCGGCGATGCCTGAGATCATCCGCGGATCCGTGGGCTCGACCTGCGTGGCGAAGGTCGCCGCGAGGGTGCCGTCGCGGGCGATCAGGTACTTGTGGAAGTTCCAGCGCGGCGTCTCCCCCGGCCGCTCCGCGGCGGCCCAGCGGTAGAAGGGATGGGCCAGCGGCATCTTCACATGCGTCTTGGCCGTCAGCGGGAAGGTCACGCCGTGATTCTTCCGGGCGGCCTCCGCGATGGCGGGGCCATCCAGCGGCTCCTGGTTGCCGAAATCCGGCGAGGGCACCCCGAGCACGGTGAGGCCGCGATCGTGGAAGCGGGTCCAGAGGGTCTGGAGCCCGGCGAGCTGCCCGGCATAGCCGCAGGCCGTGGCGGTGTTGACCACCAGGAGGGGCTTGCCCGCGTAGGCCGAGAGCGGCATCGGGCCGCCCTCCGGAGTCTCGAAGGAGAAATCCGTGGCCCGCGCGGCCTCGGCGGCGCGGGCGGTTCCGGCCAGGCCGGCGCCGATCAGGATCAGGGCCTCGCGGCGCAGCATCGTCATGGCGTCGACCTCGTCAGCCGGATCGGGCGTACGGGCGCCCGCGCGTCAACACGCCGGGGCCCCCGTCGTTTCACCGGACGGGACGGTCGATTCGACGCAGGGCCGACCGGGGTGGGCGTCCGAAGCGCCCCGCGGCGGCCTCAGGCCGCCCGGACCGTGTCGAGGAAGCAGCGCATCTCGGCGTCGAGCTGCCCGGCCTGACCCGACAGGTCGGAGGCCGCGTGAAGCACCTGCGCGGCGGCGGTCCCCGCCCCGCCCGCGGAGCGCGCGACGGCGGCGATGTTCGACGTGACGGCCCCGGTCCCGAGCGCCGCCTGCCCGACGTTCCGGACGATCTCCTGGGTCGCCGAGCCCTGCTCCTCGACCGCGGCGGCGATCCCGCTGGACACCGCGCTGATCTCGTTGATGCGGGCGACGACCGCGGCGATCGCCTCGAACGCGTCTCCGGTCCAGGACTGAATCTCGCCGATCTGCCGCGCGACCTCCTCGGTGGCCCGGGCGGTCTGGCCGGCCAGCTCCTTGACCTCCGTGGCGACGACGGCGAAGCCCCGCCCCGCCTCGCCCGCGCGGGCCGCCTCGATGGTGGCGTTCAGGGCCAGGAGGTTCGTCTGCGCGGCGATGCCCGAGATGAGGCCGACCACGTCGCCGATCCGCATCGCACGCTCGCGCAGGCTGCGCATCAGCTCCGAGGACTTCCCGGCTTCGGAGACGGCCGTGTCGGCGAAGCCGGCGGCCGTCTGCACCTGGCGGCCGATCTCGTCGACGGTGGTGCCGAGTTCCTCGGCGGCGGCCGCCACCGTGTTGACGTTCGAGGCCGCCTGCTCGGCCGCCGCCGCCACCGCGGTCGACTGGTCCGCCGTCTCGGTCGCGGCGGCGCTCATGCGCACGGCGGTGGCTTGCAGCTCGGCCGCCGCCGCCGAGACGGCGCGCACCACGCCCCCGACCGCGGCCTCGAAGCTGCCGGCCATCTCGGACATCGCGGACTTGCGCTGCGCTTCGAGGGCGGTGCGCGCCTGCGCCGCCTCCGCCTCCAGGGTCGCGGCCCGGACGAGGCCGTCCCGGAAGACCCGCACCGAATCGGCCATCGCGCCGATCTCGTCGCCGCGCCCGGCCCCCGGCACCGCGGTCTCGAGGTCGCTGGCGGCCATCCGGCTCATCGCGGCCGTGATGGCGCGGATCGGCTTGGCGATGCCGAGTTGCAGGAGCGTCAGTCCGATCAGGCCGATGCCCGCCATCACCGCGAGCCCGGTCAGGCTCGCGGAACGCGTCGTGGCGATGGCCGCGGAAGCGGCGTCGGCCCGGTCCCGCATCAGCGCGCCCTCGGTCCGGGCGATCTCGGCCGTCCTCGCGCGGATCTGGTCCATGATGTCCTTGCCGACCCCCGAGATCATGATCCGGCGGGCCTCTTCCCGGGTCGCTGCATCGCCCATCAGGGCGATCTCGCGATCCGCGAACGCCCCCCCACTGGTCCGCCAGGGCCTTGAGGTCCGCGAGGCGCGCCTGCTGCACGGAGTTGTCCGCCGTCAGCCGCCGCGCCTCCGTCCAGGCCTCCGCGAACGCGTCACGCCCGGCCGCCTCGGGCTCGAGGAAACGCGGCTCCGCGGAGAGCAGGTAGCCGCGCAGGCCGGTTTCCCGGTTGACGATCGCGAGGTTCATCCGGTCGACCTGCGCCTGCAGGGCCTGCGAGTGATCGATCCAGTTCTGTGCCTCGCGGATCTCGTCGATGTTCCGCAAGGTTATCGCGGCGACGATCACCGTCACGGCGAGCATCGCGCCGATCGCGAGGGCGATCTTGATGCTGATTCTGTAATCGGACAACCGCAACGCCATGGCCCACATCTCCGATGCGGGCCGGAAAGACGTTCCGGCCCGGTCCCACCATCGGATCAGACCTATTGATGTTTTGTGAAACTCAAGGGCGCGCCCCTGAAATAAACCTTACGTAAAAGCGCACGACACGCGAATGCGGAGCAGCGGAAAATCTGTCTTCGTTAAAATCTTTGGCGGAACAGCTTCGATCGGCCGGTCATCGAGTAGCCAACACCGTGTCCGCCATCGCCCTCTTCTACTGATAGGTCTGCTGCAGATCGATCGTGCAATCCCGGCCGACCCGCGCGTAGGTGTCCGCCAGCCAGGCCTGCGCGGCGGCGCGCCCCTTGTCCCGCAGGCGCTTGAACACGGTCCAGCGGGCGTCGAGCTTGGAGGCGGCGTTGTAATCCTCCAGCGCGTCGGTGCCGTCGATCCGGTGCACCAGGACCCGGCGGTACTGCCCCTGGCCGAGGACTCCTTCCTCGATCAGCCCGTCGAGGAAGTCGATCGCCCGCAATTCCCGCATCAGGTTGGCGTTGAAGGTGATCTCGTTGAGCCGGTCGCGGATCTCGCTCTCCGTGCGCGGGGTCTCGCGCCGCTCGACCGGGTTGATCTGCACGAGGAGGATGTCGCGGGTCTGGGCGCCGCGGTGCAGAGGATAGAGCGGCGGATTGCCGAGATAGCCGCCGTCCCAGTAGGGCACGCCGTCGATCTCCACCGCCTGGAAGACGGTCGGCAGGCAGGCGGACGCCATGAGGTGGTCGACGGTGAGGCGCTCGCGCTCGAAGACCGCGAGCTTGCCGGTCCAGACGTTGGTGGCCGAGACGAACAGGCCCGCCGTATCCGCCGCGCGCAGGCGCTCGAAATCCACCTGCTCGGCCAGCGCCCTGCGCAGCGGATTGATGTTGAGCGGATTCGACACGTAGGGGCTGGGCGCCAGCATCTTGGCCCAGAACTCGGCCACCGGATTGCCCTTCCACAGGTTGAACAGGCCGCTGACGAGGTTGCGCTGGGTCGGCCCGAGGTCGCCGTCGAGGCTCACCTCCCGCCAGAAGCGCTCCAGGCCCTCGCGGGCGCCGTCCGGGCCGCCCTTCAGCCAGCCATCCACCAGGACGACGGCGTTCATCGCCCCCGCGCTCGCACCGGTCACCGCCTCGAAGCCGAGGCGGCCGTCCTCGATCAGGGCATCCAGCACGCCCCAGGTGAAGGCGCCGTGGGCGCCGCCGCCCTGGAGCGCCAGGGCCACCGGCTTCTCGGCGGCGGGTCCGGCCAGCATGGGCCCCCGGCTGCGCGCCGGCTGCGCCTCGATCGCGTCCGAGACGGGCGTCCCGGGCACGGCGGTGGCGGGATTGTGCGGCTCGACGCCGCCGGACTGCTCGCTCATATGGGCCTCCTGATCAGGGCCCTTAGGTGGGATGTTGCGGTGCAGCATCAACCGCTCGCCAGGGTTTCGGCCGCCGCGGGCCGCGGCCCGAACCGAGCGAATCGGCAACAGAGGCGCAGGAAAGCGCGCCGCCGTCCCCGGCGGAGGCCGTGCGCGTGCCCGGCAAACTCGACATCCGCGCCCGGATACGACATGACAGCCGCGATGCTGTCATGCGCGATGCTGTCCTGCGTGGCGCCGGCTTGACGCGGCGCCGTGTCGTCCGCAGCTAATCCATGACAGCCCCGAAGTTCCGGCGAGTCGTGTCCCCGGGACAGGTCCGGCAGCCGTCACGGCTGCGGCATCCCGCGAGACGCGCACGCGAAGGTCCACGATGGAAGTCATGGAAGCCACCCGCTCCGAAATCCCCGCCGAGAACCCGCTGGCAAGCGGCCCGGAGATCGCCGGCCCGGCCCCGCGCCACCGCACGGTCGGCGTCACGGTCGGCGAGGGCGAGGGCGCGGTCATGGTCGGGGGCGGCGCACCGATCGTCGTCCAGTCGATGACCAACACCGACACGGCCGACATCGACGCGACCGTGGCACAGGTGGCCCAGCTCGCCCGCGTCGGCTCGGAGCTGGTGCGGATCACCGTCGACCGCGACGAGGCGGCCGCCGCCGTGCCGAAGATCCGCGAGCGCCTGGACCGGATCGGCGTCCACGTGCCGCTGGTGGGCGACTTCCACTACATCGGGCACAAGCTGCTCGCCGACCACCCGGCCTGCGCCGAGGCGCTGGCCAAGTACCGGATCAATCCCGGCAACGTCGGCTTCAAGGACAAGAAGGACACGCAGTTCTCGGCGATCATCGAGCAGGCGATCAAGCACAACAAGACCGTGCGGATCGGCGCCAACTGGGGTTCGCTGGACGGCGAGCTGCTCACCCACCTGATGGACGAGAACGCCCGGGCCCCGCGGCCGATCGATGCCCGCGCGGTGATGCGCGAGGCGATGGTCCGCTCGGCGATCAGCTCGGCCGACCGCGCCGTGGAACTCGGCCTGCCGCAGAACAAGATCATCCTCTCGGCCAAGGTCTCGGCCGTGCAGGACCTGATCGCCGTCTACCGCGAGGTGGCGCGCCGCTCGGATTACGCGATCCATCTCGGCCTCACCGAGGCCGGCATGGGCTCGAAGGGTCTGGTGGCCGCCTCGGCCGCCATCGGCGTGCTCCTCCAAGAGGGCATCGGCGACACGATCCGCTACTCGCTCACCCCGGAGCCGGGCGGCGACCGGAGCGTCGAGGTGAAGGCCAGCCAGGAACTCCTGCAGACGATGGGGTTCCGTACCTTCGTGCCGATGGTGGCGGCCTGCCCGGGCTGCGGCCGCACGACCTCGACGACCTTCCAGGAGCTGGCCCGCGACATCCAGAACTGGATCGTCACGTCCATGCCGGAGTGGAAGAAGACCTATCCGGGCGTCGAGGGGCTGAACGTCGCCGTGATGGGCTGCATCGTGAACGGCCCGGGCGAATCGAAGCATGCCGATATCGGCATCTCGCTGCCCGGCACCGGCGAGACCCCGACCGCCCCGGTCTTCATCGACGGCAAGAAGGCGATGACGCTCCGCGGCCCGACGCTGGCCAAGGACTTCGAGACGATCGTGATCGACTACATCGCGCGCCGGTTCGGCCAGGGCGGGACGCGCACGGCCGCGGAGTGAGGCGCGCATAGCCCCTCATCCGCCGCGGGGGCGGGAACGCGCGCCGCGCGCCCGCACCCTCGATCCATCCCCGCGTCGATCGACCTCCCTGCGCCGAGACCCAGCTCCGCGCTCTTCGCATCTGCACACGGTTTCCGCCCGCACGAGGGCGTGATAGCAAGGCGCCACGATCCCGTGAGCGGTCGGCCCGGTGGCCGACCCGCGCGGTTCGGCGGAGTCTTCGCGTTTTCTGCCCGGCCCCGACCGGCCCCTGAGCCGAACCGCGAAGCGCCGGCCACGCCCGAGCGTCCGACATTCCATGAGCCAGACCTTCGCACCCGGCGTAGCAGCCCAGCCCGCGCCCGCAGCGTCCGACCCCGCGCGCCAGGTCGCCCCGGCGGCCGAGGGCGAGGGTCCCGTTCAGGGCCCGGCGCCCGCCGGCACCCTCGATGCGCCCGAGAAGGCGGAGACCCGCCACGGCCCTGCCGGCTTCTGGACGCTGCTGGTCGGCTCCGTCGGCGTCGTCTACGGCGACATCGGCACGAGCCCGCTCTACGCGTTCCGCGAGGCGCTGGTCCCGGCCCGGACCGACGGCATCCTGCTCCCCGAGGAGGTGATCGGCACGGTCTCGCTGATCCTCTGGGCGCTCTTCATGATCGTGACGGTGAAGTACGTCGCGATCCTGCTGCGCATGGACAACAACGGCGAGGGTGGGATCCTCTCGCTGATGGCGCTCGCCCGGAAGGCGCTCGGCGGCTCGCGCATCGTGTTCATGCTGGGACTGCTCGGCGCCTCGCTGTTCTACGGTGACGCGGTGATCACGCCGGCGATCTCGGTGCTGTCGGCGGTGGAGGGCCTCAAGCTCGTCACCCCCGCCCTCGACGACTACGTCCTGCCGATCACCGTGGTGATCATCGTCGCCCTGTTCCTCGTGCAGAACCGCGGCACCGCCAAGGTCGCGGCCTTCTTCGGGCCGATGACCATCGTGTGGTTCCTGGCCATGGCGCTGGCGGCCCTGCCGCACATCGCCCTCCATCCGGAGGTGTTCCGCGCGGTCAATCCCATGCACGCGGTGGTCTACCTGCTGGGCCACGGCACAGGGGCGCTGGTGGCTCTGGGCGCCGTGTTCCTGGCGGTGACCGGAGCCGAGGCCCTGTTCGCCGATCTCGGGCATTTCGGCCGCAAGCCGATCCAGGTGGCGTGGGTCTGCCTCGTCTTCCCGGCGCTCGCCCTCAACTATCTGGGCCAGGCGGCCCTGGTGCTGGAGAAGCCCGACACCGCCGATCCATTCTTCCAACTGGTGCCGGCCTGGGGCCTGCTGCCGATGGTGGTGCTGGCCACGCTCGCCACCGTGGTGGCGAGCCAGGCGGTGATCACCGGCGCCTTCTCGCTGTCCCGGCAGGCGATCCAGCTCGGCCTGCTGCCGCGGCTGGAGATCCGCCACACCTCCGAGTCCCACGCCGGCCAGATCTACCTGCCGCAGATCAATTCGCTGCTGATGATCGGCGTCGTGCTGCTGGCGGTGCTGTTCAAGACCTCGTCGTCGCTGGCCTCGGCCTACGGCATCGCGGTGACCGGCACGATGCTGCTCACCGCCTCCATGACCTTCCTGGTGATCTGGCGGATGTGGCGCTGGTCGCCGATCGCGGCGGCGGCCGTGATGCTGCCCTTCATCGTGCTCGAGTTCCTGTTCCTGCTCTCCAACCTGATCAAGGTGGTGGAGGGGGGCTACGTGCCGCTGCTGCTCGCGGGCGGCCTCGTCATCCTGATGTGGACCTGGGTGCGGGGCGTCACGATCCTGTTCAACAAGACCCGCAAGACCGACGTGCCGCTCGTGGAGCTGGTCGGCATGCTGGAGAAGAGCCCGCCCCACCACGTGCGCGGCACCGCGGTGTTCCTGACGAGCGATCCCGAGATCGCCCCGGCGGCGCTCCTGCACAACCTCAAGCACAACAAGGTGCTGCACGAGAAGAACGTGATCCTCACCGTCGAGACGGTGGACACGCCCCGCTCCAACGAGGCCGACAAGGTGCGGATCGAGCCGGTGGGCCCGCATTTCTACAAGGTCGTGATGAAGTTCGGCTACATGGAGACGCCGAACATTCCGAAGACGCTGGTGCTGCTGCGCCGCCAGGGCTTCAAGTTCGACATCATGGCGACGTCGTTCTTCCTGTCGCGCCGCTCGATCCGGCCGGCGGCCCATTCGGGCATGCCGCTCTGGCAGGACCGGATCTTCATCACGCTGGCCAAGAACGCCAACGACGCCACGGACTTCTTCCAGATCCCCACCGGGCGGGTGGTGGAGGTCGGGACGCAGGTGACCGTATAGGTGGGCGAATTGGGTGACACACGGTAAACCCAATCGATATTCCAGGTCGACGCCAAACTTTTACCAGCAAGGATCACATAGACGACCAATATCCCGAGAATGTTACTCCAAATTTACATCTTGTCTCTGCGCTTGAGTCCAGGTTGCGTCCAGGCAACATTGCGACCTACTGTCTGCGAGGCCGCCAAACGATTCCTCGCAACTACGCGAGGTTGAGCCATGGTGATCGCGGAGCGATCTCTGTCGATAGAGGACGGATCCGAGCCCAAGGCGTGCAAGATTACGATGCACGCACCTGAAGACACGGACGGGATTTGGATCTGCCGCTATACGATTGAATGGCCGACCGCTCCGGAAGAGAGCTTCGGCGCTGGCGTGGACACCTTTCAAGCGCTCCACCTCACGCTCCAGAAAATCGGCATCACTCTTTATGCGAGCGCCTATCACAAGGCAGGCATCTTGGTGTTCGACAAGCCCGGGAGAGGCTACGGCTTCCCCATGCCGAAGAACGGGCGCTATCTTCTGATCGGGGACGACAAGATCTTCGACGGGTGAGCGCCGGACCCGGGTGCCGGCGGGTCGACACCGTCGCGGACCGTGAGGCAGCGCGGGCGAAAGGCCGCCGAAGCCGCGGCACCGCTCCTCCCTCAGACCGGGATCCGGGCCTGTGCTCGGCAGGTTGATCTTGCAACGCTCGACGGCACGGCTCGAAAGGCCGCGCCGGCCGAGCGGACACGATCTCTGGTCGTTCCCACGGCCGCTCACTTCATGTGCGCCGCCGCACGCGGCATGACCTGAGCGCAACCAAGCGAGGATGACCGGCCCTGTCCGTGCGTTGCGCCCGGGACGGGGCCTGTTTTAGAATATTTATTATTCTGAGCTTGAGCGTTGGCCTGGCGGTCCTCCCCGCATCGGCACGCGTGACCCGGCCATGCCGGCCTTGGCCTTAGGGCCCGGCTCGGACCCGACTGATCGCCGCTCCGGCGCCGCCAGACAGGACGCATCGATGATCAAACTCACCGTGAACGGGGCTGCGCGCAGCTTCGACGGCGACCCCGACATGCCGCTGCTGTGGTACCTGCGGGACGAGCTTGGGCTCACCGGCACCAAGTTCGGCTGCGGCGTCTCGCTCTGCGGCGCCTGCACCATCCATCTCGGCGGCGCGGCGACCCGCGCCTGCATCACGCCGGTCTCGGCCGCCGCCGGCCAGGAGGTCGTCACCATCGAGGGGCTGTCGCCGGACGGCAACCACCCCGTGCAGGTGGCGTGGCGCGACCAGAACGTCGCCCAGTGCGGCTTCTGCCAGTGCGGCCAGATCATGCAGGCCGCCGCCCTGCTCAAGGACACGCCCAAGCCCACCGACGACGACATCGACACCACGATGAGCGGCAACATCTGCCGCTGCGGCACCTACCCGCGCATCCGCACCGCGATCCATCAGGCCGCCGGCCAGACGGCGCCCGCCACCAAGGGAGAGCGCCTGTGATTCACGACGCCAAGCTGACCGCTGAGTTCACCAAGACCAAGCCGACCCTCGACAATGTCAGCCGTCGCGGCATCCTCGGCGGCGCCGGCGCCCTGGTGCTGGCCCTCTCGCTGCGTCCCGCCCGGGCCGACGAGACCCAGACCCAGGAGCAGAAGGAGCAGAAATTCGGCGCCGACGGCATGCCGCACGGCTGGCGGGACGACCCGAAGGTCTTCGTCGCGATCGCGCCGGACGGGACCGTCACGGTGACCAACCACCGCTCCGACAT
This sequence comes from Methylobacterium sp. E-046, assembly GCF_022829625.1. Taxonomy (NCBI): domain Bacteria; kingdom Pseudomonadati; phylum Pseudomonadota; class Alphaproteobacteria; order Hyphomicrobiales; family Methylobacteriaceae; genus Methylobacterium; species Methylobacterium sp. E-046. The sequence continues at coordinate 107,884 of NZ_JAKSYP010000238.1, read as the reverse complement.
GGGCCAGGGTATCCGCACCTCGGTGGCCTTCACGGTCGCCGACGAGCTGGAGGCCGACTGGTCGAAGGTGAAGGTGGTCCAGGCCTGGGGCGACGAGACCCGCTTCGGCAACCAGGACACGGACGGCTCGCGCTCGACCCGCCACTTCTTCCAGCACTTCCGCCACGCCGGCGCCGCCGCGCGGCTGATGCTGATCCAGGCCGCCGCCAAGCAGTGGGGCGTGCCGGCCTCCGAGGTCACGGCCGTCAACCACACGCTGACTCACGCCAAGTCGGGCCGCACCCTCGGCTACGGCGCGGTCGCCAAGGCCGCCGCCGAGCTGCCGGTGCCCACCGACGTCAAGCTGAAGGACCCGAAGGACTTCCGCTACATCGGCACCGGCAAGGTCGGGCTGATCGATAATTTCGACATCACCACCGGCAAGGCCGTCTACGGCCTCGACACCAAGCTCGACGGGATGCTGTACGCGGTCGTCGCGCGCCCGGCCGTCTACGGCGGCAAGGTGAAGTCGTTCGACGACAGCGAGGCCAAGAAGGTCCCGGGCGTCGTCAAGATCTTCAAGATCGACGGCGGCGAGATCCCGTCCGAGTTCATGCCGCTCGGCGGCGTCGCGGTGGTGGCCAAGAACACGTGGTCGGCCATGAAGGCGCGCGACGCCCTCAAGATCACCTGGGACGACGGCCCGAACGCCGGCTACGACACCGACGCGTTCCGCAAGGAGCTGGAGGCCGCGGCCCGCAAGCCCGGCAAGGTCGTGCGCACGCAGGGCGACGTCGACGGCGCGATGGCCAAGGCCAAGACCAAGCTCGAGGCCGAGTACTTCGTGCCCCACCTCGCCCAGGCGCCGATGGAGCCCCCGGCCGCGGTGGCCCGCGTGAAGGACGGGTTCTGCGAGGCCTGGGCCTGCGTCCAGGGTCCGCAGGCGGCCAACGACCGCCTGATGAAGGCGCTCAAGCTCCCCGACGACAAGGTCAAGGTGAACGTCACGCTGCTCGGCGGCGGCTTCGGGCGCAAGTCCAAGCCCGACTACGTGGTCGAGGCGGCGCTCTGCTCGCAGGCCGTCGGCGGCGCGCCGGTGAAGCTCGCCTGGACCCGCGAGGACGACCTCCACCACGGCTTCTTCCACACGATCTCGGTGGAGCACCTGGAGGCCGGCCTCGACGAGAAGGGCCTGCCGGTGGCGTGGCTGCACCGCTCGGTGGCGCCGACGATCGGCTCGATCTTCGCGCCCGATCCGAAGCACGAGCTGCCGTTCGAACTCGGGATGGGGCTGGTCAACACGCCGTTCAACATCCCGAACCTGCGGCTGGAGAACCCCGAGGCCGCCGCCCATGTCCGCATCGGCTGGTTCCGCTCGGTGTCGAACATCCCGCACGCCTTCGCGATCCAGTCCTTCGTGTCGGAGTTGGCCCACGCCGCCGGCCGCGAGCCGAAGGAGTACCTGCTGGAGCTGATCGGCCCCGACCGGAAGATCAGCCCGACCGAGATCGGCGACGTCTGGAACTACGGCGAGGCCCCGAAGCGCTACCCGATCGACACCGGCCGCCTGCGCGGCGTCATCGAGACGGCCGCCAAGGGCGCGGGCTGGGGCCGGCAGATGCCCAAGGGCGCCGGCCTCGGCATCGCCGGCCACTACAGCTTCGTCACCTACACGGCGGTCGCGGCCGAGGTGGAGGTCGACGACAAGGGCCAGGTGAAGGTGAAGGCGATCGACATCGCGGTCGATTGCGGGCCGCAGGTGAACCCGGAGCGCATCCGTTCGCAGATGGAGGGCGCGGTGGTCATGGGGATGGGGCTCGCCCTCACCTCCGAGATCACCTTCAAGCAGGGCCGGGCGGTGCAGAACAACTTCGACGGCTACGAGGTCCTCCGGATCGACGCCGCCCCGAAGCTGGTCCGCGTGCATCTCGTGCCGACCGGATCCTATGACGGGCCGCTCGGCGGCGTCGGCGAGCCCGGCGTGCCGCCGGTGGCGCCGGCGATCGCCAACGCGATCTTCGCGGCCACCGGCCGGCGGGTCCGGCAATTGCCGATCCGCGATCAGCTGAGCGCCTGAACCGTCGCCGAGCGCGATGCGTTGGGGCCGTGGGGGAACCCGCGGCCCCATTCTCTTGGAAAGTACCCGACCCGATGATGCGTCCCGCCCTGACCGCCTGCCTGACCCTGATCCTGACGGCGGCCCCCGCCCTCGCCTCGCCCTGCGGCGACCGGATCGACAGCGTGTCGAAGCGCGTCCAGTCCGAGGTGAGCCAGTCGATCTCTGCCAATACCAGCGGCCAGGGCAACGCCGCCAAGCGCGGCGGTGAGGGGATCACCGGTACGGAGGGCCAGCGGGACAAGGAATCCCCCGAGGCGCCGCCGGAGAAGTCGGCCCAGGCCGGCCAGGGGGCCGACGCCGCCCAGCAGGCGAAGGTCGCCCTGGAGGAGGCGCGCACCGCGGATTCGAAGGGCGACGCGAACGGCTGCGAGGCGGCGCTCACCCGCGCCGAGCAGCAGTTGAAGAAGGCGCCGTGAGGGCCCGGGGGAACCCGCCGAAGGCTTCGCAAGTGCGGCTCGACATCCCCGTTGATCCAACGGGCACCTCGTCCTGAGGCGCCGCGAGCGGTGCGGTGGCCGCGCAGGAGCCCTCCCTCGAGACCCGCGGACGCGGATCACCTCAGGATGAGGCGGGGGCCTCCACGACGTCCTGCCGGGCTTGCCGCCCCTACCGCCCCAGGGCGCTGATCTCGATCACGAATTTCCGCCGCAACGCCCGCGAGAAGTCGCCGTAGCCGGCCGCGGCCAGCAGGAACGCCCCCGGGCCGCCGATGACGTGGGCGCGGTACCATTGCTCCAGGCTCGTGCGCTCCTGCGGCAGCGGCGTCGGGAGCAGGCCGTAGCCCGGCGCCCGGTAGGCGCCCGCCCCGACCACGTCGTTCTCGCCCGGCACCAGGATCGGCAGGCCGTTGATCGTCGCGCCGGTGGCGAGCAGCGCCGCGTGCGCCTCCGCGAGGCTGCCGGCATCGGTGCAGTTGTCGATCCCGTCGCCCGAGACGTCGACCACGACGCGCTCGGCCGGGACCGGCAGGGCCGGCAGCACGCCGGCCGCGACCGTCCGAAACATCTGGCCGAGGCAGGTGAACTCGCCGGCCTGCCGGGGCGTGGCTCGCACCAGGGCCGCGGCGGCCGCGGCGTCGGCCCGGCTGGCGATCCGCCGCCAGCCGACCGCGAGGTCGGCCCGGTCCGCCCAGGTGACCATGGCGAACAGGATCCCGCCCGGAGTGCCGGTGATCGCGCCGATCACCGACGGGTCCTCCAGGGCCTCGGCGATGCCCTCCATCTGCAGGCGGAAGCGGGCATCGTCGACGGATTGCGAGACGTCGACCGCGACGACCAGCGCGGTGGCGACGCTCTCCGGCGCGGCGGCGGCGGGCAGGCCGGGGAGCAGGGCGAGCCACAGGGCACTGGCCGCGCGCATCACGCCGCCGCGGAGGCGTCCCGAACCCGTCCGCATCGTCGGCATCGGCGCCCCCGGTCCCCGCGGCCGGAGGACGGGCGCGTGACCCGTTAGGGCATGTTTCCCGGCCGGGCGAAACCGGCCTTTTCGGGGGAGTCCCGGCCGCGGCGAGACCGCGGCGGGGGGGTGGCGGGACCCGGGTGTCGCGCCCGGGCCCGGCGCGGGAACCGTCCCCGGCGGCGGTACCGCTCGTCTCGGGGAAGCGCCTCCCGGCTCCGTCTCGGCGCGCCCCGCGGGACGCCGGATCGCCGCCCTCAGGCGGCGGCGGCGGCCAGCGCGTGGCGGTGGCCGTTCAGGCCGGCGCAGAGGTCGTCGATCTCGGTGAGATCCAGGGCGTTGCCGGTCTGCCCGGCAATCGTATCGATCAGGTGGTCCTGGCGTGGGTCGAACGGATGTCCCTGCATCCGGTAGAACTGGTAATAGCGCAACGCCGCCAGAACGGTGTCACGCTCGCGGTCGGTTACGGTGAAGTTCTGCATGGGTCGTAGCTTCCCCTTGTGGCTTCAACGAACGCTCAGGAGGGCCGCGACGCCGAGCCCGAGCTTGGCCGTTGTAACCGGTGGGTAACGGTCCGACCAGTTCTTGACAGGTCGCGCGGATGTGATTCGCCGCCGTTGAGACTGGGGTCCTCGTCGGAGAATCCCGGCCTCCCGCCGGGCCCGTCGGGGTCGCCGAGCCGGCGCGGCTGGCCCGGCGGTCACAGCCCGAGATCCGCGAGGTAGCGCGGCAGAGCGGTGCTCGCCGGCCCGTAGCGGGCGTCGTCGAAGGCGTCGGCGGTGTCGGACGGCTCCAGGTTGATCTCGCGGGTCGGGATGCCCCGCGCCCGGGCCTGCCGCACGTAGCCGGCCGCCGGGTAGACCGCCCCGGAGGTGCCCGCCGCCACGAAGAGGTCGGCCTCCGCGAGCGCCGCCTCGATCGCGTCGAGGTGCATCGGCATCTCGCCGAACCAGACAACGTCCGGCCGCATCCGGCCTCCGGTACCGCAGGCGGGGCATCGGTCCGCCCGGCCCAGATCCGCGCGCCAGGGCGTGACGGCGCGGCAGGCGCAGCAGCGCGCCTTGAGCAGTTCGCCGTGCATGTGGGTCACCGCCCGCGAGCCGGCCCGCTCGTGCAGGTCGTCGACGTTCTGGGTGCACAGGAACAGCCGCCCGCCCCGGTCGGCGCAGCGCGCCTCGGCCTGGGCCAGGGCGACGTGCGCGATGTTGGGCTCGGCCGCGATCACGCCGCGGCGGCGGTGGTCGTAGAAGTCGAGGACCGTGTCGGGGTCGGCCGCGTAGGCCTCCGGGGTCGCGAGCTTCATGGGATCGAACCGCGCCCAGATCCCGCCGCGGTCCCGGAACGTGCCGAGCCCGCTCTCGGCCGAGACGCCGGCCCCGGTCAGCACGAAGATCGTCCGGGGATGTTTCGTCACGCGCGGCTCCTGCTCGCTCGAGATTGGCCGGACATGTCCGCTGGTCGGCGGCGGGATTTCTGTCGCGCTGCGTTCCGGCCGGGGATGCTGCGGCTCGCGTCACCGAGCGGGAGACAGGACATGTCCGATGTTGCGCTGCTGGTCATCGATGTCCAGGAATCCTTCCGGCGCAGGCCGTTCTGGACCGACGCCGATGTCCCGCTGCTGGCGGCGCGGGCCGGGCTCCTCGACGGCTACGCCGGCACCACCCACGAGGCCCGCTGCGCCCGCCTGGCGGCGCCCCGGGCCCGGGTTCCGGGGAACTGCGAGAGCGCCCCGCTCACCGACGCTGCGCTGCCGCCGGTCACGCCGCCGCGCTCGTCGCGCGGGAATCCGGATCACCGTTCACGGCGTCCGGGCGAAGGGGGAACATCCCGCGCCCGGGAGCGCCCGTGCCCGATCCGGGATCCCCTGGACCCGCGCGGCTGCGACCCGCGCGGCTGCCCGTGACCTCCTGCCGTGCCGACCGCGCCCGCCCGAATCGGCGCGAACCCTGCATCGGCCCGGCGCGCCCGACGGCGCGGAGGAGTGAGCGGCATGCCCGAGTTCGACCTTGCCATCCGCGGCGGCACGGTGGTCACGGCGAGCGACACGGTGCGGGCCGATGTCGGCGTGCGCGGCGGCCGGATCGTCGCGGTGGCGGAAACCATCGCCGACGCCGCGCGGGTGATCGACGCCTCTGGCCTGCTGGTCCTGCCGGGCGGGATCGACAGCCACGTCCACATCGCCCAGGAATCCGGCCCCGGCATCGTCATGGCGGACGATTTCGCCAGCGCCACCCGGGCGGCGGCGGCGGGCGGCAACACCTGCGTGATGCCCTTCGCGATCCAGCCCCGGGGCGGCTCGCTGCGCGGGGCGGTCGACGCCTACCGGGCCAGGGCCGAGGGCCAGTGCCACGTCGACGTGGCGATCCACATGATTATCTCGGACCCGACCGAGGCGGTGCTCGGCCAGGAGCTGCCGGCCTTGGTGGCCGACGGCTACACCTCGTTCAAGGTCTTCATGACCTACGACGACCTCGTCCTGAACGACCGCCAGCTTCTCGACGTGTTCCACGTCGCCCGGCGGCAGGGCGCCCGCGTGATGGTCCATGCCGAGGGCTACGACGCGATCCGCTACCTGAGCGACCGCCTGGAGCGGGCGGGCGAGACGGCGCCCTACGGCCACGCCCTGTCGCGTCCCGAGGTGGTCGAGCGGGAGGCCGCCCACCGGGCGATCAGCCACGCCGAGCTGATCGACCTGCCCATCGTGATCGTCCACGTCTCGGGCCGCGAGGCCACCGAGCAGATCGCCTGGGCGCAGGCGCGGGGCCTGAAGATCCGGGCCGAGACCTGCCCGCAATACCTCACCCTGACGGCCGAGGACATGAAGGGGCTCGGCCCCGATGACGGCTCCTTCGACCCGATGGCGGGCGCGAAATACGTCTGCTCGCCGCCGACGCGGGACGTCGCGAGCCAGGCGGCGGTGTGGTCGGGAATCCGGCGCGGGATCTTCGACGTGGTCTCGTCCGACCATTGCCCGTTCCGCTACGACGACCCGCAGGGCAAGCTGAACCCGCGCGGAAGAACCTCCTTCCGCTGGATCCCGAACGGCATCCCCGGCATCGAGACGCGGCTGCCGGTGTTCTTCTCCGAAGGTGTCTCGACGGGGCGGATCAGCCTCAACCAGTTCGCCGCGCTGACCGCCACGAACCACGCCAAGCTGTACGGTCTCTATCCGCGGAAAGGCTCGATCGCCCCGGGCTTCGACGCCGACCTGACCCTGTGGGACCCGAACCGCCGCGAGACCATCCGCCAGGCGAACCTGCACCACGGCTCCGACTACACGCCCTGGGAGGGCTTTTCCGTCACCGGCTGGCCGGTGGTGACCATCGCGGGCGGGCAGGTGATCGCCGAGGACGGCCGGGTCCTATCCGAGCCGGGACGCGGGCGGGTGCTCGACCGGGCGGTCGATCCGGCCGAGCGGCGGGACGCTTGAGCGCCGCGCTGGCCCGCCGCTTGCCTGCAGCCTCCGGGGGGAGCACCGCATGGATGTCGAGCTGATCGGCCTGACCAAGCGCTACGGCGCGGCCATCGCGGTCGACGCTGTCGACCTGAAGGTGCCGTCCGGCGCCTATTGCTGCCTGCTCGGCCCCTCCGGCTGCGGCAAGACCACGACCCTGCGGATGATCGGCGGTCACGAGCGGGCCAGCGCGGGCGACGTGGTGATCGGCCCGAAGGCAGTGGGCGATGCGCCGCCAGCGGAACGCGGCACCGCCATGATGTTCCAGAGCTACGCGCTGTTCCCGCACCTCGACGCGCGCGACAACGTCGCCTTCAGCCTGAAGATGCGCGGCGTCGGCAAGGTGGAGCGCCGGGCCAAGGCCATGGCCATGCTCGGCCTCGTGCAGATGGACCACCTCGCCGGGCGCCTGCCGGCTCAGCTTTCCGGGGGGCAGCAGCAGCGCGTGGCACTCGCCCGCGCCCTCGTGACCGGCCCGAAGGTGCTGCTGCTCGACGAGCCGCTCTCGGCCCTCGACCCGTTCCTGCGGGTGCGGATGCGGGTGGAGCTGAAGCGGATCCAGACCGAGCTGGGGCTGACCTTCATCCACGTCACCCACAGCCAGGAGGAGGCGATGGCGCTCTCCGACCTCGTGGTGGTGATGAATGCCGGCCGGATCGAGCAGGCCGCGGACCCGCGTACCGTGTTCGAGCGGCCGGCCACCGCCTTCGTGGCCCGGTTCATCGGCGGCCACAACGTCATCCGGCGGCCCGACGGGCTGGTCGCCGTCCGCGCCGACCGGATGCGGCTCGGGGCCGAGGCCGGGCCGGCGGCGCTGGCGGCCCGGGTGGTGGCGGTCGAGTACCAGGGCACCAGCGTCCATGTCGGCCTCGACGCCGACGGGCTGGAGCGCGCCGCCGACAGCCCGGCCGCCCTCACGGCGATCCTCAGCGACGCCGCCTTCGCGGCCCGTCCCCTCCGCCCGGGCGACACGATCCCGGTGGGCTGGGACGCGACCGCCGCCCACCGCCTCGACGCGTAACGGAGACGACCATGGACCTGCCCGCGAAGGACCTGCCCTCGAAGCCGAGCCGGCGCACGCTCCTGCAGGGAGCCGCCGCGCTGGCCGCCACGCCGGTGACCGGCTTCCCGGCGGTGCACGCCGCCGAGCCCGTGACCCTGCGCTACCTCGGCACGGCAGTGAACCAGTCCGCCGACATCGCCAGGAAGGTGAAGGAGGATCTCGGCCTCACCATCGAGTACATACCGGTGGTGACCGACGAGGTGACCAAGCGCGCGGTCACCCAGCCGAACTCCTTCGACCTGATCGACGCCGAGTATTTCAGCCTCAAGAAGATCCTGCCCTCCGGCAACCTGCAGGGCATGGACGCCAAGCGGATCAAGCTCGCCGACAAGATCTCGTCCGTCTTCACCAAGGGGGAAGTGGCGGGAAAGCAGATCGGCGACCAGGGCACGGCACCCAGGAAGGTCTTCTACCTGGAGGGCCAGGAGTCGAAGAAGTTTGCCGGCGAACAGACCGGGTGGATCTCGCTGATCCCCACCGTCTACAACGCCGACACGCTCGGCATCCGGCCGGACCTGATCAAGGTCCCGGTGACGAGCTGGAAGGAGCTCCTCAACCCGGCCTTCAAGGGCCGCGCCTCGATCCTCAACATCCCGTCCATCGGCATCATGGACGCCGCCATGGTGGTGGAGGCGACCGGCGACTACACCTACGGCGACAAGGGCAACATGACGAAGCCCGAGATTGACCGCACCATCAAGGTGCTGATCGAGGCCAAGCGCGCCGGCCAGTTCCGCGCCTTCTGGCAGGATTTCAACGAATCCGTGAACCTGATGGCCTCGGGCGAGACGGTGATCCAGTCGATGTGGTCGCCCGCCGTCACCAAGGTCCGCGCGCAGGGCGTGCCCTGCACCTACCAGCCGCTCAAGGAGGGCTACCGGGCCTGGGCCTCGGGCTTCGGCATCCCGAAGACCCTGAGCGGCCGGAAGCTCGACGCCGCCTACGACTTCATCAACTGGTTCCTGTCCGGCTGGGCCGGGGCCTACCTCAACCGGCAGGGCTACTACTCGGCGGTGCTGGAGACCGCCAAGGATAACATGCAGCCCGACGAGTGGGCCTTCTGGATGGAGGGCAAGCCCGCCGAGAAGGACATCCTCGGTCCCGACGGCACCCTGATCGAGAGGGCCGGTGCCACCCGCGACGGCGGCTCCTTCGAACAGCGCATGGGCGCGGTCGCCTGCTGGAACGCCGTCATGGACGAGAACACCTACATGGTGCGCAAGTGGAACGAGTTCATCGCGGCGTGAGCGGGCCGCGCGCCGCCGCCGCCCCACCCTCCCCCCTCCGCGCGGGAGGGGATGCGTCGGCGCGCGGGGGGCGAACCCGATGACCGATCTCGCCCTGCCCGCCGCAGCCCCTGCCACGGTGGCCGCGACCCCGGTCGCGACGCCGCCGTGGCGGCGGCGCGCCCTCGCCTATCTCCAGGCCGCGCCGCTGACCCTCGTCTTCCTGATCTTCCTGGTGGTGCCGCTGGCGCTCACCGGGATCGTGTCGCTCTGGGAGTACAACGAGTACGAGATCATCCCGGCGCTCACCCTGCAGAACTACGCCGACCTGTTCGACGGCTGCCTGTCGGCCGACCTCTGCACCACGGTCCGCACCTATCTCTCGACCGTGAAGTTCGTCGCCCTGACCCTGGCCATCACCCTGCCGCTCGGCTTCGCCGTCGCGTATTTCCTGGCCTTCCACGTCCGTTCCGGCACGGTGCGGATGGGCCTGTTCCTGCTCTGCACGATCCCGTTCTGGACCTCGAACGTGATCCGCATGATCTCGTGGATCCCGCTGCTGGGGCGCAACGGCCTCGTCAACGACACGCTTCGCGGCCTGGGGCTGATCCGCGCGCCGATCGAGGGCCTGCTCTACTCCGACTTCGCGGTGGTGCTGGCCTTCGTGCACCTCGACACGGTGTTCATGATCGTGCCGATCTTCAACAGCCTCGCCCGCATCGACCGGCGGCTGATCGAGGCGGCGCGCGATGGCGGCGCGTCGAGCGCGCAGATCCTCCGGAACGTCGTGCTGCCCCTCGCCAAGCCCGGCATCGCCATCGGGGCGATCTTCGTGGTCACCCTGGTGATGGGCGACTTCGTCACCGTTGGCGTCATGGGGGGCCAGCAGATCGCCAGCGTCGGCAAGGTGATCCAGGTGCAGATGGCCTATCTGCAATTCCCGGCCGCCGCCGCCAACGCCATGGTGCTGCTGGCCGCCGTGCTGCTGATGATCCTGGGGCTCACCCGGATGATCGACCTGCGCCGGGAGCTCTAGCGATGGACCAGCCCCGCGGCCCCGCCTTCTACCTGCTGGGCGGAATCTTCGCGCTCTACGTCCTGTTCCTCTACGGGCCGACGCTGACCATCCTGGCCCTGAGCTTCCAGGGCCCGTCCGGCGGCCTGACCTTCCCGATGAACGGGGTCTCGACCCACTGGTTCGCCAAGCTGTGGGCGGGCGTCGGCGTCGTCGACATCTGGGCGGCTTTGCGGCGCTCCCTGGCGCTCGGCCTCGTGGTGATGGCGCTCACCGTGACGCTGGCGTTCTATGCCGGTCTCGCCTTCCGGAAGGGCTTCCGGGGGGCCGGCCTCGTCTTCGCCCTGGCGGTTTCGAGCCTGATCGTGCCCTCGATCGTGGTTTCCCTGGGCATCGGGCTGGAGTTCCGGCTCCTCGACGACGCCATCAAGGCCCTGGCCGCCGCCACCGGCTGGGGATTCTTGGAGGATCACGGCACGCTGATGGGCCTCTACACCTCGGCGCTCGGGGCGCATCTGACCTGGACGCTGCCCTTCGGCCTGCTGATCCTGTTCGCCGTGTTCAACCGGTTCGACCCCGCCTACGAGGAGGCCGCCCGCGACCTCGGCGCCAGCGGTCCGCAGACGCTCCGCCACGTGGTGGTGCCGATCCTCGCCCCCGCGCTGGTCGGCGTCGCGCTGTTCGGCTTCACCCTGTCGTTCGACGAACTCGCCCGCACCAGCCAGGCGATCGGCGGGCGCAACACCCTGCCGCTGGAGCTGCAGGGCCTGACCACCACGGTGACGACGCCGGAGATCTACGCGCTCGGCACGGTGACCACGGCGGTCTCGGCGCTGGTGATCGGCACGGCGCTGGGCCTGACCCTGTGGCTGCAGAAGCGGCGGGCGCGGCGAGCGCTGGCGGGGTTGCGCCCGTAGTCGGGCGGGGTTCGGCCGGCCCTGAGGGGGTCCGCCCCGCACCGACCGGTCGCGACCTGCGCGGAGCACCGGCAGGATCGTGACGTCGGCGCTGGTCCGACGCGTTCCAACATTGCCAACCCGCCCCCATCCGTGTAAGCGCACGGCGCGCCCCCGAGACACCCTTGGAGGCAGGGGCGCGCCGGGAAGGATGTGGCCGTCCGTCAGGGGCGGCCTTTTCGTTTTCCGGCTCCAGCAACGTTTAAGGATCACGCCATGAGCGCAGTAAAGACGCTTGAGGCCGTGGCACGCGACCGGGTCGGCAAGGGGGCCGCCCGGGCCGTTCGTCGCCAAGGCCAAGTTCCCGCGGTCGTCTACGGGGGCGGCCAGCCGCCGCAAGCCATCGCCATCGACCTCATCCGCACCCGCACCCTGATCTACGCGGGCGGCTTCAAGACGACGCTGTTCGAGATCAAGGCCGGCGGCAAGACCGTCCGGGCGATCCCGCGCGACTTCCAGCTCGACCCCGTCTCCGGCGTGCCGCTGCACGTCGACTTCCTGCGCGTCGTCTCCGGCCAGACCGTGACCGTCGAGGTGCCGGTGCACTTCGTCAACGAGGACGCGGCTCCCGGCATCAAGAAGCTCGGCGGCACCCTCAACATCGTGACCCATACCCTGAGCCTCGAGGTCGCCCCCGACCAGATCCCGGACGCGATCGAGGTCGACCTGACCGGCCGTGCCATCGGTGACGTGATCCACGTCTCGGACATCAAGATCCCGGCCGGCACCTACACCGGCGAGCAGACCGACCCGGTCGCCAACATCGTGCCGCCGACCGTGCTGGGCGCCGAGGTGGAGGCCGAGGAGGCCGCCATCGCCGAGGCGCAGTCGGCCGAGGCCGCCGAGGAGAAGGCCGAGGCCGAGGCCGATGCTGCCGAGGACGAGAAGAAGGAGGGCGAGGAGGCCTGAGCCTCGTCGCACCGCTTCAGCGCTCCCGAGAGCCCCGGCCCTGCCGGGGCTCTTCTGCGTTTCCGGTCGACGCGTTCAATCGGAGACCGGATCACGGATAGAGCCGCGCGCGGCTCCAGCCCCCGTCCGTCCGGGTGAAGCGGACGCGGTCGTGCAGGCGGAACTCGCCGTTCTGCCAGAATTCCAGGGTCACCGGAGTGATGCGGAAGCCGGTCCAGTGCGCGGGTCGCGGGATCGGACCGTCCCCGTAGCGCGCGGAGAGTTCCGCCACGGCGTCCATCAGGGTGGCGCGGTCGGCGAGGGGGCGCGACTGCTGGCTGGCGATGGCACCCAGCCGGCTCTCCCGGCGGCGGCTCTGGAAATAGGCGTCCGCCTCCTCGGACGTCACCGGCGTGATCGCCCCCCGGGCGCGCACCTGCCGGCGCAGGCTCTTCCAGTGCAGCACCAGGGCGGCCTGGGGATTCTCGGCCAGCTCCGCGCCCTTGGTGGACTGCGTGTTGGTGTAGAACACGAAGCCCTGCGCGTCGAAGCCCTTCAGGAGCACCATTCGCACGTCCGGCAGCCCGTCGGCCCCCGCGGTGGCGAGCGCCATGGCGTTCGGATCCTCGGGCTCGGCGGCCTCCGCGTCCTTCATCCATGCGGCGAACAGCGCCACGGGATCGTCGCTGCGGGTGAAGTCCGCAGCCTGCGGGTCATCGGTCCTTAACTGATCCACGCCAAGACTCCTGCCTGCCGCGTCCAGGGCCTGAGGGGGCACCGACATCGGCATGTTCGGTCGAGCGGAAAGCCCGTCGTGAGTCAGGTGTAATGCGGCGATGCGCGTGTAAAGAGCCAAGCCGGTGGGTGCGCAGTGTCGCGTCCGTCTCGGTCCTGTCGGTGACGATGGCCCTGTGCGGCTGCAGCCAGCCGCTGCTCGTATTCCGCGGCGCGGCCGAGGCCCCGCCGCGCGTGGCCGAGGAGCCCATCGTGACCGGCAGCATCGAGAAGCGCCCCGCGAGCTTCGGGGATGATCTCGCCGAGGAGGATTGGCGGCGCGCCCGCGCGGCCCTCTCGGTCGCCCTCGATCCGCAGGGCAACGGCCGGCCGGTGAAGTGGGACAATCCCGAGACCGGCCTGCACGGCAGCATCAATCCGACCGGGCTGCCCTACGTGGCCGACGATCTGATCTGCCGGAACTTCCTGGCCTCGGTGATCGGAAGCGCCAGCAGCCGCTTCGTTCGCGGCACCGGCTGCAAACCGTCGGGCGGCCAGTGGACCCTGAAGCGGCTCCGCAACGTCAAAGGCATCGAGCGGTCCTGAAGGCGCTGGGCATGCCCGCCCGGCGCAGCGACGGCCGGACGAGTCCCAAGGGTGTCCGCGGCGTTCGACCGCGCCGGGCGCCTCCCGTCGTCCCGGGATGCCGGCTCCGACCACCCTCGAGCGAGGAGACCCGCGGGGCCTTCGCTGCGCTGCGCCGCCGCAGAAGGCGGGGCCGGGTCGCGATGGCCCGACCGCTCCCGCTGCCGCTCGGCCGCGGATCGCTACGGACGGGCGCGCCGGGGGCTCACCGTTCGAGCGCAGGTTTCGATCGCGTCCCGCCCGGCCACGACGCGGCGGGCGGATCCGTGGCTCAGTAGGGATAGCCGTAATAGGGGCGCATGCGCAGGCGCGGACGGGCCGCCGGCGGCGTGGCGGCGCGGGCCGCGGCCTCCGGGTCGTAGGCGCGGATATACGGGTCGAGGGCAGGGTCGCGGTAATTGCCGTTGTTGACCCCGGCCGAGCGGTCGTTGCCGCTGAGGGCGGCGTAGGGCGAGAGCCCGCTGCCGCTGTCACCGCCGCCGCCGCCACCACCGCCCCAGGCGAAGGCCGTCCCCGGCAGGGCGACGAGGAGCGTCGCCGTGAGCATCAGCGTCTTGCGCGTCATATCGTGTCTCCACACCCCGTCGCCCCTAGCGAACGGCCGAGCCGATCTGGGAGTTCCCGGGGCGTCCCTCACCGGCCGGGCGACACGGTCGCACGGCACCGTAACGTGACCTTACCGCGTCGACCGAGGCGCATCATTTTAATCAGTTCGGCAGAAATCGTCCTGCATCCTCAGCTCGTCGAGGTAGACTCATCCCTGGGCTTGCTTGATCGTCGCGCCAAGGAACAGCTTTCAGCCCGCGGCCGACCTGTTTCCAGCCGTTTTCTCTGCATCCGAAGGATCCTGAGCGCCGTGATTGCCGCCTCGAAATCCGACACGCGCGGCGGAAGGCTTCCCGGCTGATGGAACGGGCGATCGGCGGCATGGATCGGCCTCCGTCCGGCGGCAGCCGGGCCCCGGCCTGGTCGGAGACACAGGCCGCCGTGACGAGCCCCCCGGCGGCCCCCGTGACGAGGCCAGCGGCGCGGACCGTGACGGTGCGGCTCGACCGCCGCGCCCTGCGCGGCTGGCACATCCGCCTCCTCGACCAGCTCGGGCAGCGGCCCGAGCGCCGGATCCGCATCGCCTGGATCGAGGATGCCGGCGGCCTGCCGCCGAACGCCGAGCTGCTGTTCCGCCTGGAGGCCGCGATCCACGGGCTGCCCCGACCGGGCCTCGCCACCGCGGCCGAGCCGGTCGCCCTCGCCCCCTACGAGGCGGGTCGCGGCGACGACGCGGCCGCGGCGGCCGACATCGTCCTCGACCTCTCGGGGGGGCCCGCGGAGGCGGCGTCGGCCCCGACCTGGCGGCTCGACTTCGACGGGGTTCCGGGCGAGGCGGGCCTCCTGTCGGCCCTGTTCGCCCGGCGGGCGCCGGTGGCGGCCCTGCGGGGTCCCGGCGGCGTCCCGGTCGCGGTCGGGCGGCTCGGCGCGGAATCGCACACCGTCATGCTCGCCGCCTTCGAGGATTACCTCGCGCGCACGATCACGCTGATCGCCGCCGCCCTCGACGGCGCCGCCTCGCCGACGCTGCCGGACGGGACCGAGGCGCCCCTCCAGCCGGACCGGTCGTTCGATCTCGGCGGCCTGGGCGCCGGTCGGCGCGCCGCCGGGGGCCTCGCCCGGCTGATCGCCCGCCGGCTCTACGCCCTCTGTTTCCACAAGCCGCAATGGCGGGTCGGCTGGCGGCGGATCGAGGGGCCCGACCTGATCGATCTGCGCCGCCACCCGGAGGACGGCTGGATCGACCTGCCCGACGACGGCCACCGCTTCTACGCCGACCCCTTCGCCATCGCGCGGGGCGGGGCGGTGACCCTCTTCGTCGAGGAATTCGACTACCGGCGCGGCAAGGGGGTGATCTCGGCGGTGGGCTTCGATGCCGGCGGTCCGCGCGGGCGCCCCGAGCCGGTCCTGGAACTCGAGACCCACCTCTCCTACCCGTTCGTCTTCGAGGCGGACGGGCAGGTCTGGATGATCCCGGAATCCCACGCCTCGGGCACGATCGACCTCTACCGGGCCACCGCCTTCCCGCGGGGCTGGGTCCACGAGGCGGTGCTGGTGGACGGGGTGGTGGCCGGCGACGCGACGCTGCTGCACCACGGCGGCCGCTGGTGGCTCTTCGCCACGGTCCGGGCCGGCGGGGGCAGCTACTCCGACACCCTGCATCTCTGGCACGCGCCGCATTTCCGCGGCCCCTGGACACCCCACCGGCTGAATCCGGTGCTGATCGACGTCGGCTCGGCCCGGGCCGCCGGGCCGATCGTGGCGCGGGACGGCGCCCTGATCCGGCCGGTCCAGGATTGCCGCCAGGGCTACGGCGCGGCGCTGGGCCTCGCCCGGATCCTGCGGCTCGACGAGGGCGGCTACGCCCAGCGGGTCGAGACGCGCCTCGGGCCGGGGGCGGCCTGGCCGGGCTCGCGCCTGCACATGCTGAGCGCGGCCGGCGGCTTCGAATTCATCGACGGCTCGCGCCGGGCGCAGCCGCGGCTGCTGGCGTGAGGCGGTCGGGCGCGCCCTCCCGCAGCGCCGGACCGGGCGCGATGCGATGCCCCCGGTGTCGCGAGGCGTCCCCCCGCCCGAACGGGTTTCAGTATCGGCGGAACCCGACCTGAAACCCCGCGCGGGACGCGCCGCGCCCGCGCCGCGGCGGCGGGCCGGGGTTCGGCGCCCCCCGATCAGGAGCCCCTTGTGCCGAACGGCACCCACGCGCGGCTCGCGTCCCGGCCCCGCCCGCGCTAAGCGGGTGCTCCATCTGCGCGACCCTCGAAGAACCGCCGGGACGATCTTCATGGCGAGCCCCGTCGAACATGCGAGCTTCCTGCCGCCGGTCCTGACCTTCCTGTCGGCGGCGGTGATCGGCGTCCCGGTGTTCCGGCTGATCGGCCAGAGCGCCGTGCTGGGCTACCTCGTGGCCGGCGTGCTGATCGGGCCGTCCGGCCTGTCGCTGATCGCCGAGCCCGACACGGCCGCGAGCGTCGCCGAAATCGGCGTGGTGCTGCTGCTGTTCATCGTCGGGCTGGAGCTGCACCTGTCGCAGCTCGTCTCGATGCGGCGCGACATCTTCGGCCTCGGGGCCGCCCAGCTCGTGGTCTGCGCCCTGGTGCTCGGCGGCGCGGGGGTTCTGGCGGGCCTGAGCCTCGGCGCGGCCGCGGTGATCGGCCTCGCGCTCGCCCTCTCGGCCACCGCGGTGGCGCTCCAGCTCCTGGAGGAGCGGGGCGACCTCGGCAGCGCCTACGGGGGCCGCGCCTTCGCGGTGCTGCTGTTCCAGGATCTCTCGGTGGTGGGCATCCTGGCGCTGATGCCGCTGCTCGCCTCGGCGGGCGGGGCGACCGACGCCTCCTGGCTCGGAGAGGCGGCGGTCTCCACCGGCAAGGCGCTGGCGGCGATCCTGGCGGTGGTGCTGGTCGGCCGCTACGGCCTGAACCCGTTCTTCCGGCTGCTGGCGGCGAGCGGCGCCCGCGAGGTGATGACCGCTGCGGCCCTCCTCGTGGTGCTCGGGACCGCGCTGCTGATGGAGCAGGTCGGCCTGTCGATGGCCATGGGCGCGTTCCTCGCCGGGATCCTGCTCGCGGAGTCGAACTTCCGGCACCAGCTCGAGGCCGATATCGAGCCGTTCCGCGGCATGCTGCTCGGCCTGTTCTTCATGAGCGTCGGCATGTCGATCGACGGCACCCTCGTGCGCGAGGTCTGGCCGGCCCTGTTCGGCGCGACGCTGGGGGCGATCCTCGTCAAGGTCGCCCTCGTGGCCGGCCTGTTCCGGCTGTTCGGCTCGGACACCCTCGGGGCCCTGCGGGGCGCGGCCGTCCTGGCGCCCGCGGGCGAATTCGCCTTCGTGCTGCTGCCCCAGGCCGCGGAACTCGGCCTGACCGGCGCCACGGCGACGCGCTTCGCGGTGGCCCTCGCGGCGCTGACCATGCTGATCGGGCCTATCGCCGCCAAGGGCCTCGACAAGCTGATCGAGCGGCGCAACGCGCGGACCACGCACGACCTGGAGGAGCCCGCGACCGAACTCGCCGAGAGCGGCGAGGCGCGGGTCCTGGTGATCGGCTTCGGGCGGTTCGGGCAGGTTCTGACGCAGGTGCTGCTGGCCGAGGGCATCCCCGTCACGGTGATCGACAAGGACGTCGAGCAGCTGCGCGCGGCCTCGCGCTTCGGCTTCCGGATCTATTACGGCGACGGCACCCGGCTCGACGTGCTCCGCGCCGCCGGGATCGGCCGGGTCGAGCTGGTCTGCATCTGCGTCGACGACCGGGAGGGCGCCCTCAAGATCGTCGACATCGTGCACGAGGAGTTCTCGAGCGTTCGCACCTTCGTGCGCGCCTACGACCGCCTGCACGCCGTGGAGCTGATGAACCGGGACGTGGATTACCAGATCCGCGAGACGGCGGAATCCGCCCTTGCCTTCGGGCGGGCGGCGCTGGAGGGGCTCGGCCTGTCGCCGGAATCGGCCACCGCCCGGGCGGACGACGTGCGCAAGCGCGACATCGCCCGCCTCGTCCTGCAGCAGGCGGGCGCCCTGCCGGACGGGTCCAGCTGGATGCGCGGGGCGGCGGCGGGGCTGAAGCCCGAACCGCTCACCGCCCCCGTCCGGCCCGCCCGCGCGCTCAGCACCGAGACCCGCGACCTCGTGGGCGGCGACCGGCGCGAGGCCGCCGAGCGGCTCCTGGAGCGGCCCGCCCTCGCCCCGCAGGAGAGCGACGCCGCCGAGGCCGAGGGCGACCCGGAGGCGGAGCTGGAGGCGGAAGGCAGCGCCCGGAATGCGTGACCGGCCGGATGTCTGACGGCCCGCCCCCGCCCAGCCCGCATGCGTCCGGTCCGGCCCCGGTCGAGACCGGACGCTTCGTCACCGGCTCGATCCTCCGGCACGTCGTCGTGATGGCGGCCACCGGCTCGGTGGGGCTGATGGCGATCTTCGTCGTCGACCTGCTGTCGCTGTTCTACGTCTCCAAGCTCGGCGACCCGAACCTGACTGCGGCCGTCGGCTTCGCGGCGATCGTGCAGTTCTTCGCCACCGCGGTGAACATCGGCCTGATGATCGCCGCGGGCGCCCTGGTCGGGAGGGCCGTGGGGGCCTGCGACCCGGCGGCGGCGCGCCGGCTGGCCACCTCCGCGCTGACGCTGGGCAGCCTCGTGGCCGCCCTGATCGCGGGGTTGATCGCCCTCCTCGCCGACCCGCTGCTCGTCCTGATCGGCGCGCGCGGGGAAGCGCTGCGGGTGGCGATGCTGTTCCTGCACATCACCCTGCCGTCGAACATCCTGCTCGCCGCCGGCATGCTGTTCACCGGCCTGCTCCGCGCCGTCGGCGAGGCGCGGCAGGCGATGCTGGTGACGGTGGCCGGCGCCCTGGTCACCGCCGCCCTCGATCCCCTGCTGATCTTCGGGGCCGGCCTCGGCGTCGAGGGCGCGGCGATCACCGTCTGCGTGGCGCGGGTCACCTTCGTGGCGGTGGGCCTGCGCGGTGTCGCCCGCCACGGCCTCGTCGGCCGGCCGCGCCTCGCCGACCTGCCGGCGGATGCCGCCGCCCTGGCGGGGGTCGCGGGACCGGCCGTCCTCACCAACCTCGCCCCCTCGGTGGCGAGCGCCTTCCTGGCGCGCCTGTTCGCCGGCTACGGCGCCGACGCCGTCGCCGCCGCCGCGGTGATCGACCGCCTGACGCCGGTGGCCTTCGGCGGTCTGTTCGCCCTGTCGGGTGCGATCGGGCCGATCCTGGCGCAGAACTGGGGCGCGGGCCGGTTCGACCGGATGCGCGGCGTGCTGCGCGAGGCGGTGCGGGTGACGCTCGCCTACGTGGCCCTGGTCTGGCTCGCCCTGGCGCTCGCCCGCGGGCCGCTCGCGGCCCTGTTCGGCCTGAACGGGGTGGCGGCCGACCTGTTCGGCTTCTTCTGCCTCGTCGGCGGGGGGATCTGGTTCTTCAACGGACTCCTGTTCCTGGGCAACGCCGCCTTCAACAACCTCGGCTTTCCCCTGCGGTCGACGCTCCTGAACTGGGGGCGTGCGACGCTCGGCACCATCCCGCCCGCGCTGCTCGGCGCGTCGCTCTACGGCCCCCGCGGCGTTGTGGCCGGCATGGGGCTCGGCTCCCTGGTCTTCGGCGCGCTCGGCATCCTGCTCGCCCGCCGCACCGTCGATCGCCTCGAAGGGTCCGGCCCGAGCGGCGCGGAGCCGGAGGGCACGCGGGAGGGGCCCCACCGGGACACGCCGCTGCCGGCGGGCCATCCCCATCCCGGACCGGTGAGCTGAGACGGCGGGCGGGGCCCGCAGGACGACAGGGCGTCGCGGTCACGGGGCGCCGGGAAGACAGGGCGCCGGGATGACAGGGCGCCCGAGTTATCCGCCTCCGTCACGTCGCCCGACACAAGTTCCGCGGGCAAGAACTGGTATTTCGCCGCGCAACGGGTCACGATGCCTCGCCCCGGCCGGTCCGACCGGGGCAGGAACGAGGCGTCATGTTCAACCCGCTCGACATGTTCCAGGTCCAGGGCGAGGCCGGGCTCCAGACCATGGCCCAGCAATTCGGCCTCACGACGGAGCAGACGACCCGCGCCTTCCAGGCGCTGATGCCGGCCCTGACCCTCGGCCTCCAGCGAAGCGTCGGGATGGACCCGACCGGCTTCGCCCGGATGTTCGGCCTGGAGGCCGCCCGGCCGGCGGCGCCGCAGGGCCTCGACGCGCTGAGCCAGATGTTCGGCTCGGCCCAGCTGATGCAGGCGGTTCTGCAGCAGGCCTCCACCGCGAGTGGGGTCGGCGCCCAGGTCCTGCGCCAGATGCTGCCGATGATGGCGGGCGCGGTGGTGGCGAGCATCGTCCACGTGATGCTGAACCAGCCGCAGGCCGACCCCCTGCAGGCGCGGGCGAGCCCACCGCCGCCGGTGCCGTTCCCGTTCGGACCGGCCTGGGCCGAGATGGCCAAGGCCTTCCTGCCCGCCGCCGCGCCGCCCGCACCGAAGCCCGTGCCCAAGCCCGCGCACAAGCCCGCGGAGGGCGCGATGGGCGAGGCCGGCTCCGACATGATCCAGCAGATGCTGCGCACCGGGGCCGAGGTGCAGGGCAACAATATCCGGGCGATGCAGGAGCTGTTCGAGACCTTCTGGCCCACGACCGGCGCGCCGTCCCAGCAGGATCCGGGGTCCCCCGGATCGACCGGGCCGGGCGCGACGCCCGAGCGGGCCCGGCCCGACCCGGGGGCGCCCAGGGGCCGGCGGGGGCGCTCGCCCGGCGGGACCGGTTGACGCGGGCACAGGCCTCCGGACGCCCGTCGACCCGGCCGGCTTGGCCCCGCCCCACGCGCCCCTGGAAGAGACCCGAGCGATGGCCGATCACCTGACCACCTGGAACGACCGCGCGGAGAGCGTCGCCGGGAACGGCGTCGCCAAGCGTGAGATCCCGGGTGCGGGCGCCAGCCTCGTGCGGGTGGTGGTGCCGGCGGGTGTCTTGGCGGCGCGCCACAGCCACGATCACGAGCAGTTCGTGCAGGTGATCTCGGGGTCGGGCATCCTGGAGACGGAGCAGGGCCGCAGGCCGTTCTCGGCCGGCAGCGTGTTCCACTTCCCGATCGGGGCGTGGCATGCGGCCGCCTTCGAGACCGAGACGGTGCTGATCGAGACGAACCTCACGACGGAGGTCTGAGATGGATCCGGCGGGCTTGGGCGGCGCCGCCGAGGTTCTCTGGTCTCGCCGAGGTTCTTCGGCCGGGTCAGGCCTGGCGCTGAGGATGACCCCGGATCATTCCGGTCCGGGGCCGTGCTGCCGCTCGAGTTCCTCAGCGCCGGGCACCGTCTCGCGCGCGTACTGGACGGCCTGATCGGCCGTCAGCAAGCGACCGTCCTCCGGATAGAAGGCGAGCCCGCCAACCAGTTTCACGCAGGCCGCGATCGCCATCAGGGCACCGATGGATTCCGCGATGGTGCCGAAGCAGAACGCGTACACGCACGGCCAAGAGCCGGCGAAGTCGGTCTCCGGATAGGTGTCCTTCAATTCCGAGAGCGGCATGCTCGAGCACTCGAAGCCCGAGGCCCGGCCCCGCCGCGTGGCCGGCAGATGCCCCGACGAGGCCGGCGGAATCGCCCCGCCGCGCAGCTGGAGATCGAAACCGAGCGCGTCCAGGCCGGTCTGCCATTCCGATACGCTGGCAAGTGGTCGCGGACACAGGGCATACGCTTCCATACTCATGCGACTAAGACTCCCGTTGTGACGGCGACAGAGACGCGGCTCTTGACGGAAATGCCGCGGAGGAGATGGATCTCGATGACGGGGACGCGGTCGTCGACACCTGCGCCGGCCCGCAAGGCACGGATACGGCGCGGCGACAGGCCCATTTCACCCGTCTTGATGTCCCAGATCGCCCGGATCGGCGCCGCGCTGGTTCGGCCATCCCGGAGAAGAACATCCGTCCGGATGCTGCCCGACAGGCCGTGGCGGACGATGTCCCCCGCGACGAAGCTCTGCTCGACGCCGTGCCGGCCGATCCCGGGGAGATCCAGCGCGCGCAGGCGGGCCGCCAGCGCCGCGTGGATCTGAATTCCGTAGAGGAACCCCTCTCCCGGCTCGGTGCTCTCGACGACTTCCTTCAGGACATCGAGGATCTCATCAGTCTTGGTATCAATCCGAGAATCGCCCGTCTTGTCCTTTCGCGTGACGACGAACGATCCGCCTCCGCCCGACCATCGGCCGTCACTGTCTCGCGGCTGATCCTGACGAAACCCCGCTTTGATCTCGAGAAGACGCAGGGTGACGAATGCGAGACTGAGTCGAAGCCACGCGATGCGGCAATCCAGCGCTCGATCACGTTCGTCACTTTGCATG
Source organism: Methylobacterium sp. E-046 (assembly GCF_022829625.1). NCBI lineage: Bacteria > Pseudomonadati > Pseudomonadota > Alphaproteobacteria > Hyphomicrobiales > Methylobacteriaceae > Methylobacterium > Methylobacterium sp. E-046. The sequence continues at coordinate 85,586 of NZ_JAKSYP010000238.1, read as the reverse complement.
ACCGCGCCTCGCCTGTGTTCATGTTTTATCCCATGAACATTTTCCTTTCGTCAAGAAGATCAGAGGTTTAATAGGAACACGGGCCTAGCAACCGCCGGTCGGCGACGCGGCCCCCATGCGGCAAATTATTCTTTGCGCGTATCCAAATTGCCTGTGCTTGGCCTGAGGGTTCGGCGCGTGTAGGAATCGCACCTTCAACGCCCGCCCGTTTACGCCGACGAAAGGCCGGGCATCGCCCCTACCAGAACAGAGGCTGACAATGAGCGCCGGTACTGCCGCCGACAAGCACTTCTCCAACAGCTTCTTCGCCGCCCCCCTGACGGAGGCCGATCCCGAGATCGCCGAGGCGGTGTCGAAGGAACTCGGGCGCCAGCAGCACGAGATCGAGCTGATCGCCTCGGAGAACATCGTCTCCCGCGCCGTGCTGGAAGCTCAGGGCTCTGTGCTGACCAACAAGTACGCGGAGGGCTATCCGGGCCGGCGCTACTACGGCGGCTGCCAGTTCGTCGACATCGCCGAGGATCTCGCCATCGAACGCGCCAAGCGTCTGTTCGATTGCGGCTTCGCCAACGTGCAGCCGAACTCGGGCTCCCAGGCCAACCAGGGCGTGTTCCTGGCCCTGATGCAGCCCGGCGACACGTTCCTCGGCCTCGACCTCGCCGCCGGCGGCCACCTCACCCACGGCGCCCCGCCGAACGTCTCAGGCAAGTGGTTCAAGCCGGTCTCCTACACGGTGCGCCGCGAGGACCAGCGCATCGACATGGAGCAGGTCGCCGCCCTCGCCCAGGAGCACAAGCCGAAGGTGATCATCGCCGGCGGCTCGGGCTACCCGCGCCACTGGGACTTCGCCAAGTTCCGTGAGATCGCCGACTCGGTCGGGGCGTATTTCATGGTCGACATGGCCCACTTCGCGGGCCTCGTGGCGGCCGGCGTCCACCCGTCGCCGTTCCCGCACGCCCACGTCGCCACCACGACGACCCACAAGACGCTCCGCGGCCCGCGCGGCGGCATGATCCTGACGAACGACGAGGCGCTGGCCAAGAAGTTCAACTCGGCGATCTTCCCCGGCCTCCAGGGCGGCCCGCTGATGCACGTCATCGCCGGCAAGGCCGTGGCCTTCGGCGAGGCGCTGAAGCCCGAGTTCAAGATCTACGCCCGCCAAGTGGTGGAGAACGCCCGTGCGCTCGCCGACACGCTGATCTCGGGCGGCTACGACATCACCTCGGGCGGCACCGACAACCACCTGATGCTGGTCGACCTCCAGCGGAAGGGCCTCACCGGCAAGGCCGCCGAGGCGGCGCTGTCGCGGGCCGACATCACCTGCAACAAGAACGGCGTGCCGTTCGACACGCAGAAGCCCACGATCACCTCGGGCATCCGCCTGGGCACGCCGGCCGGCACCTCGCGGGGCTTCGGCGTCGCCGAGTTCAAGCAGATCGGCGGCTTCATCGTCGAGGTGCTGGACGGGCTGGCCGCCAAGGGCGAGGCGGGCGATGCCGAGGTCGAGGCCAGCGTCAAGAGCCGCGTCCACGCGCTGACCGACCGGTTCCCGATCTACGGCTGAGACCCGCGCGGGGCCGGCCTTCCGGCCCCCTGTGGAGTGGATTAGACAGCGGCCGCGGATCCGACGGATCCGCGGCCGTCTTTCTGCGTCGAGTGCGAATCCATGCGGTGTCCCTATTGCGGCGGCTCCGAGACCCAGGTGAAGGACTCGCGGCCCTCCGAGGACGGCGCCGCGATCCGGCGCCGCCGGGTCTGCCCGGATTGCGCCGGCCGCTTCACCACCTTCGAGCGGGTGCAGCTGCGCGAGGTCGTGGTGCTGAAGCGCTCGGGCAAGCGCGTGCCCTTCGATCGGGACAAGCTCCAGCGCTCCATCGACGTGGCGCTGCGCAAGCGCGCCGTCGAGCCGGACCGGATCGAGCGGCTGGTCAGCGGCATCACCCGGCAGCTCGAGAGCGCCGGCGAGCCCGAGGTGACCTCCGAGGCGATCGGCGAGTTGGTGATGGCGGGGCTGAAAGGTCTCGACGACGTCGCCTACGTGCGCTTCGCCTCGGTCTACAAGAACTTCCGCGAGGCGAGGGATTTCGAGGCCCTGCTCGGCACCCTCGGCGACGGCACCCTGGCGGCGGAGGCCGGGGCCGACGGGGCGGCGGACGTGCCGGGACCCGAGCCGGAGCCCGGGGTCCCGGGCCGACGACGCGCGGGGCGCCCGTGAGCCCGGCGGCATGAGCGACGACGCCACCTTCATGCGGCTCGCCCTGGCGCTGGGCCGGCGCGGCCTCGGCACCACGTGGCCGAACCCGTCGGTCGGCGCCGTGGTGGTCGAGGCGGCCACGGGGCGCATCCTCGGGACGGGCGCGACCGCGCCGGGCGGGCGCCCGCACGGGGAGCCCCTGGCGCTCGCCGCCGCGGGCGAGGCCGCCCGCGGCGCGACCCTCTACGTCACCCTGGAGCCCTGCTCGCATCACGGGCGCACGCCGCCCTGCACCGACGCGATCCTGGCCGCCGGCATCGCCCGCGTGGTCAGCGCCCTGGAGGATCCGGATCCGCGGGTGGCGGGGCGCGGCCACGCCCTGCTCCGGCAGGGGGGCGTGGCGGTCGAGACCGGGCTGATGCGGGAGGCGGCGGCGCGGGACCATATCGGCCACGTCACCCGGGTGACGCGCGGCCGCCCGGCCCTGCACCTGAAGCTCGCCCGCACCCGCGACGGCTTCTGCGCGGCCGCCGGGCCGGAGCGCCTGCGGATCACCGGGCCGGTGGCGGACGGGGCGGTCCATCTCTGGCGGGCGCACGCGGACGCGATCCTGATCGGCATCGGCACCGCCCGGGCCGACGACCCCGCGCTGACCGTGCGGCTGCCGGGCCTCGCCGGGCGCTCGCCCCTGCGGGTCGTCCTCGACACGCACCTGCGGCTCTCGCCGGCCAGCGTGCTGGCCCGGACCGCCCGGGACACGCCGACCCTGGTGCTCACCACCCGCTCCGCGCCGGCCCATGCCCGCCGCGCCCTGGAGGCCCTGGGCGTCGCGGTGGCGACCGTGCCGGCGGATGCGGCCGGCGGGATCGACCTGACGGCGGCCCTGGCGGACCTCGGCGCGCGCGGCCTGACGCGCCTGTGCAGCGAGGGCGGCCCCCGCCTTGCGGATGCGCTGGCGCGGGCCGATCTGATCGAGGCCTGCACGCTGGTCACCGGACCGGCGGAACTCGGAACCGCGGGCGGCCTGCGGGCGCTGGGCCCCGCCCTGACGGCGGCGCTCGCGGGCGGCGGGTTCCGCACGGTCGAGGCGCTGCGCCTCGGCGCCGATACGGCCGTGACCTACGAACGCGACAGGACGTGAAGCGATGTTTACCGGACTCGTCAGCGCCATCGGCACGGTGGTCTCGGTCGCGGGCGAAGGCGACCTGCGCCGGATCGCGATCCGCGCCTCCTACGATCCCGCCTCGATCGCGCTGGGCGCCTCCATCGCCTGCGCGGGGCCATGCCTCACGGCGGTGTCGGTCGAGCCGGATGCGGAGGGCTGCGTCTTCGCGGTGGACGCCGCCGCCGAGACCCTGGCGCGGACCACCGTGGGGTCCTGGACGGCCGGCACGCGGATCAACCTCGAACGCTCCCTGAAGATCGGCGACGAGCTCGGCGGCCACCTCGTCACCGGCCACGTGGACGGCCTCGCCGAGATCGTGGCGCGCGAGAGCGTGACGGCGGGGGCCTGGGGACCGAGCGAGCGGTTCACCCTGCGGGCGCCGGCGGCCCTGGCGAAGTTCATCGCCGAGAAGGGCTCCGTCTGCCTCGACGGCACCTCGCTGACGGTGAACGCGGTCGCGGGAGACCAGTTCTCCGTGCTGCTGATTCCCCACACGCTCCAGGTGACCACCTGGGGTGAGCGGCGCTGCGGCGACCGGCTCAACCTGGAGGTCGACCTGATCGCCCGCTACGCCGCCCGGCTGACCGAGGCGCGGGCCTGAACGGCCTCAGCTGTCCTCAGGGGGGCGGGATCGAGTAGGTGCCGGTGGCGTGGCAGACGAGGTCCGGGCTCCCGACGGCAGTGATCAGCACCTCGCCCACCGCCAGCCGCCGGCCGAGCTTGAGCAGCCGGCATTCCGCCAGCAGGTCCCCCGCGGCGGGCTTGCGCAAAAAGTTGAAGGTGAGGCTCGTGGTCACCGCCAGCGCCACCGGGCCGATATTGGCGAGGATCGCCGCGTAGAGGGCATAGTCGGCCAGCGCCATCATGGCCGGGCCCGACACCGTCGCGCCGGGCCGGAGGAAGCGCTCCTGCGCCTCCAGCCGCATCCGCGCCGAGAGCGGCCCGACGGCCTCGAGATGGTAGGCCCGCCCGCCCGCCTGCATCTGCGGGAATTCGCGGTCGAGGAAGTCGCCGGTCTCGGCGCGGGTCAGGATCGTGGCAGCCATGGAACCATGGAGCATGGCCGGGACAGCTGGGCAATCGGCACCTCTCCCGCCGTCCGCCGCATCCGGAGACGCCGCGGCGCAGCGGTGGCCGCGCTGGAGGGATCCAGCCGGCCGCGCGGGTCCCGGCGCCCCCTGCGAACCGACTTCACCGCACCTCAGGATGAGCGGGACGGGTGGGAGACGCCGCTCAGAAGAAAATCGGCCGCGCGCTGGCGGTGATCTCGCCCAGCACCGTGCCGGTGGCGGGCTCGATCTCCTTGAGCACCACGTCGTAGCCCCAGAGGTCGGCGAGGTGCTGCAGGACCCGCTTGGCGTCGTCCTTCTGCAGGGTGATCTTGTTGATCGCCTTGTGGTGCAGGATCAGGCGGCGGTCGCCCTCCAGGTCCACGTCCACCACCTCGATGTCGGGATCGAGCCACGCCACGTCGTACTGGCGCGCGAAGGAGCGGCGCATCTTGCGGTAGCCGCGCTCGTCGTGGATCGCCTCGACCCGCAGCTCCGGCTCGTCGGGATCGTCCACCACGTGGAACAGGCGCAGGTCGCGCATCAGCTTGGGCGACAGGAATTGCTGGATGAAGCTCTCGTCGCGGTAATTCTCCCAGCAGTCGCGCAGGACCGCCATGGCGTCGCCGGTTCCCGCGATGTCCGGGAACCAGTCGCGGTCCTCGGCGGTCGGCTGCTCCACGATGCGGGCGATGTCCTGCATCATGGCGAAGCCGATCGCGTAGGGGTTGTGGCCGCCGTAGGAGCGGTCATCGTAGTTCGGCTGGCGGATGACGTTGGTGTGCGACTGCAGGAATTCCAGGTAGGCCGCCTCGGTGATCTGCCCGGATTCCGACAGGGCGTTCATGATCCGGTAGTGGCAATAGGTGGCGCAACCCTCGTTCATCACCTTGGTCTGGCGCTGCGGGTAGAAATACTGCGCCACCAGCCGGACGATGCGGAGGATCTCCCGCTGCCACGGCCGCAGGCGCGGCGCGACCTTCTCGAGGAAGTACAGGATGTTCTCCTGCGGCAGTTCGAGCAGCGCCTTGCGCCGCTCCGCCGCGAGGTCCGGCCGCACCGTGCCGATCTTCTGCGGCAGGGTCCGCCAGAGATCGTTGTAGATCTGCTCGCCGTGCTCGATCCGCTCGCGCTCGCGCCGCTGCTCGGAGGCGAGGTCCGGCCGCTTCTTGCGCGGGTAGCGGTGGACGCCCTGGCTCATCAGGGCGTGGGCGGCGTCGAGCACCTGCTCCACCGCCTGATGGCCGTAGCGCTCCTCGCAGCGGCCGATGAAGCTCTTGGCGAAGTCGAGGTAGTCGAGGATCCCCTCCGCGTCGGTCCATTGCCGGAACAGGTAGTTGTTCTTGAAGAAGTGGTTGTGGCCGAAGGCGGCGTGCGCGATGACCAGCGTCTGCATGGTCGCCGTGTTCTCCTCCATCACGTAGGAGATGCACGGGTCGGAGTTGATGACGATCTCGTAGGCGAGCCCCATCAGGCCGCGGCGGTAGCCGGCCTCGTGCTGGGCGAAGTGCTTGCCGAAGGACCAGTGCTTGTAGAACAGCGGCATGCCGATCGACGCGTAGGCGTCGAGCATCTGCTCGGCCGTGATGATCTCGATCTGGTTGGGGTACCAGGACAGGCCGAGCTGAGGACCCGCGACCGCCTCGCAGGCGTCGTGGATGCGGCGGATGGTGTCGAAATCCCAGTCGTTGCCCGTGAACAGGGGTTTCTGGCCACCGGAGATGATCTGGGGCGTGCGTGCCTTGACGAGCGTCATGCGGCCTCCCGATCGAGTGTATGGATCCGGCCGGCTCCGCGCCTCTCCCCTCCGCGGGGGCGAGCGAACCCCGCCTCAGCAGGGGGCGGGAGAGCGGAACCCGGGTTCAGAAGGCGGCGCGACCCGCAGGAAGGCCGAAGCCCCGTCGCGCACCGGCGCTCCCACCGCCCGCCCGCCTGCGGAGGCCGTGCGCCCCCGCAGCGGGAGGGGACGAGATGCCCGCGTCCTGCCACCCTCACGCCTCCGCCTCCGCCCGCGCATCCTTGCGGCCGAACAGCTCGCGGAAGACCGGGTAGATCTCCCGCCGGTGGTTGACCTTGCGCATGGCGATCGGGCCGCCGGCCTTGGCGATCGCCTCGTAGGTCCGCCACAGGGTGGTGCGGTGCTCCACGAAGCCGGCCCGGGGGCCGTTCTCGTCCCCCACTTCGAGGTAGGCGAAGTGCTGGCAGGCCGGCAGGATGTGCGACCGCAGCAGTTCCGTCGAGGTCGGCCCGTCGGAGGAGACGTTGTCGCCGTCGGAGGCCTGGGCCGCGTAGATGTTCCAGTCGTTGGGATCGTAGCGCTCGGCGATGACGCGCTTCATCTCCACCAGCGCCGAGGAGACCAGGGTGCCGCCGGTCTCGCGGGAGCCGAAGAACGTCTCCTCGTCGACCTCGGTGGCCCGGTCGGTGTGCCGGATGAACACGATCTCCACGTGGCGGTAGCGGCGCGTCAGGAAGATGTGCAGCAGGATGTAGAACCGCTTGGCGAGGTCCTTCATGTGCTCGGTCATCGAGCCGGACACGTCCATCAGGCAGAACATCACCGCCTGCGCGATCGGCCGCGGATAGGGCTCGAAGCGGCGGAAGCGCAGGTCGATCGGGTCGACGTAGGGGATGCGCTTGGCGCGCTCCCGCAGCTTGAGGAGCGCCTGCTCGAGGTCCGGCCGCTCCGGATCGCCCTCCGGCAGGGCGTCGAGCCGCGACGCCAGGGCCGCGACCTCCTCGGGCTTCGGGCGCTTGAGGGCGATGCGCCGCGACATCGAGTTGCGCAGGGTCCGGGTGAGCGCGAGGTTGGCGGGCGAGCCCGTGACCGTGTAGCCGGCCCGGCGCAGGCCCTCGGTCTCGACGATGGCGAGGCGGCGCTTGGCGAGGTCCGGCAGTTCCAGATCCTCCAGGAACAACTCCAGGAACTCCTCGCGGGTCAGCACGAAGCGGAACGCGTCCTCGCTGTTCTCGCCGCCCTCCCCGCCCTCGCCGGAGCCGCGCCCGCCGCCACCGCCCGGCGGGCGCTCGATCGTGTCGCCCTCCACGTAGGTCTTGTTGCCGGGCAGGATATGGTCCTGCAGGCCCGTGCCGGGCTGGCGGGAGAAGCGCGGCTCGCGCACGCCGTCCACCGGCACGCTGACCCGGCCGTCCTTGCCGAGATCCTTGATGTCCTTCTCGCGGGCGGATTCCCGCACGGCGCGCTGGGCCACGTCCTTCACGCGGCGCAGGAAGCGCTGGCGGTTGGGGAGGCTCTTGCCGCCCGGGTTCAAACGTCGGTCGACGATGTGCATCCGCTGCGAAAACCCTCGTCCGCGTGTGCCGGCCGGGTCCCGACCCTTCTCGTACCATGCTGCGGCCGGGGGAATGGATCCCGCGTCCGCGGCCGGGTCCCGGATCTTCACCGGCCGGTCGTCCGAAACTGTGGCGGCGGAGGGTTGGACCGCGGGGTCTGGATCCTGGCCCGGCCGGATTGGACCCGGCCGGACGCCCCGCGCCTCAGCCGGCCTGCTTCACCCGCATGTACCATTCCACCAGGCGGCGGACCTGCCGCTCGGTGTAGCCGCGCGCGACCATGCGCTCGACGAACTCGCCGTGCTTCTTCTCGGTGTCGCCGTCCTTCTTGGAGCCGAAGGAGATCACCGGCAGCAGTTCCTCCACCTGGGAGAACATCCGCCGCTCGATCACCTCCCGGAGCTTCTCGTAGCTGGTCCAGCTGGGGTTGCGGCCGCCGTGCTGCGCCCGGGAGCGCAGGGCGAACTTCACCACCTCGTTGCGGAAGTCCTTCGGGTTGGCGATCCCGGCCGGCTTCTCGATCTTCGTCAGCTCCTGGTTCAGGAGCTCGCGGTTCATGAGCTGGCCGGTTTCGGCGTCCTTGAAGTCCTGGTCCTCGATCCAGGCGTCGGCGTAGTCGATGTACCGGTCGAACAGGTTCTGCCCGTAATCGTGGTACGATTCGAGATAGGCCTTCTGGATCTCGTGACCGATGAACTCCGCGTAGCGCGGGGCCAGCTCGGTCTTGATGAATTCCAGGTACTTCTTCTCGGTCTCCGGCGGGAGCTGCTCGCGCTTGAGCGCCTGCTCCAGCACGTACATCAGGTGAACGGGGTCGGCCGAGACCTCGGTGGTGTCGTGGTTGAAGGTCGCGGCGAGCACCTTGAAGGCGAAGCGGGTCGAGATCCCGTCCATGCCCTCGTCGACGCCGGCCGTGTCCTTGTACTCCTGCATCGAGCGGGCGCGGGGATCGACCTCCCGCAGGGACTCGCCGTCGTAGACCCGCATCTTCGAGAAGCCGTTGGAATTGGCGTGCTCGCGCAGGCGCGACAGGACCGAGAAGCGCGCCAGCATCTCCAGCGTGCCGGGCGCGCAGGCCGCGTCCGACAACTCCGAGCCGGAGATCAACTTCTCGTAGATGCGCTGCTCCTCGGCGACGCGCAGGCAGTACGGGACCTTGATCACGTAGATCCGGTCGATGAAGGCCTCGTTGTTCTTGTTGGTCTTGAAGGTCTGCCACTCGGCCTCGTTCGAGTGGGCCAGGATCACGCCGGTGAACGGGATCGCGCCGATATTCTCGGTGCCGACGTAGTTGCCCTCCTGCGTCGCGGTGAGCAGCGGGTGCAGCATCTTGATCGGCGCCTTGAACATCTCGACGAACTCGAGGATGCCCTGGTTCGCCCGGTTCAGGCCGCCCGAGTACGAGTAGGCGTCGGGATCGGCCTGCGACAGGGTCTCCAGCCGGCGGATGTCGACCTTGCCGACCAGCGAGGAGATGTCCTGGTTGTTCTCGTCGCCCGGCTCGGTCTTGGCGATGGCGATCTGGCGCAGGCGCGAGGGCCGGACCTTGATCACCTTGAAGCGCGAGATGTCGCCGTTGAACTCGTCGAGGCGCTTCAGCGCCCAGGGGCTCATCAGGCCGGTCAGCCGCCGGCGCGGGACGCCGTAGCGCCTCTGGATCTCCTCGCCCATCGTCTCGGGGTCGAACAGGCCCAGCGGGCTCTCGAAGACCGGCGACACTTCGTCCCCAGCCTTGAGTACGTAGACGGGGTGAACCTCCATCAGGAGCTTCAGCCGCTCGGCCAGCGACGACTTACCGCCGCCCACCGGTCCGAGGAGGTAGAGGATCTGCTTGCGCTCCTCCAGCCCTTGCGCGGCGTGGCGGAAGAACGAGACGATCCGCTCGATCGTCTCCTCCATCCCGTAGAATTCGCGGAAGGCCGGGTACGTCCGGATCGTCCGGTTCATGAAGATCCGGCCGAGGCGCGAATCCTTGGCGGTGTCCACGAATTCGGGCTCGCCGATCGCCGCGAGGATGCGCTCGGCGGCCGAGGCGTACATCAGGGGCTCGTCGCGGCAGGCCTCGAGATACTCGGAGAGCGTCATCTCCGTGTCGCGGCGGGCTTCGTACCCGCGGGCGAAGCTCTGGAAAAGGTCGTTCGTCGCATGCATGGGCATTCGATAACCCTCTCAGACCGTGACAGCTTCATCCTGTCTCGGCTTGGATGCAACCGACAGGCCCGCTTTTGTCGCAGTGCGGTGAGCGTGTCGCCCGGCATGTCGATTGCGTGCAACACTCCCGCGATCGGGGGCGGCGCGGAGGAGACTCCGCGCCCCTCCGGGACGTTCAAAACGGGGTGACGGGCCTGCCTCGCCGCCTCGATTCACAAATCGGTGCCCTCTTTCTTGGCATCATCTCCCGATTTGCCGGCCGCGGCCCCGACCGTGATCTTGACGGTCTGCGTCTGGACTTGCCCGTCGGAGCTCTTGACCTCGAACGTCACTTCATCGGTGCCGGTGAAGCCGCTGTTGGGCTGGTAGAACAAGGCCTGCACCGCCGCCTCCTTGTTGGGGCATCGGTAGCTCGCGGGCGTCTTCAGCTTGCCGACCTTGGTGATGACCGAGCCGTTCTTCGGCGAACCGGAGACCTTGAACTCGGGCATCGGCCCCGGAGAGCAATCCTTCTTCAGGTTCGGCGCGATCTCGAGGCGCACGGTCTTGCCGGGCGCGACCGTCTTGGTCCGGCTGGACGGCGACTGGGCCAAAGCCGGCCCGGCGAGCGCCAGGCTCCCCACGAGCAGCGCGGCGAGTGGACGATGGGCGATCATGTCAGCGTCTCTCCAGGGCCGGGCCGGGACCTATGTCCGGACTTCCGTCCGGATGCCCCGTTCATCGGTGACGTGCATGTGGGAATGCCGCCGACCGCCGTCGAGGGCCCAGGATGCAGTCAGGTCTGCAGCGCGGCCGCGACGATACCGGTGACGCGCGCGATCTGCGCGGCATCGAACTCGCCCGCCAGCGCCGCGGCAAGCCGCGCCTCGACCCGCGCCCTCTCCCCGGCATCGGCGGTCGGCATGGGGGGAATCTCGTCCTCGGCGAGGCGGCAGACCCGGCGGATCGTCTCGGCGGCGGCGAGCAGCTTCGCCCGGTCGGTGGGACCCATCTCCCAGAGGGGATTGCGCAGCCGGCTGATCACGCGCTTGGCGTCGCGATACTCCCGGTCGACGCCGGTCGATGCCTCGATCTGGCTGACGAGGAACATCAGTTCCAGGACTTCGGAGGCCGCTTCCGGGCAGGTGCGGACGATCCGCATGAGGCGGGCCATCAGTTCCTGGCTGGGCGACAGCTTGGATTTGGGCACGGACATGCGGGCGACAACGCGAGTTGTTGCCAAAAAGTTCGCTCTCAGCGCGAAGGGTGCGGCGAGGCGTCCGCCGGACCGGGCCTCAGATGTCCTTCGCGGGCGCCCGGTGCAGTCCGTCGATCAGGGCGCGGCAGGCTTGCAGTTCCTCCAGGGCCTCCGCCAGCGCCGCCCGATCAGGGCCGCCCAGCGCGCCGCTCCTGGCCCCTGCCTCCGCCTCGACCTCCGGGGACAGGGGTTCGGCCGCCACCGCCTCGCCGCGCCCGACGGACTGGACGAAGCGGACACCGTTCTCCTTGAGCACCCGCTGCGCCCCGGCGATGGTGTAGCGGCGCACGTGCAGGAGGTGACGGATGCCGGCGACGAGTTCGACGTCCTGGGGCCTGTAGTAGCGGCGCCCCCCGGCCCGCTTGACCGGGCGGATCTGGCCGAACCGGGTTTCCCAGAACCGCAGCACGTGCTGGGGCACGTCGAGTTCCTCGGCGACCTCGCTGATCGTGCGGAACGCGTGGGGGCTCTTCTCGCCGGGCCCGGGGCTCTGTTCGTCGGCCTGTTCGGCGGCGCGGAGGGCTGGCGGCATGGCGGTCTTACGGATCAGCGCGGGACGGCACGATCTTGCCGGGTTGCGGAGCCGCACTCAAGCCTAACCGGTGATCCCGGGCCGGTTCCGTTCGGCACCGACGCCGGAGCGGCTCAGTCGTCGTCTTCGTGGGCACCCGCACCGTTGAGGCCGTTGATCTTGGCCTTGAGCACGTTCGAGGGCTTGAACACCATAACCTGGCGCGGTTCGATTGCGACCTCGACTCCGGTCTTGGGATTGCGGCCGACGCGCTTGCCCTTGCTGCGCACCACGAAGGAGCCGAACGAGGACAGCTTCACGGTCTCGCCGCCGGCTAGGCAGGTGCAGATCTCCGACAGCACGGTCTCGACGAGGGCCGCCGACTCGGTCCGCGACAGGCCCACCTGATGGTAGACGGCCTCGCTCAAGTCGGCGCGCGTCACCGTCTTGCCTGCCATGCCGTGCCCCCTCGCCCGCATCATTCTCTTCATGACCTCGGGCGCGGCGATCACGGCCGCACCAAACGCTGAAGACGTATCTCTATGATCCGGCACGCTAATCGGCGCTCCGCCCCCGGTCAACCGCGTGCGTGCGAGGAATCGTTTCGGCCCTCACCAGCGGATCAGCGCCGCTCCCCAGCTGAAGCCACCGCCGATCGCCTCGATCATCACGAGGTCGCCGGGCTTGATGCGGCCGTCCCGCCGCGCGACGTCGAGGGCCAGGGGGATCGAGGCCGCCGAGGTGTTGCCATGGCGATCCACCGTCAGGACGATCTTGTCGCGGGCGATCCCGATCTTGTCGGCCGAGGCCTCGATGATCCGGCGATTGGCCTGATGGGGAACGAACCAGTCGAGGTCCTCCGCAGTCATGCCCGCCTGCGCGAAGGCGTCAACGATCACGTCGGTGACCTGCCCGACGGCGAACCGGAACACGTCGCGGCCCTCCATGCGCAGGTGCCCGGTGGTGCCGGTGGAACCCGGGCCGCCATCGACGTAGAGCTTCTCCCGATGGCGGCCATCCGAGCGCAGGCTGGTGCTGAGGACGCCCCGGCCCTCCTCCGCCGCCTGCGCCTCCAGCACGATGGCGCCGGCCCCGTCGCCGAAGAGGACGCAGGTGGTGCGGTCCTCCCAGTCGACGAGCCGCGAGAAGGTCTCGGCGCCGACGATCAGCGCCCGGCGGGCCGCCCCGGTGGTCAGGAACTTGTCGGCGGTCGTGACCGCGAAGACGAAGCCGGCGCAGACCGCCTGGAGGTCGAAGGCCGCACCCTGGTGGATGCCCAGCGCCGCCTGGATCTGGGTCGCAGTGGCCGGAAACGTGTGGTCCGGGGTCGAGGTCGCGCAGATCACGAGGTCGATGTCGTCTGCAGTCAGGCCTGCATCATCCAGGGCAGACTGCGCGGCGCGCATGCCGAGCACCGACGTCGTTTCGTCGGCCGCCGCGATGTGGCGCTGCCGGATGCCGGTACGCTGGACGATCCACTCGTCGGAGGTGTCCATCTGCTCGGCCAGAGCGGCGTTCGTCACCACCCGCTCGGGCAGGCTCGAGCCGGTCCCAACCACCACCGAGCGCAGGTTCGGAGCGCGCCGGCTCTGTTCGGGGTCTGTGCGGAGAGTCGCCATCTGTGTCCTTCCCGAACGGCCCCGAATTCACAAGTCTCCGCTGTGAAGCCGCGACCGCCCGATTTCCATGCCGTTCGGTGACGGCCTCTCCCGGGTCGTTCAGGCCGGCGCCAGGGCCGCCGTCTGGTCGAGCATCTCGCGGATCGTGCGGATCATGTCGTGGCGGGCCATGTCGTGCGCCAGATCGACCGCGGCCGCGAAGCCCTGCGCGTTCTCCGAGCCGTGGCTCTTGATGACGATGCCTTCCAGGCCGAGGAAGACGCCGCCGTTGGCCCGGCTCGGGTTCATCTTGTCCCTGAGCGCCCGGAAGGCCTGCCGGGCGAACAGCGCGCCGATCTTGGCCGCCAGCGTCCGGGTCATGGCGGACCGGAGATAGGTGGCGATCTGCTTGGCGGTGCCCTCGGCGGTCTTGAGGGCGATGTTGCCGGTGAACCCCTCGGTTACCACCACGTCGACCGTCCCGCGCCCGAGATCCGTGCCCTCCACGAAGCCGTGGTAGCTCAGGCCCGGGCTGTCCATCTCGCGCAGGATTCGGGCGGCCTCCTTGACCGCCTCGTTGCCCTTCATCTCCTCGGTGCCGACGTTGAGGAGGCCCACCGTCGGCCGCTCGAGGTCGAACACGATGCGGGCCATGGCCGAGCCCATCACGGCCATCTCGACGAGGTGCTCGGCATCCGTGCCGATGGTGGCGCCGACGTCGAGCACGATGCTCTCGCCGCGCACGGTCGGCCACAGGCAGGCGATGGCCGGGCGCTCGATGCCCGACATGGTCTTCAGGCAGATCTTCGACATCGCCATCAGGGCGCCGGTGTTGCCGGCCGACACGCAGGCATCGGCCTGCCCGTCGCGGACCGCCTGGATCGCCTGCCACATGGACGACTTGCCCCGGCCCTGGCGGACCGCCTGACTGGGCTTGTCGTCCATCGCCACGGCCACGGCGGTGTGGCGGATCTCGACGCAGTCCTTGAGCCGGGGCTCCTTGGCGACCAGCGGCGCGATCACCGCCTCGTCGCCGAACATCAGGAAGGTGGTGCCGGGATGGCGCTCGCGGGCCAGAGCGGCGCCGGGGACGACCGTGGAAGGCCCGTGGTCGCCGCCCATGGCGTCGAGCGAGATGCACACGCGTTGGGACATGTCTCTAGCGGGTCGCGGGGCTCGGCGAGGGGGGATCGGGCGGGACGGGGCCCGTCAGGCGCGGCGGACCATAGCGATACCGGCCCGGCGGGCAAATGAAATCGGGTGCCGGCTGGTTCCGTCGGCCGCCCGGCGGCGCCCGGAGGGGCGCTTCGCGACCGCGTGCGCCGGATCTCCCGGATCGCATTCCGCGCGTGCTCCGCGCGCCGGGGACGGGGACGACGCCCGAACGCATTGGCGCGCCACCCTCCGATCCGCGCGACACCGCGGGGGTGCCGGCTCTACGCTTCTCCGTCACGGAGCCGGCGCAGCTGATCGAACGGCCCCGCATCCTCCCCCGCCACGACCGGCTCGAAGGCGATGCCGGGCTTGCGGGGATAAGGATCGAGGCCGAGGGCCAGGAACTCGGCGGTGAGCGCGCCGAAATCGATGCGCCCGCCGACGAGGGGATCGGGGATGTCGGCCTCCTCGGCATCGGTGCCGGCCAGCCGGTCGGTGTCGGTGAACACCACCTCGACGGGCTCACGGACCGGCGTCTCGAATGGTTCGAGGCTCACGGTGCAGACCTGGGTCACCTGCGCCTCGACGGTGCCGGTGACCGTGAGCCGGCTGGTGGAGCCCGCGATGGCGAACCGGCCCACGAGGTCGCGGATGCCGGGGATGCCGAAATCGGCGGCGAGCGCCGCGCATTCGGCCGGGCTCGCCTCCACGGTCACGGCGCCGCGCCCCTGGGGCAGGCGCTCGACGTTGACCCAGCGCGCGAGCGGACCGCTCGCCTGGCTGCCGTCCCGTGTCATGCCATGCCTCCCGTTGCGTCTCTGGCCGTTGCGTCTGCGGCCCGGGCCGATGCGGGCGCGAAGCCGTCCGGCTCCGGGAAGGGCGGTCCGCCCCCGAGCAGCCCGTCGAGATCGGCTCCCGCCAGCGCCGCGTCGGCGGCCCGCACGTAGGCGGCGAGACCCGCCCCGTCCCCCTCGCCGCCCAGAACGTTCCGGGACAGGACCGCGCGCAGGGCCGCCGTGTCGCCCGCATTGAGCGCCGCGTCGTAGCCCTCGGCGCGGCCGTAGAAGGCGGCGCCGAGTTTCTTCATGCGCTTGGACACGCCCATGTCGCCGACGCCCAGCTCGCGCAGGGACGCGTCGAGCTGGGTGAAGACGGAATTCACGAGATCCTGCGCGACCTCGGCGGCCGGTGCCGGCAGGCGGTTCAGCCGGCGCAGGACCAGGATGGTGTGGAGGCACAGGGATTCGAACCGGCCCTCCACGGTGTCGGGCACGCCGAGGCGCGTGTACAGGCCCGGGCGGCGCGCGGCCATGCTCAGGGCCACGTGCAACTCCTCGACGGCGCGACGGCGCGCGTTCGCCCGCCGGAACAGACCGGCGATCATGGGCGCCCCGCGCGGGTCGGGACGGCCGCCCACGACGCTCCGGCCCCTGTGCGGATGGCGGCCACCTGTGGCCAAGCTTGCCTTGTCAAAGCCATATCCCCGCGGTACGGCAACCCATGCCCAGGGCGCAAGCGCTGTCGGAGTCCCGTGCCGACGGCGACGGTTGCGTCCCGTCCGTCAACACGCTCTCTGGGGGCCCGATGCGGCGCCGTTTCGTCCAGTCCTTCGCGCGCCTCGCTCTGATCGGCCTCGCGGGAGCCGGCCTGTCCGGCTGCATCGGCGAGGAACTGCGCCACGGCTATCAGGTCGATCAGGCGGCGCTCGCCACGATCAAGCCCGGCATGAGCCCCGAGCAGGTGCTCCAGATCCTCGGCACGCCGTCGACGGTGTCCACCGTGGGCAACAAGTCCTGGTACTACATTTCGCAGAACACCCGCCGGACGATCATGTTCCTGGGCGAGCAGGTGGAGGACCAGAAGGTCACGGCGATCTACTTCACCGCCGGCTTCAAGGTGGAGCGCGTGGCCCTCTACGGCCTGCAGGACGGGCGGATCTTCGATTTCATCGAGCGCACCACGCCGACGAGCGGCGCCGACCGCGCCTTCCTCAGCCAGCTGTTCCGCGGCCTGACCCGCTACGAGCCGTTCGGCAGCGGCAAAGGCACCAGCGTGATCCCCGGCGCGAATCGCGGCCAGTGATCTGAGGCGCCCGCGGCCGCGCGGGCGATCTCCGCGGGCTCGGCGAACAGGTAGTCGGGCGCCTGCGCGGCCAGCGCCCGGGGATCCGTATAGCCCCAGGTCACGGCCCCGAACGGGCAGCCGAGCGTGCGCGCAGCCTCCAGGTCACGGATCTCGTCGCCGACGCAGAGCGCCCGATCCGGCGGGACGCCGCTGCGGGCGAGAAGCGCTTGCAGCCGACGTGCCTTCCCGAAGATCGAGGCCCCGCAGGCATAGGCCTCGATGCGCGCCGCGTTGTCCGGTCCAAGGACCCGGCGGACCGTGTCGGCGCGGTTCGACGAGAGGATCGCCAGGGGCACGCCCGCGGCCGCGATCCCGGCCAGCATGTCGGGCACGCCGGGGAACAGGGTCATCTGCGCAGCATCGCGCGCGGCCAGCCGATGCATGTGCCGTGCGATGAGCGGCAGCTTCCAGCGCGGAATGCCGAGATGGGCCACGATCGCCCGGGCACCCTGCAGGCGCAACGCGTCGACCTCGCCGGCCTCGACCCGGCGGAAGCGGTAGCGGTCCGCGACCCCGTTCAGGACCGAGCAGAACCAATCAAAGCTGTCGGCGAGCGTCCCGTCGAAATCGAGGACAACGAGGCGCGGCGGGCCGGCATCGGGTCTGCGGTTCATCCCGGTGTCCATCCGTCCCTGCGCGCGGAACTGGGCGCCACGCCACCCATGTCGCGCCGCCCCGGTTCGCCTCGCCGTCCGCGAGGCGGGCGGGGGTCTGGGAAGCGTTCCTCGGGCTCACGCCGTATCCGCCCCGCCCACGATCCGTGCCTCGCATCACCGGTGATGCCTCTGCAGCGGGCGCCTTCCACCCGCCGGCCGGGTCGTTCGGGGCGCTGCAGGACCCTGGACCGGCCGATGGACCGACCCGTTCCGGGAAAGGACGCCGAGCCTTGCCCCCCGCCGGAGATTGGAATTCCCCACCCTCCGGAGCCCCGACCCCGCCGGGGGCGGGAGACCCGCGGCCGTTTCCGGCGCGCCGTCCCCTGCGGCGGGCATCGGATCGCGACGCGCACATCCGCCAGTCCGCTCAGGTCCGCAGGTTCCCGATCGGGACGCTGAGCCGCATCAGCAGGCCGCCGGGCGCCCAGTCGCGCTCCAGCGCGCCGTCGAGCTGGCCGGCGACGCTGCGCTCGGCCAGGACCGTCCCGAAGCCCTTCCGCGAAGGCGCACCGGTGACGGGCGGTCCGCCGGTCTCCCGCCATGTCAGCGTGTAGCGGTCCGCGTCCCGGCGACCGCTCAGGGAGACGCCGCCCTCCTTGGTGGACAGGCCACCGTACTTCATCGCGTTGGTGGCCTGCTCGTGCATGATCAGCGCCAGCGCCGTCGCGGTGCGCTCGCCGATCTCGGCGTCGTCCCCGGCGATGGCGACGCGGGAGCGGCCGCCTTCCTCATAGGCTGCCATGATCAGGCGCATGAGCCCGAGCACGGTCTGGCCCGCCACCGCCGGTGCACTGTCGGGCGAGTGCGGGCGGACGTATTCGTGCGCCTGGGCCAGCGCCCCGAGCCGGTCGCGGAAGGCAGCCGCGAACGGCTTGGCGGCCGGATCGCTGCGCGCGGTGAGCGCGGCGAGGCCACCGACCACCGCGAAGATGTTCTTGATCCGGTGGGACAGCTCGCGGATCAGCAGGTCGCGGGCCTCCTCGGCGCGCTTCGCCTCGCGCAGGTCCCGGGTGACGGTGGCGTAGCCGATCTCGGCCCCGGTGGCATCGCGGACCGGGAAGATGTTGTAGAGGACCGCCACCGGCTCGGCCGTGCCGAACGGGCGCAGGGCCAGCTCGCCCTCCCAGTACCCGTCCCGGCGCACCGCCGGCATCGCGGTGTCGGCCAGCACCCGGCGGCTCTCGTCGGTGAAGAGATCCGGCATCCGGTAGCGGCGCCCGGCTGGGAGGTCGGGCAGGCCGACCAGCGCCAGGGCCGCCTCGTTGAGGTGGGTGATCGCGCCGTCCAGCGTGAACAGGCCGATGAAGTCCTTGGAAGCCTCGACGATGGCGGCGAGCTTGCGCGCCTCGGCCTCGGCCCGCTTCAGGTCGTCGATGTCGGTACAGGTCCCGAACCAGCGCTCGATCCGCCCGCCGGCGTCGCGGATCGGCATGGCGCGGCCGAGCGTCCAGCGATAGGCACCGCCGTGGTGGCGCAGGCGGTACTCGATCTCGTACGGCTCGCCCGTGGCCAGCGAATGGCGCCAGCGTGTCCAGGCCCGCTCCTGATCGTCGGGATGGAACACGTCGTTCCAGCCCGCGCCGTCGGTGGAGCCGTAGGGCACGCCGGTGAACTCGTACCAGCGGTCATTGTAGTAATCGTGGAACCCGTCCGGCTGCGTGGTCCAGACCATCTGGGGCATCGCCGCGGTCATGACGCGGAAGCGGCGCTCGCTGGCGGCGAGCTCCGCCTCGCGGGCCGCGACCTGGGCAAGGGTCCGGCGCTGGTCCAGCAGGTTCGAGATCTGGCGCGCCAGCGCCGTGAGCGTGGCTCTCTGCTCGGAGTCGAGGCCGTCCGGCCGCGGGGACCGGTCGAGCACGCAGAGGGCACCCAGGGGGATGCCCTGCGCGCCGCGGATCACCGCGCCGGCGTAGAACCGGAAGGCCGGCGTCCCGGTGACCAGCGGGTTCTCGATGGTCCGCGGATCGGCGGTCAGGTCGGGGATAATCAGCAGATCGCCCGCCTCGATCGTATGCGCGCAGACGGAGCAGTCGATCGGCAGTTCCCGCTTGCCGAGACCCACCTCCGACTTGAACCATTGCCGCTGGGCATCCACCAGGCTGACGAGGGCCACGGGCGCGCGGCAGACATGGGCGGCGACCCGGACGAGATCGTCGTAGAGCGGCTCCGGCTCCGTATCGAGGATCGCGAGATCATGCAGTTCGGCGATCCGGTCCGCAGTGCTCCAGGGCCCTGCGGTCGGTTCGGAGGCCGCGAGCGCGTGAGGTGCCGGCACTGTCATGATCCGGCTGTCACATAGGTTCCTTGCGTCCTCCTGCCTAGGTCCCGGTCGACCGCCGCGCTTCCCCACGCGGGGCGGCCGACCGAGATCCCGCGCCTAGGCGGCGCGGGCTTGGCCGAGGGTCGGGTAGTCGAGGTAGCCCTCCGGTCCCTGGCTGTACCAGGTGGCGGCGTCGTCCTTGTTGAGCGGCGCGCCCTTGGCGATCCGCTCGACGAGGTCCGGATTGGCGATGAAGGTCCGCCCGAACGCGATGGCGTCGGCCTCGCCGGCATCCAGCACCTTCTGGCCGCTGATCCCGTCGTAATCGGCGTTCAGGATGATCGGGTTGCGGAACACGCGCCGCATCGCCGGGGCGATCGGCGGATGGTCGGCCTTGCCGAAGGTGCCCTCCGGACCCGGCTCGCGCATCTCCAGGAACGCGATACCGAGATCGGCGAGCGCCTGGGCGGCGGCCACGAACAGCGGCTCGGGGTTCGAGTCGTTGCAGCCCTGGATCGCGCCGTTCGGCGACAGGCGCACGCCGGTGCGCTCGGGGCCGGCGACCTTCGCCACCACCTCGGACACCTCGCGCAGCAGCCGTACGCGATTCTCGATGGCGCCGCCGTACTGGTCGGTGCGGTGGTTGGTGCCGTCGCGCAGGAACTCGTCGATCAGGTAGCCGTTCGCCGCGTGGATCTGCACCCCGTCGAAGCCGGCCGCCAGGGCGTTGGCGGTGGCGCGCTCGTAATCGGCGAGCAGCCGCGGAATCTCGGCGACCTCCAGGGGGCGGGCCTCACCGTAGGGCTTCTTGCCGGCATAGGTGTGGGCGTGGTCGGGGGCCGTGGTGGCTGAAGCCGAGACCGGCTTGGCGCCGCCGAGGAAGTCCGGATGGACCATCCGGCCCATGTGCCAGATCTGGCAGACGATCTTGCCGCCCTTGTCGTGGACCGCCTTCACGATCGGCCGCCACGCGTCGACCTGGGCGTCCGACCAGATGCCCGGCGCGAAGGGCCAGCCGAGCCCCTCCTGGCTGATGCCGGTGGCCTCGGTGAGGATCAGGCCGGCGCCGGCGCGCTGGGCGTAATACTCGGCCATGATCGGGGTCGGCACGTGCTCGCGGGTGCCGCGGCCGCGAGTGAGCGGAGCCATGAAGATCCGGTTCTTCGCCTCGATGGCGCCGATGCGGATCGGGTCGAGCAGGGATGGCATGGGTGACCTCGTGCAGGTGCGGCAGCGCCGCGTCCGGTTTTATTCCGGCGCCGAGGTGGCGCTGCGGCGCGGCGATGCCAAGGTGCGCCGCGCCCCGGGCGACAGCGGCGTGCGAGGGCGCACATGCCGAAAGGCGAAGGGCCAAGCTCGGTCCGAACCTGGCCCTTCCTGCATTTCCCGCCTGCTGCGGCCTTCAGCTGTGTGCCAAGACCGCCAGCAGCAGGAGGGCGATGATGTTGGTGATCTTGATCGCCGGGTTCACCGCCGGGCCGGCGGTGTCCTTGTAGGGGTCGCCGACCGTGTCGCCGGTCACCGCCGCCTTGTGGGCGTCCGAGCCCTTGCCGCCGTGGTGCCCGTCCTCGATGTACTTCTTGGCGTTGTCCCAGGCGCCGCCGCCCGAGGTCATCGAGATCGCCACGTAGAGGCCGGTGAGGATCACGCCCAGCAGGCTCGCGCCCACCGTGGCGAAGGCCTGGCTCTTGCCGGCGATGAGCTGGATCACGAAGAACAGCACGATCGGCGACAGCACCGGCAGCAGCGACGGCACGATCATCTCCTTGATCGCCGCGCGGGTCAGCATGTCGACCGCCCGGCCGTAATCCGGCCGGTCCGTGCCCTGCATGATCCCGGGCTTCTCCCGGAACTGGCGGCGAACCTCCTCCACCACCGCGCCCGCCGCGCGCCCCACCGCCGTCATGGCGATGCCGGCGAACAGGAACGGGATCAGGCCGCCGAGCAGCAGGCCCACGACCACGTACGGGTTCGACAGGGAGAAATCGACGCTGACGCCCTGGAAGAAGCGGTACTGCGTCGGGCTCGCGTTGGCGATGAAGTAGTTCAGGTCCGACGTGTAGGCGGCGAACAGCACCAGCGCGCCGAGGCCCGCCGAGCCGATCGCGTAACCCTTGGTCACCGCCTTGGTGGTGTTGCCGACCGCGTCGAGGGCGTCGGTCGACTTGCGCACCTCGGCGGGCAGGCCCGCCATCTCGGCGATGCCGCCGGCATTGTCGGTGACCGGCCCGAAGGCGTCGAGCGCCACGATGAAGCCGGCCAGGGCCAGCATGGCGGTCACCGCGATGGCGATGCCGAACAGGCCGGCCAGCGCGTAGGTGCTGATGATGCCGGCCACGATCACGATGGCCGGCAGGGCGGTCGATTCGAGGGAGATCGCCAGCCCCTGGATGACGTTGGTGCCGTGGCCGGTGACGGAGGCGTCGGCGATCGACTTCACCGGGCGGAAGTTGGTGCCGGTGTAGTACTCGGTGATCACCACGATCAGCGCCGTGATGGCGAGACCGATCACCGCGCAGCCGAACAGGCCCGCCGAGGTGAAGGTGACGCCCGTCGAGGTGGTGAAGGACGTCGCGAAGCCGCCCAGCAGCGCCATGTTGACGGCCGCGATGGCGGCGACCGAGAGCACGCCCGCCACGATCAGGCCCTTGTAGAGCGCGCCCATGATCGACTGGTTCGCCCCGAGCCGCACCGCGAAGGTGCCGGCGATCGACGTGACGATGCAGGCCGCGCCGATGGCCAGCGGGTAGAGCATCATCGGTTCCAGCACGTCGCGGCCGCTGCCGGTCGGGCCGGAGAAGAAGATCGCCGCCAGCACCATGGTGGCCACGATCGTGACCGCGTAGGTCTCGAACAGGTCGGCCGCCATGCCGGCGCAGTCGCCGACGTTGTCGCCGACGTTGTCGGCGATGGTGGCGGGATTGCGCGGATCGTCCTCGGGAATGCCGGCCTCGACCTTGCCGACGAGGTCGCCGCCGACATCCGCCCCCTTGGTGAAGATGCCGCCGCCCAGCCGCGCGAAGATCGAGATCAGCGACGCGCCGAAGCCCAGCGCCACCAGGGCGTCGATCACCTCGCGGCTCGACGGGTCGAGATGGGCGCCGCGGGTGAGGTACAGGTAGTAGAGGGCGACACCGAGCAGCGCGAGGCCGGCGACCAGCATGCCGGTCACCGCGCCGGACTTGAAGGCCATGTCGAGGCCCCCGCCCAGCGAGGTCGAGGCGGCCTGCGCGGTGCGCACGTTGGCCCGGACCGAGACGTTCATGCCGATGAAGCCCGCCGCGCCCGACAGCACCGCGCCGATCAGGAAGCCGATGGCGACCTTGATCCCGAGGAACACGGCGAGCAGCACGAACAGAACCACGCCGACGACGCCGATGGTCGCGTATTGCCGCCGGAGATAGGCCTGCGCGCCCTCCGCGATGGCGGCGGCGATCTCCTGCATCCGCTGGGTTCCGGCGTCGCGCCGCATCAAGTCGAGGATCGTGACGATGCCGTAGGCGACGGCGCAGAGCCCGCCCACGATGATCAGAATCAAGGGAATCATTCGACCGTCCTTGTTATTATCGTGCCTGGCGTGGGCTTGTACTTTCCGAGCTTGACCGTCGGAGGACAGCCATGGGACGTGGTGCCCGGATCCGGGGCTTTCCTTCCCAGAACAATACCTTGATTGCCAAACTTCGCCGGGGAGCGCAAACGCCGAGTTTCGATGTGTTTGCGACGCAGCACACGAATGCTGCATTGCGCAATAGAAGAACCGGCAAAATAAATGCATTATCTTGCGGATTGGCAGGATGGGGCGCTGGATCGTGATGATGTCCCCGCGACCGGCTCCGGCGGGCCGGCTTTCCAAGGCCGCTCGCATCGGGGCGGCCGTCATGCGGCTTCACCGGCGTGCTGCCCGTGAGGGCGGCGCGAGACTCTGGAGCCGACCCCGCTCGATCCAAAGGTGGTGAGGTCCAACCCGGACCGTGGGCGCCGAAAGGTGTGAAGCCTGCCGCGAGAAGACTTCCTGGGAACGGATGACGACGGCCGCTCACACCGTCGCTCCGCCCATGTCGGAACACACTCCGTCTCTTTGACGGCACGGACGTTGAGGCGGCAATCGCTCAGCCTCATGCAGCCGGCGGCCGTTCGCTCGCTGTCGCAGGGCGCGCCGGTTTCGACCGCTCCTCCACGTTACAAATTCTTGAGATCGGATTGGATCCGCGCAGGCGGGCCGCAGCGCGATCGTCGCGCGGTGCCGAGCCGTGACGATCTTCGAAGCGCCGGAAGACGGTAACCTCTAATTACGACCGCGTTGCCAAGCTTCGACCTCGCCGCAGTTTTGCCGCGGTGCGGCGCATCTGATAGGCCGTCGCGCCGACACCGGATCGCAGCCGCATCATGCCCGCCCGCCTTCGCACCCGCCTCGCGCTCGCCACCGCTCTCGGCGCCGCGCTCCTCGGCCACCCCGCCGCCGCGCAGGACGCCTCCGAACTGGTGGTGCGTCTCGGTCGCATCGAGAACCAGTCCCGGATCATGGCCGGGCAGATCGAGACCCTCCAGTACGAGAACCGCCAGCTCAAGGAGCAGCTGCGCAAGTTCCAGGAGGACGTCGAGTTCCGGCTGAACGAGGGCAAGGGCGGGGGCAAGTCCGCGCCGTCGGCCGCGCCGTCCTCAGCCCCGTCGGGCAACGTCAACGGCGTCAATCCGGGCTCCGGGCGTCCGGGCAAGCGCGGCGACGCCTTCGACCCGTCGCAGGCGCCCGGCGCCCCCGGTGCGCCGATGCAGCTCGGCAGCACCCAGCCCTCCGCATCCCTGCCGCCCCGGGAGGCCGCCGAAGCCGCGCCCCGGCCGCAGCGCCTGCCCCAAGGCGCGATCAACGGCACTGCCAACGGCGCGATGGACGATGAGGACGCGGATGCCGGCGCCCCCGGCTACGACGAGCCGGTGGACCTGCGCCCGCCGGTGCGGACCGGTGCGATCCCGGCGGCGCGCCCCGCCGAGAGCGTCGCCGCCACACGGAGCGGCGATCCGGCACTGGATTACGACGCGGCGGTGGAGCTGTTCCGCGCCAAGCAGTACGAGCAGGCCGAGATGGGCTTGCGCCAGTTCATCCAGTCGCATCCCCGCGACAACCGGGTCGCCGGCGCGACCTACTGGCTGGGCGAGAGCTACCTCGCCCGTGGCCGCAACCGCGAGGCGGCCGAGCAGTTCTTGAAGGTCTCCACCGATTACGCCCGCTCGGCCCAGGCCCCCGACGCCATGCTGAAGCTCGGCGTCACGCTCAACGCCCTCGGCGCCCGCGAGCAGGCCTGCGCGACGCTGGCCGAGCTGGACCGGAAGTTCCCGAATGCCGGGACCGGCGTCCGCCAGGGCGTCGTGCGCGAGCAGAAGCGCGCCCGCTGCGCCGCTTGAGCGGATCGGGCGACCCGGTCCTCGGCGCCCTCGGCCCCTGGCTCGACCGATCCGCCCGCGACGGGCAGCGCGTTCTCCTGGCCGTCTCGGGCGGCCCCGATTCGAGCGCCCTGATGCACGCGGCGGCGCTCGCGGCATGTCCCGGCGCGTCCCTGCGTGTCGCCACCGTGGATCACGGCCTGCGCTCCGGCTCCCGCGCCGAGGCCGAAGGAGTCGGGCGCACGGCCGCGCGCCTCGGCCTGCCGCACGCGGTTCTCTCCTGGGCCGGAGAGAAGCCCGGCGGCGGCCTGCAGGACGCCGCCCGCACGGCCCGCTACGCGCTGCTGGCCGCGCACGCCGAAGCGATCGGCGCCGGCCTCGTGCTCACCGGACACACACGGGACGATCAGGCCGAGACCGTTCTGATGCGTCTCTCGGCCGGGAGCGGCACCGCGGGGCTCGCCGGCATGCGCGCCGAGCGGGTTCTCGCCCCCGGGATCAGGCTGGGGCGACCGTTCCTGCAACTGCCGAAGGCGAACCTGGTGGAATGGTGTGCGGCCCGCGGCATCGCCACGTTGCGCGACCCCAGCAACGCCGACCCGCGCTTCGCCCGCGGGCGCCTGCGCGCGGCGTGGCCGATCCTGGAGCGAGAGGGCCTGACCGCCGCGCGGCTCGCCCGGCTCGCCGAGCGCGCGGCCCGCGACGAGGCCGCCCTCACGCGCGCCGCCGAGGAGGCCCTGGCCGCGGTCCTGCTCCCGGCGGTGGGAAGAGGCGCGGTGGTGCGCCTCGATGGCGCCGGCCTCACGACGCTGCCCGAGGCCGTGGCCCTGCGCTGCGTCGCCCTCGCCCTGTCGCGGGCCGGCGCCGCGCCGCGCCGGCTCGAACGTCTTGAGGCGCTGGTGCTCGAATCACTGCTTCCGGCGCTGCGGCGGCGGGCGGCGATCCGGCGCACGCTGGCCGGCCTCCTGATCGCGTCCGACGCCTCAGCCACCGTGAGTTTCGCCCCCGCGCCCCCGCGGCGGCATCCGGCAGGTGTAGCCCTCGCCGCAGGGGATCCCCGATTACTTGGCAAGGAAGGGCCCCCCGCTTACATTGGCGATGTGTGCACAGACGGACCGGCCGAACCGTTCGACGCGTCCATCAGGAGGTCGCACACGCCAGGGATTGATCGATGAACCCGAATTTTCGCAACTTTGCCTTGTGGGTCGTCATCTTCCTGCTGGTGCTGGCCCTCGTCACCCTGTTCCAGAACCCCGGGCACCGGGGCGGCGGAAGCGAGATCGCCTACAGCCAGGTTCTGAACGACGCCGATGCCGGCAAGATCCAGTCGGTGGTGATCTCCGGTCAGGACGTGTCCGGCACCTATGTCGGCGGCGGCAACTTCACGAGCTACGCGCCCAATGATCCGAGCTTGGTCTCCAAGCTCCAGGGCAAGGGCGTGCAGATCACCGCCCGTCCGCCGTCGGACAACACCCCCTGGTTCATCCAGCTGCTCGTGAGCTGGTTGCCGATCCTCGTCTTCATCGGCGCCTGGATCTTCCTCAGCCGCCAGATGCAGTCGGGCGCCGGTCGCGCCATGGGCTTCGGCAAGTCGAAGGCGAAGCTCCTGAACGAGGCCCACGGCCGCGTCAGCTTCGACGACGTTGCCGGCGTCGAGGAGGCCAAGGAAGATCTCCAGGAGATCGTCGAGTTCCTCCGCGACCCCCAGAAGTTCCAGCGGCTCGGCGGCCGGATCCCGCGCGGCGTGCTGCTCGTCGGCCCGCCCGGCACCGGTAAGACCCTGATCGCCCGGGCGGTCGCGGGCGAGGCCAACGTGCCGTTCTTCACCATCTCGGGCTCCGACTTCGTCGAGATGTTCGTGGGCGTCGGCGCCAGCCGCGTGCGCGACATGTTCGAGCAGGCCAAGAAGAACGCGCCCTGCATCATCTTCATCGACGAGATCGACGCGGTCGGCCGCCATCGCGGCGCCGGCCTCGGTGGTGGCAACGACGAGCGTGAGCAGACCCTGAACCAGCTCCTCGTGGAGATGGACGGGTTCGAGGCCAACGAGGGCGTCATCATCATCGCGGCGACCAACCGCCCCGACGTGCTCGACCCGGCGCTGCTGCGCCCGGGCCGGTTCGACCGTCAGATCATGGTGCCGAACCCGGACGTCACCGGCCGCGAGCGCATCCTGCGGGTCCATGTCCGCAAGGTTCCGCTGGCTCCCGATGTCGACCTCAAGGTGATCGCCCGCGGCACCCCCGGCTTCTCGGGCGCCGACCTGATGAACCTCGTCAACGAGTCGGCCCTGCTGGCGGCCCGCCGCGGCAAGCGCATCGTGACGATGCACGAGTTCGAGGACGCCAAGGACAAGGTCATGATGGGCGCCGAGCGGCGCACCCTGGTGATGACCGAGGACGAGAAGCGGCTCACCGCCTATCACGAGGGCGGCCACGCCATCGTGGCCTTCAACGTCCCGGCCACAGACCCGGTGCACAAGGCGACCATCATCCCGCGCGGCCGGGCGCTCGGCATGGTCATGCAGCTGCCCGAGCGCGACAAGCTTTCCATGAGCTTCGAGCAGATGACCTCGCGGCTGGCGATCATGATGGGCGGCCGCATCGCCGAGGAGATGACCTTCGGCCGGGACAAAGTGACCTCGGGTGCCCAGTCGGACATCGAGCAGGCGACCCGGCTGGCCAAGATGATGGTGACCCGCTGGGGCTTCTCGCCCGAACTCGGCACCGTCGCGTACGGCGACAACAACGACGAGGTCTTCCTCGGCATGTCGATGGGCCGGCAGCAATCGGTCTCGGAGTCGACCGCTCAGAAGATCGACGCCGAGGTCCGCCGCCTCGTGGAGACCGGCCTGGAGGAGGCGCGCCGCATCCTCGCCGAGCACAAGGACGACCTGGAGGCCCTCGCGCAGGGGCTCCTCGAATACGAGACCCTCTCGGGCGAGGAGATCCGCAACCTGCTCCGCGGCCAGCCCCCGATCCGCGACGGTGGCGACGTGCCGCCAACCCCGGCCCGGGGCTCCTCGGTTCCCTCGGCGGGCCGCGGCCGGCCGAAGGAGAGCGACGGCGGGCTGGAGCCGCAGCCGCAGGCCTGACGCACGGGACAGGACGATGATCGGAAGGGGCGCCGCGAGGCGCCCTTTTTCGTGGTCGATCCCTCGGGTGGGCTTCGACGATGTTTGCTGGGCTGGACGCGGCCTTTCCTCCCCCTCCCCGGGAATGGACGTCGCGTCTCCGGTGACAAACCGGGTCTCCTGTCGGCAATCGATGCTGTCCGCTGAGCCGGTCGACTCCGCGTCATCCGGCGAATCGGAAACACAGACTCCTCCTCCACGCAGCGCAGCCTAAAACCCCGATGCCGGTCTCGACCTATCTCGTCGTCGCCCTCGGCGCAGTGGCGGCCGGCTTCGTGCAGGGGCTGTCGGGCTTCGCCTTCGGGCTCACGGCCCTGTCGTTCTGGGCCTGGGTGATCGATCCGCAGCTCGCCGCGGTGCTGGCCGTCTCCGGGGCCTTCACGGGCCAGATCATCGCCGTCCTCTCGGTCCGGCGCGGCTTCGAGCCCAAGCGCCTCGCGCCCTTCGTGCTCGGCGGTCTCGCGGGCATTCCCCTCGGGATCCTCCTGCTGCCCCGGCTCGACGCCGATTGGTTCAAGGCGCTCCTCGGCGCCCTGCTGGTGGTCTGGTGTCCGGTCATGCTGGTGGCGAAAAACCTGCCGCGGATCACGGCCGGCGGTCGGCTGGCGGACGCGGCCGTGGGCCTCGGCGGTGGCCTGATGGGCGGGCTCGGCGGCTTCACCGGGGTGCTGCCGACGCTCTGGTGCACCCTGCGCCGCTACGAGCGCGACGTGCAGCGGTCGGTGATCCAGAACTTCAACCTCGCGATGCTCGGCGTGACGATGGCGACCTATCTCGCCTCGGGCCTCGTCACCCGCGCCACGCTGCCGATGCTGGCCGTGGTGCTGCCGGCGATGCTGATCCCGACGCTGCTGGGCACGCGGATCTATCTGGGCATCAGCGAGGCGGCGTTCCGCCGCCTGGTGCTCGGCCTCCTGACCGTCTCGGGCCTCGCGCTGATCTCGGCCTCGGTGCCGCGGCTTCTGGCGCGCGCCTCTGCCGGGCGCCCCATTTCGACCGCCTTTGTCGCGGAGCACCCCGATTCACCCTGGCGGCCGATGAGCCTCCGTCGGGTTCGGTAATCTGCTAGGCTGTGTCGGGTCCGCGGCCCGGCATCGGAGACGTCATGGCGCGCAAGTATTTCGGAACCGACGGCATCCGGGGCCGGGCCAACGGGGTGATCACGCCCGAACTCGCCCTCAAGGTCGGTCAGGCCGCCGGCCTCGTGTTCCAGCGCGGCGACCATCGCCACCGGGTGGTGATCGGCAAGGACACGCGCCTGTCCGGCTACATGATCGAGACCGCGCTGGTGGCGGGCTTCACCTCGGTGGGCATGGACGTGCTGCTGCTGGGGCCCGTGCCGACGCCCGCCGTGGCGATGCTGACCCGCTCGATGCGGGCCGATCTCGGCGTGATGATCTCGGCCTCGCACAACCCGTTCGAGGACAACGGCATCAAGCTGTTCGGGCCCGACGGCTTCAAGCTCAACGACACGATCGAGCACCAGATCGAGGCGCTGATCGACGCCGACATGCACAAGCGCCTCTCCGGTTCGAACGATCTCGGCCGGGCCAAGCGCATCGAGAGCGTGCATGCCCGCTACATCGAGTTCGCCAAGCGCACCCTGCCCCGGCAGGTCACCCTGGAGGGCCTGCGGGTCGTGGTCGACTGCGCCAACGGCGCCGCCTACAAGGTCGCCCCCGAGACCCTGTGGGAACTCGGCGCCGACGTGATCGCCATCGGCACCGAGCCGGACGGGTTCAACATCAACCGCGACGTCGGCTCCACCGCCCCGGCCGCCCTGGTCGACATGGTCCGCGAGCGCCGGGCCGATATCGGCATCGCGCTGGACGGCGACGCCGACCGGGTGCTGATCGTCGACGAGAAGGGCCACGTGGTCGACGGCGACCAGCTCATGGCCGTCGTCGCCCGGTCCTGGAAGGAGGACGAGCGCCTCACCCAGCCGGGCGTGGTGGCTACCATCATGTCGAACCTCGGCCTGGAGCGCTACCTCGGCAGCCTGGGCCTGACGCTCGCCCGCACCGCGGTGGGCGACCGCTACGTCCTCGAACATATGCGCGAGCACGGCTACAACCTGGGCGGCGAGCAGTCCGGCCACATCATCATGTCGGACTACACCACCACGGGCGACGGCCTCGTGGCGGCGCTCCAGCTCCTGAGCGTGGTGCAGCGCCA
The DNA here is from genome assembly GCF_022829625.1 of Methylobacterium sp. E-046. NCBI lineage: Bacteria > Pseudomonadati > Pseudomonadota > Alphaproteobacteria > Hyphomicrobiales > Methylobacteriaceae > Methylobacterium > Methylobacterium sp. E-046. Next base: position 55,505 of record NZ_JAKSYP010000238.1, on the reverse strand, counting down.
GAGCCGACCGGTGAGCGAGGTCTGCCACTGCTTCGACCCGCTGCCGCAGATCCTCAAGAACGTGCGCTACAGAGCCGGCGAGCCGCTCCGTCAGGACAGCGTCGTCAGCGCGATCGAGCACGCCCGCCAGCGTCTGGGCGATGGCGGCCGCCTGGTGATCCGCCCGTCCGGCACCGAGCCGGTGATCCGCGTGATGGCCGAGGGCGACGACCGCGGCCTCGTCACCGCGGTGGTCGACGAGGTGGTCGACGCCGTGACCCGGGCCGCGGCCTGAGGAGGAGCCGCCACAGGGCCGGCGGTGCGGGACCGGCGAGCGTCGGCGGAACCTGATCCGGACGGATGCCGCGCGTATCCCCGGGCCACGTCCCAGGGCGCGTCCGGCGCCGCGTCCCGCTGGTGCGGGATGCGGTCGGGCAAAAGATGGCGCCGGCAGGTCTGCGCAGGCCCCGGATCCCGACCGGCCGCGCCGCAACCGCTGCCCGTAGCCCTCTGGCGGGTTCGCGGCGGGCAGGCTCAGGCCATGTCGACGTAGGCCGCGCGCAGCTCCGGCGGCGCCGTCATCCCCCAAGCCGCCAGCAGCGCATCCCGCAGCGTCTCCTCCGCGCACAGGTCGAGGTCCAGATTGGTCCAGCCGCGCCGGCCCCAGGCCCCGTCGAGGGGCGTGAACAGGTCCGGCTCGGCCGCGCACAGGGCCGCCTGATCGTCGGGCGCGAGGCGCAGCACCACCCGCGCCTCTTCGACCCACAGGGTCGCCAGCACACGGCCGCCGACGCGGAAATCCGGGTTGCCGCTGTGGGCCCCCGCCACCGTCCCGGGCAGCATCAGCGCCAGGATGCGCACGTCCTCGGGGAGCACGGGACGCTCAGGCCCGGCGCCCGGACCGGAGGCGCGGGCGAGGCCCGGCAGCCGGCCCGGGGGAGAACAGAGTACTCACGCCCGCATCCTCGTCGCGAGAGTTGACGCACGGGAAGGTGGCAGCACGTTCCCACGAAAATAAACAAATACTTGCTGATCCGCAGTTTCGATGGGCATGCGGAAAACGCGCAAGCATAAGATTTAACGTTAAGCCAGATTTAAGACCTTCCATACATCCTTCACCATGTACCCCCGAGCCCACGCTGCGTGTCCGGCTCACGAGTTCAGAAGGAAATCTCATGGCCCGCTCCAAGCTGAACGCTTTGGTGCGTAGCCTGACGCTCGCGGCGAGCGTCGGCGCGCCCTGCCTCGCCGTCGCTGCGGATCTGCTGCCGCCGCCCCCGCCCCCGCCCCCGCCGATCGAGGTGGGCGGCGGCTGGTACCTGCGCGGCGACGTGGGCGCGAGCGTCTACACCCGTCCGAAGTACAGCGAGGCCTACGATTACACCGGCTATTCCGACGCCAACCGCTCCTTCGGGAACGTGATCGGCGGCGGCGGGTTCGCGGGCGTCGGCGTCGGCTACCAGTTCACCCCGTTCCTGCGCGGCGACATCACCGGCGAGTACCGCTACTCCACCGGGCTTCGCGGCAGCGAGTACTATCGCGGCCCCGACTTCGACGACGGTCTCGGCTCGTACGGGGTCAACAAGTCGAGCGGCCACTTCGACTCCGCGGTGGTGCTGGCCAACGCCTACTTCGATCTCGGCACGTGGTACGGCATCACGCCGTTCATCGGCGGCGGCGTTGGCTACGCCTTCAACCATGTCTCGTCGTACTCGACGAACCAGCAGTTCACCAGCCCGTCCTACGCCTACGATTACGGCCATCCGGTCTACGGCTGCGAGTGCGGACCGCCCTCCTACAACTACGCGCCCGTCTACGACGCCAACGGCAACGCGGTCTACAACACCAACAGCGGCACCAAGTTCTACAAGGACAAGACGAGCGGCAGCTTCGCCTGGGCACTCCATGCCGGTCTCGCCTACAACGTGACCGACGCGTTCAAGATCGAGCTGGCCTACCGCTACCTGAACCTCGGCAAGGCCGAGACCGGCACGGGCTACGTGCCGTGCTGCACCGGCACCCTGCAGGCGATGAAGGTGAAGGACATCGAGGCCCACGACGTCAAGATCGGCCTGCGCTACTACCTCGGCGGCGTGATCGCGGCCCCGCTGCCGCCGCTGATGCCGGAGCCGATCCCCGGCCCGCTGGTGCGCAAGTACTGATCGAACACCCCGCCCGGCTTCACCGCCAGGGCCTGACGGCGCGGAGTCTCTCCGCGCCGTTTCGCGTTTTGCCACCCGGTCTCGGGGGCGGCTCGGCCCGTCGGACAACACCCGTCTTCCTTCCGGTCTACGCGAACGGAAGCCCGAATGATCTCGCTGGAAAGAAGAAACCACGCCCTAGCAACGGACGATTAAGGTTACTGGTCTATCCCGGTACTGAGGCTTGATCCGCCGTCCGCTCCGTACTGCCAGGACGATCCCGATGCGTACCGTCACCCTTCCGTTCCTGGCAGTTCTCGGCCTCTTCGGCGTGAACACGGCCCGGTCCGCCGATCTGGACTACGATTACCTGCGCGGCGCCGATTACGACCCGATCCCGGCGCCGGTGATCGACTGGAGCGGCGTGTATGTCGGCGGCCATGGCGGCTACACCTCAGCGGCCCTGGGCAGCAAGGGCGCGCTGCAGCCGCTGATCTACCGGGATTCGCACAACACGACGGGCGAGTCCGACTTCAGCGCCTCGACCCTGCTCAGCCCGCCATCGCGGCGCGTCGGCGACATGAGCTTCGGCGCCTTCGCGGGCTACAATGTCCAGTTCGACGATTTCGTTTTCGGCATCGAGGCCGACTACACCCATTTCGGCCGGATGGGCGTGTCGAACGACGGACTCGCGCGCAGCCAGATCTCGGCCGCGGGCATGTACGAAGTCGTGAACCTGTACGGATCCACGGCCACGCGGGTCAACGACTACGGCAGCGTGCGTGCGCGGGTCGGCTACGCCCTGGGCAATTTCCTGCCTTACGTGACCGGCGGCGTGGCGATCGGACGGGCACGCATCGCCGATGCGACGAGCTACCAGAATTACGGGTTCAACCTGACCGCCTACAACGCGAACCTGTCCGGCACGCCGACCTACGTCAACAATTTCGGCTACGCGAGCTTCAACCCGGGCGCGCCCTACAGCGGAACGGCCTTCACCGCGCTCCAGACGCAGTCGAAGACCAAGGTCGTCGCCGGCGTGGCGGGAGGGGCCGGCATCGAATACGCGATCACGCCCAACATCCTGCTCCGCGCCGAGTACCAGTACGTCCTGTTCAACGATTTCGACGGCCACAAGGTCAACCTGAACACCGTCCGCGCCGGCGCCGCCGTCAAGTTCTGAGACCGGGCCCGCGGTCGACGATCGCGGGTCGCGTCCCTTCGTTGAAGCGCACCGCCTCGGGCCGGGCCGGCGACGCCCCGGACGGCGGCTGCGTCCGTGCCGCGCGTCGGCGGAGCCTGACCATGCAAATCCACCGCTTCCTCCGGCTTGCCGCACCTCTCCTGCTCGCCGGGCTCGTCCTGGCGCCGGAGCCATCCGCGGCCCGGCACCGGCCGCGCATCGTCCGGCACCGGATCCACGTGCGCCCCGTTCCGGCCGTCCCGCCGCCGGTGCTCATCCGGGACTACCTGCCGCGCAACCACAACGTCCCGATGTACAACGAGCCGCCACGGCGGGGCCCGGCGTGGTGAGGGCGCGTCCTCAGCTCTCCAGCTCGCTGTCCCAGTACAGGTAGTCGAGCCAGGTGTGGTGGTACTGGCGGTGGTCGAACTCGGGCTGCCGGTGGTGCAGCTCGTAGCGCGTCGGCCGCCGGGGCGCGTTCATCAGCGGCATGTCGGCCTCGTCGGGGGTGCGGTTGGCCTTGCGCAGGTTGCAGGGCGAGCAGGCCGCCACGACGTTCTCCCAGCTCGACAGCCCGCCCCGGGAGCGCGGCACCACGTGGTCGAAGGTCAGGCCGCCCGAGGGCAGGCGCAGGCCGCAATACTGGCAGCTGAAGCCGTCGCGCAGGTAGATGTTGTAGCGGGTGAAGGCTGGGCTGCGGGCCAGCGCCACGTAGTTCTTCAGCGCCACCACGCTCGGCACCCGGAGCGAGCGGGACGGGGAGCGCGCCTCGACGTCGTAGCTCGCCACCAGGGTCACGCGGTCGAGGAACAGGGCCGTGAACGCGTCCTTCCAAGACCAGAGGGAGAGCGGATTGTACGAGAGCGGCCGGTAATCCGCGTTGAGGACGAGGGTTTGGAGATCCATCATCGGCGCGACTCTTCGGACTGACTCTGACGCGGATAACGCGCGGGACCACGCCCGCGCGTCACCGGCCCGCCCGGACCGGCCGAGGGCCGGGGCAGGACGGAGAGGTGCGCGGAGCGCTGGCTTGGCGGGAGAGACGACGGGAGCAACAGGGCGGCGGGCCGGCGCGCGGGGGCGCCGGTCGGGGCAGTCGTATCCGGAACGCGGCCGGGCCGGGCCGGCACTGTGACCGGCCGTGCCCTTTCGCGTAATGACGAAAAGGCCCTGTCCATCAGGTGTTCATCTAATCCTAGCGTGACACCCTTGTGAAGCTATTCCCGCCGGGCTCCAGGGACGCACCCACAGGCCGGCCGCCGATCCCGAATCCGCGGAAGCGTCGGCAGGAGCACTGTTTCGCCCCAAAGCTCGCCCAGAGCACCCGGCCGCCAGGAGGCCCGCCCCGGTCCCCTATCGCCGCCGATTCGCCGATGCCGGCCTGCGACCGCGCGTCCGGCGCACCCGACGAGAGGTTGCCCATGACCCGTCCGCCAGCGCGGATCTGCCCGCGCCCGTCGCTGATCCTGCCGGTTCTCGCGGCCCTCGTGCTCGGAGCCCCGGCGGCCGCGCCCGTGCCGGCCCTTGCCCAGGCACAGCCTCAGGCGCAAACCCAGTCTCCGGCCCAGTCTCACGACCAGTCTGACGTCCAGGCGCCCACCGGGAGGCCCGCGGACACGAAGCCGGCTGACGCCAAGTCTGTCGACGCCAAGTCTGTCGAGGCCAAGTCTGCCGAGGCCAAGTCTGCCGAGGCCAAGCCCGCAGAGGCCAAGCCCGCGAACGCCAAGCCCGCCCCGGCGCAAGCCGAGGTCCCCGAGCAGTTCAAGGCGGTCCGGGCCAAGCTCGAGGCCGCCAAGGCCGAGCTCGACGCCCGCGAGAAGCAGCTGGGGCATACGGACCTGACGGTGGCCGACCTCACGGCCATCCGCGACAGCGCCGTCACGGAGACCGACGAGATCCGCAGCCTGGTCACCCGGCTCGACGCGCCCCTGGAGGCCGCGCGCGAGCGGCTCACCCAGCTCGGTCCGAAGCCGAAGGACACGCAGGAGAGCGCCGACGTCGCCGAGCAACGCGTGGAGCGCGAGGCCGCCGTCACCCGCATCGACGAGACCCAGCGCCTCGCCCGCTCCCTGGTGGTCCAGGGCGACCAGATCGTCGACCGGGTCTCGAACCGGCGCCGCGAATCCTTCACCCGCGACCTGTTCCAGCGTTCCCAGCCCCTGGTCGGCCCGGGCCTCTGGACCAAGGTTATGGGCGACGTGCCCCGGGATACGCGCGCCCTGCAGAGCGCCGTGTCGGATATCGGCCTGCTGTTCTCCCGCAACGGCAGCATCGGCAACCTGCTGATCCTGGGCCTCGCCTTCGGGATCTCGATCGCGCTGTATTTCGGCCGCCGCAACATCGCCCCCCGGGGCGCCCGCCGGGACGCCGCCAAGACCGATCCGTCGCGGCGGGCCATGATGCTCGCCGCCTGGCGGGTGATCCTGCTCGGCACCGTCCCGGCGGTGGCCGGGTCCTACGCGGTCTACTACGCGCTGGACGCCACCAACCTCCTGCCGTCCCGGCTCCTGCCCGTGGCCGCCGCGATCCTCGGCGGACTCGCCTTCATCGCCTTCGTGGAGGCCCTGTGCGACGGGCTGCTCAGCACCGAGAAGCCCGCTTGGCGTCCCGCGCCCGTGAGCGACGCGGCGGCCACGCGCCTGACCCGGCTCGCGGTCGGCATCGCCACGGTGATCACCGTGGTGAAGTCCGTGGAGGCCCTGAATTCCGGGATCTCGGCGGCCCTGCCGATCTCCATCGCCACGCGGGGCCTCGGCGCGGTGGCGACCGCCCTGATCCTGGCGGTTGGCCTCCACCGGTTCGCCGACACCGAGCAGGAAGAGGAGGCCTGCTTCGGCCCCTACGTGCCGACCAAGACCACCACGGGCGTCGGCGGGCCGGCGCGGCTGCTCGGCTGGGCCGCGGTGGCGCTGATCGGGCTCGGCGCGCTGGTGGGTTACGTGGCCTTCGCGGCCTTCCTGATCGACCAGCTGATCTGGGACGCCAGCGTCCTCGTGCTGCTCTACCTGCTGGTCCAGAGCGTCGACATCTTCGTCGGCCGCGCGCTCAGCGACGAGACCCGGCTCGCCACGACGCTCCAGGCCAATACCGGCCTGCGCAAGCGCTCGCTCAACCAGATCTCGGTGCTCGCGACCGGCGCGACCCGGCTCGTCCTGTTCCTCGCGGCCGCGGTCCTCGTGCTGGCGCCCTGGGGCCTCGACTCCACCGACATCGTCTCGTCGGTCCGGCAGGCCTTCTTCGGCTTCAAGGTCGGCGACGTCACGATCTCGCTCTCGAGCATCGCGCTGGGTATCGGCATCCTGGTGCTCGGGGTGTTCATCACCCGCGGGGTGCAGCGCTGGCTGGAGAACACCTACCTGCCGGCCACCGACCTCGACGCGGGCCTGCGCAACTCCATCACCACGGTGGCGGGCTATTGCGGCTTCCTGATCGCGCTGGCGCTGGCCTTCTCGTATCTCGGCCTGAGCCTGGAGAAGCTCACCATCGTGGCCGGCGCCCTGTCGGTGGGTATCGGTTTCGGTCTGCAATCGATCGTCAACAACTTCGTCTCCGGCCTGCTGCTCCTGTGGGAGCGGCCGATCCGGGTCGGCGACCAGGTGGTGATCGGCGATTCCGAGGGCATCGTGAAGCGGATCTCGGTCCGCTCCACCGAGATCCAGACCTTCGACCGCTCGGCCGTGATCGTGCCGAACTCGAACCTGATCTCCGGGGTGGTGAAGAACCGGGTGCGGGGCGACCGAACCGGGCGCGTCAGCATCACGGTCAGCGTCCTGCGCAACCAAGACCCGGTGCGCGCCGCCGAGATGATCACGGCCTGCGCGCAGAATCATTCCGACATCCTGAAGGAGCCCCCGCCCCGGGTCGTGTTCAAGAAGATCGGCGACCCGTTCCTGGAATTCGAGCTGCTCGTCTGGATCGTCGACGTGAGCCTCGGCCAGAAGGTGGTGACCGACCTGAACTTCTCCGTGTTCGCGACCCTCTCGGGGGCGGGGTTCATCCCGCCCCTCGGGCCCGGCTCCAGCATCGTCACCGTGCAGGGCCTCGACACGATGCAGAGTGCCATGGGCGAGATCGCCAGCCGCTTCATCCAGCCGGCCCCGGCTCCCGAGGGCGGCGAATCAGCCCGGCCCCAGCGCGACCGCGGCCTCCGCAGCGCCGGCGCCTGACCGGCCGCCGCCGAGAACGATCCGGACGGTGTTCCCGCCCGCATCCTTGGCGGCGTAGAGCGCCGCGTCCGCCCGGCCGAACAGCCGGGCGCGGCCGCCCGGGGTGGTCCCCACGGCGATCCCCACGGAGGCGCCGATCCGCAGCCCGTCGCCGCGATACGGGATCGGCCGGCTCAGGGCGGCGACGATGCGGCGGCCGCGCTCCACCAGCGCGGGCGGGTCGACCGGCGCCCGCAGGAGCACGGCGAACTCGTCGCCGCCGATGCGGGCGACGAGCGCCGCGTCCCGGCAGACGGCGGCCAGCCGCGCGGCCGAGCGCCGGAGGCACAGGTCGCCGGCCGCGTGGCCGTGGCGGTCGTTGACCGGCTTGAACCCGTCGAGGTCGATCAGCAGCAGGGCGCCGAAGAGATCCGGGCCGGAGCCGGGCGCCCTCGCGTCGAATCGCGCCTCGAACTGTGCCTCGAAGCCGCGGCGGTTCGCCAGACCGGTGAGCGGGTCCCGCTCGGCGCGCCGGCTCAGCTCGGCCAGCCGGGCGATCTCCTCGGTGATGTCCTGCTTGGTTCCGAAGAGGCGGGTGGGGCGCCCGTCCGCGGTTTCGACCGCGGCGCGGATCCGGATCCAGCGCGGCCGGCCTCCGGCATGGATTTCGGCGTCGAGCACGAAGGCGCCGCTCCGGGCGATCGCCCGGTGCCGGATCGTCTCCAGCAGGCGCCGCGAGGCCGGCTCGTAGAGTTCCAGGACCCGGGGTCGGTGCAGCGTCGTGCCCCGCGGGATGCCGAACAGGTCGTGTACGCCCCCGGACCAGTCGAGGGCGCCCGCGCGCAGGCAGCAGGACCACAGGCCCATGCCGGCGGCCGCCAGGGCGCGCTCCTGCTGCACCAGGAGGCCGGCCTGCTGGTGGAGGACCACCCGCTGCAGGGCGTGATCCGCGACGGCTTCGGGAGCCGCCTCGACGGCGGCCGACAGGTCGGCAAGGCCGCCGACCGGTCGGTCGCGGGGCGTTTCCACCGGGGTCAGGGCGCACTCGGTCGTCATCAGCGTACAGATTTAGACGGAAGGCCTTTGAGGAAGCCCTAACGGACCGATGCGCGGCCGCCCGGCAGCGCCTATATGCCGACGGGGCGGCAGGGCCGTCGCAGGGATGGGTAAGTCGTGACGAGACGCGATCGGGACGGTCGACATGCGGGGCGCGGGCCCGGCCGGATCAGGGTCCGGACGCTCGTCCCGGCCGCGCTGATGGCGGCGGCGGGGCTCGGCGGCTGCGCCGCCCAGGCGCCCAGCAGCGCCGCGTTGCCGAGCATCTACCTGCCGCTGGCCAGCAACACCGCCCACATCGACGTGGAGGCGGCCCGCGACATGATCTCGTCCTATCGCCGCAACCGCGGCGCGCCGCCGCTGACGGTCGATCCCGAGCTGCAGCGGCTGGCCGAGACCGAGGCCGCCGCCATGGCGCTGGCCGACCGGCCGAGCCGGGCCCAGACCGTCAAGGGCGCGGTGGAGCGGCTCGGCTACGCGGACGTGAACGCCAACCTGTCGGCGGGCTACCACACCCTGGCCGAGGCGTTCTCAGGCTGGCGCGAGAGCGCGCCGCACGACGCCACCATGCTGGCGCCGCGGGCGACCAAGATGGGCATCGCCACCGCCTACGCGCCGGGCTCCAAGTACAAGGTTTACTGGGCGCTCCTCACCGCCAGGTAGCGCCGCCTCCTACGGCAGCCCCTTCGCGCCGGTCGCGGGGCAGGTAGGCGACGCGCATTTCGCCGATCGAGTCGGACTCCTCGGGTCGCGGATCGTCAGGATGCCGTCGATGATGCGCGGGCGGGCGACGTCCGCCGCCTCCAGCTTCACCTGCAGCTTGTCGGCGATCGGCAGGCGCACGAGGTTGGCGATGAGCGCCCCGTAGAGCGGGGCCAGGCGCGCGGTCGCCATGGCGGGGCCGGGCTTCGCGGGATCGGACCTGTCGGCGGACATCGTCACCGTGCCGAGGATCGTGCCGATCCTGCCCCAGGCCGGGGCGCGGTCGCCGCCGACCAGCCCGACACCGGCCGCGGGACCCATAGGACGATGACCCGGCGGGTTTTCCCGGACACGGCGGGACCGCGCGCGCGACCGTGACGCGCGGCCGGCGCGCCACCCTAGGGCGTTTCGCTGAACGAACCGTAAAGGCGATTGTTTCGAACCTGTATCGCTCCGTCATCGCGCGTTCAGGCGGGAACTGGCATAGCCCTTCCCCATGAAGGGTTTGACCCGGCGCCGAAGCCGGTCGCGTGCCCTTCGAACAAGGCGCGAGACCCGGGTCACACGGGCCGCGCCAGGGGTGGCGGAGCGGTACGATGGTTCGTCTGTACGGGCGGGTCCTGGGTTTCCTGAAGGCGGAGCGGCGGCTGGCCATAGGCTTGGCCGCAACCAACGTCGTTCTGGCGGTCGCGGCCTTCGCCGAGCCCCTGCTGATGGGCCGGATCATCGACCAGCTGACCCATCTCAAGCGCGGCGGTGACGCCATGGGCACCATGCTGCCCCTGCTCGCCGCCTGGGTGGCGTTCGGCTTCTTCACCATCGCGGCGGGCGTGTTCATCGCGCTCCACGCCGACCGGCTCGCCCACCGCAACCGCCTGTCGTCGATGGCGAGCTACTTCGAGCACGTCCTCGACCTGCCGCTCGCCTTCCACTCGGCCAACCATTCCGGCCGCGTCCTGAAGGCGATGCTGGAGGGCACCAACGGCATGGCGTGGCTGTGGCTCGGCTTCTTCCGCGACCACCTCGTCGCCCTGGTGTCGCTGGGCGTGCTCCTGCCGATGACCCTGCTCATCAACTGGCAGCTCGGCTCGATCCTGGTGGTGCTGGTGCTGGCCTTCACGGCGCTCACCACCTTCGTGATGCGCCGGACCGAGGCGCTCCAGGGGCAGGTCGAGGAATTCAATTCCGGCCTGGCCGCCCACGCGTCCGACGCGCTCGGCAACGTCGCGGTGATCCAGTCGTTCACCCGCGCCAAGGCCGAGAAGGAGGCGATGCGCGGCATCATCACCAACCTGCTCGCCGCGCAGATCCCGGTCCTGTCCTGGTGGGCGCTGGCCAACGTGGCGACCCGCGCCTCGGCGACCATCACGATGACGGCGATCTTCGTCACCGGCATCTGGCTCTACCAGGCCGGCAGCACCACGGTGGGCGAGGTCGTGGCCTTCATGAGCCTCGCCACCGCCTTCGTGGCGCGGCTCGACCACGTGGTCGGCTTCGTGAACGGCCTGTTCCAGCAGGCGCCGAAGATCGCCGAGTTCTTCGAGATCTACGACACCGTTCCGGCGGTGGCCGACCGGCCGCACGCCCGGCAGGTGGCGCGGTTCGAGGGCAAGGTCACCTTCGAGGACGTCGCCTTCTCGTACGACGGACGGCGCCAGGCGCTGGACGGCGTCTCGTTCTCGGCCCGTCCCGGCGAGACGATCGCCCTGGTCGGCACCACCGGCTCGGGCAAGTCGACGACGCTCGGCCTCCTGCACCGCAGCTTCGACCCGGCCGCCGGCGCGATCCGCATCGACGGGATGGATATCCGCGACGTCGGCCTCGCCTCCCTGCGCCACAACATCGGCGTGGTGTTCCAGGAGCCGATGCTGTTCGCCCGCTCGATCCGCGAGAACCTGCAGGTCGGCTGCCCCGACGCCACGGATGCCGAGATGCTCGACGCCCTGGAGCGGGCCCAGGCCAGCGCCTTCATGGCGCGCCAGGCCGACGGACTCGACACGGTGATCGGCGAGCGCGGCCGCTCGCTGTCCGGCGGTGAGCGCCAGCGGCTCTCGATCGCCCGGGCGCTCCTGAAGAACCCGCCGATCCTGATCCTCGACGAGGCGACCTCGGCGCTGGACGCGGCCACCGAGCGCAAGCTCCAGGGCGCGCTGGAAACCGTGATGGAGGGGCGCACCACCTTCGTGATCGCCCACCGCCTGGCGACGATCCGCGACGCCGACCGCATCCTGGTGTTCCACGAGGGCCGGATCGTCGAGGCCGGCACCTTCGACGAGCTGGTCGCGCAGGACGGCCGCTTCGCGGACCTCGCCCGGGCCCAGTTCATGGCCGCCCAGGCCGACGAGGACGACGGGCTGGCGCTGGCGGCGTGAGGACGCGTCGCCGCGGAGCGCGCTGCGCTTCACGACGGTGCGGGGTCCCCTCTCCGGACGGGAAAGGGAGCCCGCCGCGCCCCCCCCGGGACGCGACGGCTCACACCCACCCGATCCGCGCGAAGAACCCCGCGATCTCCTCCGCGGCCCGGTGGGGATCCTCCCGGTGGGGGAAATGCCCCACCCCCGGGAACAGCGCCAGATCGAGATCCGAGAAGGTCTCGCCCAGGCGGTCCGTCCAGGCGGAGGGGAAGATCGGATCGTGCTCGGCCCAGCGCACGCAGGTCGGCACGCCGATCGGCGGCAGGGGTGGAGCTTCGCCCTTGAGCATGGCCACCCGGCCGGCATGGGCCGCCCGGTAATAGGCGAAGCCGCCCGCGAGGTTTCCGGGTTTCAGGAAGGTGTCCACGAAGGCGTCCAGCACGGGATCGAACGCGTCCTTCCGGTGCGACCAGTGCCGCAGGAAGTGGCCGATATAGGCGGCGCAGCTCGCCCGGCCGGCGCCGGCCAGCGTCATCGCCAGATCCATCTGGTTGAAGGATTGGTACCAGATCTCGGTGAGCCGGTCCGGCGCCCCGAGGCGGGCGCCGATCCCCGGATAGACGAAGTCGAACAGGAACAGGCCGGCGCAGCGCTCCGGATGGGACCGCGCGAGGGCCTGGATCACCGCACCGCCGACATCGTGGCCGACGATGCCCGCGCGGTCGATCCCGAGGGCCTCCAGCAGGGCCGCCATGTCGGCGGCGTGATCCGCCGCCCCGAAGGCGTCGTCCGGCTTGTCGCTGTCGCCGAAGCCGCGCAGATCCGGGGCGATCACCGTGTGGCGGGCCGCCAGCCGCGTCATGACCGGCTCCCAGGTCAGCCAGAATTCCGGCCATCCGTGGAGCAGCAGCAGCGGCGGCCCCGCGCCGCAGCGCGCCACGTGCAGGTCCGCGCCGTTCGCCCGCACCCTCAGGTGCTCGATGTCGTCCATCGTCCCTCCATCTCGGCCCGGCGGGCCAGCATCTTCGCCTGCAGGCGGCTGCGGCGGGCGGCGATCACCGTCCCGTTGATCTCGCCGCCGAACAGGAACATGGCGGCGAGCCAGTAGAGGAACACCAGGAACACCATCGCGGTCGCCAGACCCCCGTAGGTCGACGCGTAGGCGTTCGAGAACCGGTCGAGGTAGTAGCCGAAGCCGAGGCCCGCGAAGAACCACAGGACCAGCGTCACCGCGATCCCCGGCAGCACCGACAGGATCGAGCGGCGCCCGGTCGCGACGAACTTGTGGGCGATCACCAGGATCACGGCGAGCAGCAGGGCGGTGACGCCGATCCGGCCGATCGCCACCGCGAGGCCGAGGGGCTCCAGCCCCGGCGCCACCAGGACGACGTTGCGCCAGATCAGCGGTCCCAGCACCACGAGCAGTGCGAAGGCCAGCATCGCGAAGGCGCCGCAGATCACGTAGCCGATCGATTCGAGCCGGGTCAGCCACCACGGCCGGCTCTCCCGCAGGCCGTAGGCCCGGTTCAGCCCGACCCGCAGGCTCTCGACTCCCGAGGACGAGAAGTACAGGGCGAACAGCGCGCCCAGGGTCAGCACGCCGCTGCGCTGCTCGGTGAGAACCCGGTGCACCTCGCCGACGATCGGCTTGGCGATCTCCCGCGGCCACGCGTCGAAGATCAGCACCCCGGCCTCGTCGGCGAGCGACTGCGTGCCGAACAGGCCGGCGAGCGCCGCGAGGAGGATCAGGAACGGGAACAGCGATGTCAGGGTCGAGAGCGCGATGTGGCTCGCGATCGCCCAGCCGTCGTGGGAGACGAAGCGCTGCGCGGCGAGGCCCGCGACCTGGGATCCACTGCGGATGGGATTCACGGGCGTTCAACGATCCTCAAGCACACGATCCCCGGGCGGAGCGGCCCGCCGATGAACGGTGCCGGGCCCCGCCCGTCAACGCCGCCGGCCCGATCCGGTCCCGAACGCCCGCCGGTGACGCACGCGCGCCACGCCGACCGCGCGCGCGGGGAGCGCGGGCGCCGAAGGGCTGAATCGGCGTTGCGACTCACCGGCCCGATGCCCCTTAGATCCCGCCATGCCGAACCCCGCACGCTCCTCGACGCTCACGGCCAGCGCCCTCCCGGCCCTGTTCGTCCCGATCTGGGCGACCGGCTTCATCTCGGCGCGGGCCGTGGTGCCGCATGCCGACCCCTTCGCGTTCACGGCGGTCCGCTTCACCGCCGTCGCCCTGGTCCTGGCCGGGATCGCGGCCGCGTCCCGCGTCCGGTGGCCCGCCGACCGGGCCGGCTGGCGCGATCCGGTCATCGCCGGCTTCCTGATGCAGGGCGTCTACCTGTCGAGCACCTTCTGGGCGGTGAGCCACGGTCTCCCGGCCGGCATCGCGGCCCTCGTCGGCAGCCTGCAGCCGCTGCTCACCGCCCTCCTGGCGCAACCGCTGCTGGGCGAGCGCGTCAGCGGCCGCCGGGCGCTCGGCATCCTGATGGGCTTCGCCGGCGCCGGCCTCGTGCTGGCCCCGAAGCTCGGCGCCACGGACCCGTCGGGGATCCCGCCTCAGGCGCTCGCGGTGAGCTTCGTGGCGGTCCTGGCCCTGACCTTCGGCACCCTCTGGCAGAAGCGCACCGGCGGCCGGGTCGACCTGCTGGCCGGGGCGACGCTCCAGTTCGTCGGCGGCATGGCCTGCGCAATCCCCCTGGCGCTCGTCTTCGGCAGCGCGGCGATCGACCCGGCGCCGGCCCTGTGGCTCGGCCTCGCCTGGGCGGTGCTGGTCAATTCGGTGGCGGGGATCCTGCTGCTGCTGGCGCTGATCCGGCGCGGCGCGGTGGCGGGCGTCGCCGCCCTGTTCTTCCTGGTTCCGCCGGTTGCCGCCCTCCTCGGCTTCCTGCTGTTCGGCGAGGTGCTGACGCCCCTGCAGGGCGCCGGGATGGCCCTCGCCACCCTGGGTGTCGCGGTGGCCAGCCGGGGATGAGCGGCGGCGAGCGGCCGGCCCTGCGACCGAAGGCCCGGAAACCCTTCGCGGCCTCGCGGTTTGGTGCGCGGGTCACGAGAGCCCGGACCGGCACCGCGCGAGGCGAGGATGGATCAGGACAGGCCCCGCGAGATCCGCCTCGCCCTCGACGCGATCCCCCTCGGCGGCAAGGCCGAGGGCAAGGCCGGCGACGACGCGGTCCTGTTCGTGCGCGACGCGGACGGCGTCCGCGCTTTCCAGGCCAAGTGCCCGCATCTCGGGGCGCCGCTGGCCAAGGGCGAGATCTGCGGCGGCCGGCTCTACTGCCCCTGGCACAAGGCGGCGTTCTCCCTCGCCGACGGCAGCCTGGAGGAGCCGCCGGCGCTCGAGGCGCTCACCCGCTATCCCGTCCGGATCGAGGGCGGCGAGGCGGTGGCGCTGCTAAACCCCGAGCCCGCCCCGGTCAAGCGTGCCGAGACGCCGGTCAAGACGGTCCTGATCGTCGGCACCGGCGCGGCGGCGGTCGCCTGCGTCACCACGCTCCGGCGCGAGGGCTTCCCGGGGGCGATCACCATGGTCGGCCGCGAGGCCCGCCCGCCCTACGACCGGACCAAGCTGTCCAAGCAGTTCCTGGCCAAGCCGACGCCCGCGGAGGAGACCCTGCTGGAGCCGGATTTCTGCGCCGCGCACCGGGTCGAGGGGATCGCGGCCGAGGCGACCCGGATCGATCCGGCGACCCGGAGCGTCACCCTGGCGGACGGGCGGGTGCTCACCGGCGACGCCCTGCTGATCGCCACGGGCAGCCGCGCGGTGGCCCCGGACTTCGCCGGTCGGGATCACGAGGGGGTCATGACCCTGCGCAGCCTCGACGACGCGGTGCGGCTCAGCGACGCGGCGGCGCAGGCCCGGCGCGCTGTGGTGGTCGGGGCGGGCTTCATCGGCCTGGAGGCCGCGGCCTTCCTGACCAAGCGCGGCCTGTCGGTGACGGTCCTGTCGCGCGAGGCGGTGCCCTTCGCCAAGCGCTTCGGCGAGGCCGTCGGCGCGGCGCTGAAGCGCTACCATGCCGGCAACGGCGTGACCTTCGTGACCGGGACCGTCGCGCGGATCGTCGGCGACGGGCGGGTTGCCGCGGTGGAGACCGGGGCCGGGGCGCGGCTGCCGGCCGACATCGTGCTGATCGGCGCCGGCGCCGCGCCGGAGACCGCGCTCGTCGCCGGCGTGGAGCCGGACGAGAACGGCGGCCTCCCGGTGGGGGGCGACCTGAAGCTCGCCGAGGGCGTCTGGGTCGCGGGCGACATCGCGGCCTTCCCCGAGCGCGGCAGCGGGCTCACCGCCCGGATCGAGCACTGGCGCCTGGCGCAGCAGCACGGGACCCACGCGGCCCGGGCGATGCTGGGCGCGACGGACGCATTCTCCGGCACGCCGTTCTTCTGGAGCAACCAGGGCGACAAGCGCCTGGATTACGGCGGCTACGCGCCGGGCTTCGACCGGATCATCCTGCAGGGCGATCCCGCCGCGCTGGACTTCATCGCCTACTACGTCCGCGCGGATCGGGCGGTGGCCGCCTGCAGCATCGGGCGCAACCCGGCCTTCACGGCGTTCCTGCACCTGCTGGGCGAGAACCGGGTGCCGAGGCCGGAGGTGATCGAGGCCGGCGCGGACCTCGCCGCGCTGGTGTGACATCGGTCGCGCCGCGCCGCGCCGCGCCGCCGTCGCGTCGCCGCGCCCGCCCGACCGGTCGCCGTCGCACCGATGGAACCAGTTCCGGCAGTCCATCTTTCGGTAAGCGCCGCCCGCCGTCCTGGAAGCCGGGCCCCTGGGAGGCACCATGAACTCGATCGTCGTCATCGCCCTGATCTGTGCCGCCTCCGTCCAGGCTCCGGATTGCTCGCGCGACACCGCCATCGACGTGATCACCGGCCCGGCGCACACCCTGCAGGAATGCCTCGTCCAGGGACCGGTGCTGGCGGCCAATGCCGGGTTCAAGGGCGAGGACGGCGCTTACGTCAAGACCCGCTGCGAGCAGAAGCGCTGAGCCGGACGGCTTCCGCACGAACAGGACCGCGGCTTTTCAGTCTCCGGTGCGGCACGCGCCCCCGTGACGCGCCGCCCTCGACTGTGAAGGCACGCGCGCCGCGGGCAGGGCCGCCGTCTTCAACTTGAGTTCAAGGCGGACCAAATGAAATCTGCTTCGGCCTCGGGCCGGGACAGGTTAGAAGACACGATCCAATATGACGCCACGCGAGTCAGAACCATGTCCGCATCCCCCGCCATCCAGTCCGAGCCGCAGGATCTCGTCTCCCTGACCAAGTCCGCCGGCGAAAGCGCCAAGGCCCTCGTCGCGGAAGCCACCCGCCGGGTGCGGACGCGGATCCTGGGCACGGACGGGCGGATCGATGCGGCCAAGCTCGAGGCGCAGCAGCACGCCGCCCACGGCCTCGCGTGGCTCGCGACCTACGCGGAGGCCGTGAACGAACTCGGCGGCTATGCCGAGCGTCTCCGGGGCGAGGGCCGGTTCGGCGAGACCGAGGCGCTCCTCGTCCGGATCGGCGCCGGCGAGTATCTCGACCAGCTCTTCTCCGGCATCCCGATGAGCCAGGGCGAGATGGTTCGCCCCACCGGCTCCCTCGGCCTCAGCGCCAAGGAGGTGGCCGCCTACCGCACCGACGCGGTGGAGACCCTGATCGCCGAGGGCAACACCGTCGAGAACCGCGCCGCCCTGGTGGCGCAGATGCGCGACGGCGGCGGCGCCGCGACGGTCGGCGCCTCCGGCCTCGACGAGGACATGGAGGCGATCCGCTCCGAGATGCGCCGCTTCGGCAAGGCCGAGGTGGTCGATCAGGCGCACGCGTGGCACCTGCAGAACGCCTACATCCCGATGGAGATCGTCACCAAGATGGCCGAGCTCGGCGTCTTCGGCCTGACGATCCCCGAGGAGTACGGCGGCATGGGCCTGCCGAAGACCGCCATGTGCGTGGTCTCGGAGGAGCTGTCCCGCGCCTATATCGGCGTCGGCTCGCTGGGCACCCGCTCGGAGATCGCCGCGGAGCTGATCCTGTGCGGCGGCACCGAGGAGCAGAAGCAGCGCTTCCTGCCGAAGATCGCCTCGGGCGACATCCTGCCGACCGCCGTGTTCACCGAGCCGAACACCGGCTCCGACCTCGCCAGCCTGCGCACCCGCGCCACCAAGGAGGGCGACGTCTGGAAGATCACCGGCAACAAGACCTGGATCACCCACCCGGTCCGCGCCGACATCATGACGGTCCTGGTCCGCACCAAGCCGGAGGAGAAGGGCCACAAGGGCCTCTCCATGCTGATCGCCGAGAAGCCCCGCGGCACGGACGAAGAGCCGTTCCCGGTCGAGGGCCTGTCGGGCGGCGAGATCGAGGTGCTCGGCTACCGCGGCATGAAGGAATACGAGCTGGCCTTCGAGGGCTTCGCGGTGCCGGCCGGCAACCTACTCGGCGAGGTCGAGGGCAAGGGCTTCGCCCAGCTGATGCAGACCTTCGAATCGGCCCGCATCCAGACCGCGGCCCGGGCCATCGGTGTCGCCCAGTCCGCCCTCGACGTGGGCCTGCGCTACGCCGAGGAGCGGGTCCAGTTCGGCAAGCCTCTGTTCAGCTTCCCGCGGGTCGCCGACAAGCTCGCCATGATGGCGGTCGAGATCAACATCGCCCGCCAGCTCACCTACTTCTCGGCCCGCGAGAAGGATGAGGGCAAGCGCTGCGACCTGGAGGCCGGGATGGCCAAACTGCTCGGCGCCCGCGTGGCCTGGGCGGCGGCCGACAACGCCCTGCAAATCCACGGCGGCAACGGCTTCGCGCTGGAATATCCGGTGAGCCGGATCCTGTGCGACGCCCGCATCCTCTCGATCTTCGAGGGTGCGGCCGAGATCCAGGCGCAGGTCATCGCTCGCCGCCTGCTCGAAGCCGCCTGACGACGGGGATCCGTCAAGGGATCGGGGCGCCGGGAATCGCGCCCCTCCCACCCCTCCCGCCCCTCCGCGGGGAGGGAGGGGTACAACGGACCAGGACGAAGCTCGGCGCTGCGTGAAGGTCGCCGCGCCCTGTCGGGAGGCGGGATGCCCGTGTCCCGACCTCTGCTGACGCGACGGGCGCCCATCGGGCCCCCTCCCCCACAGGGGGCGGTGACAGCCCCATCCCGACGCGCCGAACAGCCACCGGAGCGCGGCTGCACGCCCGGCGTCTCCTGCCCCGAACGCTACTTCGTGATTTTCACCGAGACCGGATCGCTCGACGGGAAGGTTTCCTCCAGGGCGTCGTCCAGGCGCTCGCTGAGCTTCTCCTGCTTGTTGTCGGGATTCTTCGCATCGCCCGGCTTGGCGCTGTCCTGCTGGAAACCCGGCTGGGTCTCGTTCTTCTTCTGGTCCTCGGCCATGTCGGTCGCTCGTCCGTGACGGGGGCACGCAAGGGTGCCGGTGCGCATCAACGCGAAGGACGGCGGGTGTTTCCGATCTTTCCGGGCCGATCGGGCCGCTCCGTCACGACCGGCGCGGCGCAGTCGCCCGGGGCGGTGCCGCGCCAAGGGACTTGATGCCCGCGAGGGATCTGTCGCCTGCTGGAAAGATCGGCTCCGCTGGCGGAGACGGATGAACCGGGGCGGCCGTCACACGGTGGCGAGCGCCTGCTCCGCCGCCGCACCCGCGTGCCCACGGGCGGATGCCGCCCGCATCACGGTCTCGTAGACTCCTTCGAGGCGATCGAGATGGGCGTCGAGGCTCAGCGGCGCCGTCCAGTAGCGGTCATGGGCCGCCCGGCCCATCCGCGTGGCGAGCCCGTCGTCCGACAGGCGGCGCAGATGCGCGGCGAGCGCGTCCGGATCGCCCGAGCGGAACCAGAAGCCGGTCTCCCCGTCGATCACCGCCTCCCGGCCGGCGCAGGCGTCGCTGACGATCACCGGCGTGCCGCAGGCCAGCGCCTCGTAGACGGTGAGCGGCTGGCCCTCGTACCAGACGCTCGGGAAGACCAGGGCCCGGGCCTGCCGCATCAGCGCCTGCACGCCCGCGGCGTCGCGCCAGCCGCACATCGCGGCTTCGGGATACCGCGCCGCGAGATCGTCCCGCTGGGGGCCGTCGCCCACGAACGCCGCCCGCACGCCGGCCCGCCGGGCCGCCTCGGCGAAGATCGGCGCGCCCTTCTCGGTGGAGATCCGGCCGACGAACAGGAAGTCGCCCGGCGCCCCGTCGTGCACCGGGGCTTCCGCCACGGCGATCGGATTGTCGACCCGGTGGAACACGGTGCCGGGCGGCATCAGGGGCCGCACGACGCCCTCCTGCAGGTCGCTGATCGTGATGACGTGGGAGAACAGCTCCGGTAGCCGGGCCACCTGGACGAGCCCGGCATGGCGGATCATCCGGGCGACCTTGCGCGGGTAGCTGCGCGCGTCGCAGTTCGCCACGATGCAGGCGGTCGACATCGGCCGCCGGTGGCAGATCCGCTGCTCCGGATAGGCGTAGAAGCCGCCGGTCGGGCAGACCAGGAAGAACTCGTGCATCGTGTAGAGGCAGGGCAGGCCCGCATCCCGGAGCGCCGGGCCGATCGAGGGTGAGAGCGCCTTGGCGAAGGCGTGGACGTGGACCAGCGTGTCCCGCGGATCGCAGGCGGCGAGTTCCCGCGCCAGCGTCCGGCGCGCCGTCCCGTTCCAGATCGCCTGGGCGGCGAAGGCCAGCTTGCTGCGCGCCGTGGTCACGTCGTCCTGATCCAGGCAGACCACACGGATGCCGGCGGCTTCCAACCGCGGATCCACCGGGCCCACCGCCGCGAACAGGCTGACCCGGGCTCCGCGGGCGGCGAGGCCCAGGGCGGATTCGATGGCGACCTTGGCCTGGCCGCCGTTGATCGCGGCGTGGTCTGCGACGAGGACGACGTGCACGTCAGGGGTTCCGCCGCTGTGATCCGGGACCGAAGTCAGTAACAGCCGGCGGTTGATCCCCCGTAAACCGGTATCCCCCATGCTTCCGCCGTCGAGCGCCGGGGAAAGCCGCATGCACGTCGTCATCCTGGCCGAGTTCGCGGCCGCCAGCGGCGGGGCCGAGAAGGTGGCGCTCGAATCGGCCCGCGGCCTCGCCGAGGCCGGCGTCGCGGTGACCTACATCCAGGCCATCCCCGGGCCCGCCGACCCGATGCTCGACCATGCCGGCATCCGGCGGATCGGGCTCGATCTGCCCGACATCTGGTCGCTGGGCGGCGTCCGGGCGGCGGCAGCCGGCATCTGGCACGCGGCCGCGGCGCGCCGGCTCGCCGCATCCCTCGCCGCGCTGCCGGCGCGGCCGGACATCATCCACCTGCACCAGTGGACCCGAGCCCTGTCGCCGGCGGTCTTCCCGGTCCTGTCGAAGGCGGGGGCGCCGCTGGTCGTCACCCTGCACGATTACGCCCTGGCCTGCCCGAACGGCGTCTACTACCGCTTCGACCGGGCCGAGCCCTGCGGGCTCGCGCCGCTGTCCTCGGCCTGCCTCACGGCGCCCTGCGACCCGCGCAGCCGCGCCCACAAGCTCGTGCGCGTCGCCCGCGCGGCGACGCTGCGGCACGCGCTGCGCGGCCACCCGCTCCACGTCGTCCACGTCTGCGACGCGAGCCGCCGGCTCCTGGGCGACCTGCTCGGCGGCTATGCCGTCACCCATCACCGCATCGACAATCCGGTCCGGGTCGCGGAGGGGCCACCGGCGACGCCCGCCAGCGGCGACGCGATCGCGTATGTCGGGCGCCTGACCCGGGAGAAGGGGGCAGACCTCGTGGCCGACGCCGCCCGGGCCGCCGGTCTCCCGGCCCTGTTCATCGGCGCCGGCCCGCTGGACGCCGAGCTGCGCGCCCGGCCCGGCGTGGCGGTGGTCGGCTGGCAGGCGCCGGAGGCGGTCTGGGCGATGCTGCGCAGCCGTGCCCGGGCGCTGGCCGCGCCCTCGCGCTGGTACGAGACCGGTCCGCTCACCGTCTACGAGGCGCTGGCGGCCGGGATCCCGGTGGTCGCCTCTGACCGGTCCGGCGCCGCCGAGAAGGTCCGGCATGGGCAGACCGGCTTCGTGGTCGCCCCCGCCGTCGCACCGCTGGCCGAGGCCTTCACGGCCCTGCGGGAGGACGCCTGTGCCCGCATCCTCGGGGCGGAAGCCCGCCGCCGCTTCCGCGCGGAGCCAATGACGATCGGCGCGCACGCCGCGGCCCTGCGATCCCTGTACGAGCGGCTGGCCCGGATCGCTCTTGGTGCGCCGCAGCATCCGGGGGATGCGCCGGGCGCGGTCTATCCCGAGATCGAGCCGGCCTGACGGCCGCCGAACAGAATACAATATCCTTCCGCCACCTCTGGACAGGAGGAAATAAATTTGTAAACCCGGCGTCCGCTCGGAATGCCAATCGAGCCGTCGCCGACGACCGGCAGAGCTTGCTCGCCCGCAGTCAGACGGCGAGCGGACGCCGCGATGACTGCACGGAAGCTTGGCATCGGCATTTTATCGGGCCTCGGCGGTTCGAGCGGAGCCGCAAAACATGCACTTGACTTCTTGTTGCACTGCAACATATAGAGGCGCGTCACCGCGGACGCATACGGCGTCCCGCTCCAAGAATGACGCTGGAGACATCGATGCAGACCCCGAATTTCGAGATCCCGACCGAGATGCGCGACTTCGCTGAGAAGAGCGTCGACCAGGCGCGGAACGCCGTCGGCACCCTGATGGCCAATGCCGTCAAGGCCACCGAGCAGGCCCAGACGTCGGGCCAGACCTTCCAGTCGACCTTCAGCGCCGCGGTCGCCAAGGGGTTCGAGCACGCGCAGACCAACGCCAACGCGACCTTCGACTTCGCGCAGAAGCTCGTGCGCACGAAGGACCTCCGCGAGGCGTTCGAGCTCCAGTCCGAGTTCGTCCGCAGCCAGTTCGCCGCACTCCAGGCTCAGGCCAAGGATTACGGCGCCCTCGCGCAGAACGTGGCCCGCTAAGGCCGTCCGCGCGACCCCGACCGCCAGGTCCGGGGTCGCGCTCCAGGATCCGGGCGGACGTCGTGCGCCGGCCGGATCCCGACATTCGACGCTCGAGCGTCACAGGTCCGGCCCCGACAGGGCGAGCGGGCCGGCCGCCCCTACCGTCCGGCCGCCGCCCCCGTCCGGATGGGCCACAGCGGGCAGGAGGACATCGCGCCATGGGAAAGCCGCGTCGACCGAGAGGGCCGCGCTCCGCCTGGGAGCCGAAGTCCCCCGTCGTCACCGATACGCCCCTGGTGACGGAGAAGGCGGCGGAGCCGCCCGCAGCGGTCGAGGCCATGGCCGCACCGACGGCCGGACCGATCGCCGAACCGACGGCCGGAACGTCGACCGCGCTGCCGCCCGAGATCGCACCCGAGGTCTCCCCCGCGACCCTGGAGCAGGCGCTGGCTCGGGTCACCGAGGACACCGACACACCCGAACCGGACCATGAGGCGGCCGCCGAGGCCGCTCCGGCGGCCGAACCCGAGCCCGCATCCGAGCCTGCTCCGGCGGCCGCCGAGGCCGCGGTCGCTCCGGAGATCCCGGACGTGCTGCGGGCGGCGGCCAACGGGAATGTCCACGCCGAAGCGACGGGCGGGGTCGCCATCGCGGCGGAGCGCTTCGACGTCGTCGAGATCGGCTCGACGGTCGCCCGCTACATGCGCGGCGAGGGCGAGGCCGCCATGGCGCATCTGCGCGCCCTCTCGGGTGCCCGCTCGCCCGCCGAGATCATCCGCCTGCAGGTCGGCGAGGCCCAGCGCGCCGCCGACGCCTCCCTGACCTGCTGGGTCACGGTGATCGGCAAGGCGAGCCGCATCGTCGCGTTCCGCTGACGCGGCCCCAGATTTGTCGCATCCCGCGGGCAAGGCTCCCGGATCGAACCGGCCCCGGCAACCGACCGTTAACCAAGCCGGTCCCATGCCTGCACGGAGGGCACGGGAGACGATACCGGACCGATGCCGAGTTGCACGCGCCTGATCCGTTCCGCCTGTCTGGGCCTCGCCGTCGCGCTGTCTGCCGCGCTGGCGGGGGCACCGGTCGTCGCGCAGAACGGCGATAAGCCCGCCATCGCCATCGGGGCCGATCTCGCGAGCCAGGCGGGCACGACGCGCCTGACCCTGACCCTGTCCCGCGCCGTCGAGGCCCGCGGCTTCGTGATGGAGCGGCCGGACCGGGCGGTGATCGACCTGCCGGAAGTGAACTTCCAGCTCGAATCCGGCACCGGAGGCCGCCGCGAGGGCCTCGTGCAATCCTTCCGCTACGGCCTGTTCGCCCCGGGCCGCTCCCGCATCGTAATCGACCTCGCTGGCCCGGCGACCGTCGGCCGGATCGAGACCGCGACCCGGCAACGGGACGGGGCCGTCCTGCTCACGATTCCCCTGCAGCGCGTCGACCGCGAGGCGTTCCGCAAGGCGGCCGCGGCGGCGGACCCCGCCCCCGCCCAGGCCCGGAGCGCCGCCCCCGAACCCGCCGACCAGCGCCCGCTGATCATGGTCGATGCCGGCCACGGCGGCACCGATCCCGGCGCCATCGCGGTGGGCGGCGTATTCGAGAAGGACATCGTGTTCGGCTTCGCCCAGGCGCTGGTCGAGAGGCTGGAGGCGGGCGGCCGCTACCGGGTTCGGATGACCCGCGACCGCGACGTGTTCGTGCCGCTCGCCGAGCGGGTGCGCCTCGCCCGCGGGGCCAAGGCCGACCTGTTCGTGTCGATCCACGCGGATTCCATCTCGGCGGCCCCCCAGGTGCGCGGCGCGACGATCTACACCAATTCCGAGAAGGCCACGGACGCCGAATCCGCCAAGCTCGCCGAGCGCGAGAACCGGGCCGACGCCGCCGCGGGGGTGGACGCCGCCGAGGCCCCGCCCGACATCGCCGACATCCTGCAGGAGCTGACCCTGCGGGAGACCCGGGGCTTCTCGTCGGGCTTCGCCCGCACCCTGATGGGTCAGCTCGCGCCCGTCATCGAGATGAGCTCCAAGCCCCACCGCGAGGCGCGCTTCGTGGTGCTGCGCTCCCCCGACGTGCCCAGCGTGCTGGTGGAATTGGGCTATCTCTCCAGCAAGCGCGACTTGGAGATGCTGCAATCGCCGGACTGGCGGGCCGGCGTCACCGGCTCCATGGCCAAGGCGATCGACCTGTTCTTCACCAATCGCGCCACGCTAAGCCGACCGGCCACCACGCGCCGTTCGGCCGCCATCGCCCCAGTTTTACCATAGAGTAAGTGTCGATACGGGGCGTCCGAACGCCCCGTCGCACCGCCGCTGAACCGGCAATCCGAGGGGGCCTGACGGGAGCATCCGGAGGCCGACCGCATCGAGAGCGGACGCAACGCGCCGGATGGGCCGATTCCGGCATGCGGCCGGGCCAGCGACGAGCGGAACACCGGATGCGTCTGATCCTTCGTTTCTTCGGGATCCTGTTCAGCGCCGCCGCGGTGCTGTTCGTGATCGGAGCGGCGGCCGGCGGTTACTTCTACTGGAAGTACAGCCAGGACCTGCCGGACCACGCCGCGCTCGCCAATTACGAGCCGCCGGTGATGACCCGCGTCCACGCCTCGGACGGCTCGCTGCTCGCCGAATACGCCCGCGAGCGCCGCCTCTACCTGCCGATCCAGGCGATGCCCAAGATCGTGGTGGCGGCCTTCCTGTCGGCCGAGGACAAGAACTTCTACAAGCACGGCGGCATCGACCCCGAGGGGATCGTGCGCGCCTTCCTGACCAACGCCAAGTCGGGCAAGCGGCAGGGCGCCTCGACCATCACCCAGCAGGTCGCCAAGAACTTCCTGCTGTCCTCCGAGCAGACCTACGACCGCAAGATCAAGGAGGCGCTGCTGGCGCTCCGCATCGAGGCGGCCTACTCGAAGGACAAGATCCTCGAGCTCTACCTCAACGAGATTTTCCTGGGCACGATCGTCCCGGGCCGCAACCTGCACGGCGTGGCGGCCGCGGCGCTCGACTACTTCGGGAAGTCGGTCCACGAGCTGACCATCAACGAGGCGGCCTACCTCGCCGCCCTGCCGAAGGGGCCGAACAACTACCACCCTTACCGCAAGACCCAGGCGGCGCTCGACCGCCGCAACGAGATCATCCGCCTGATGGCGGAGAACAACTACATCACCCGGGAGGAGGCGGACGCCGCCAAGAAGATGCCGCTCGGCGTCAACCCGCGGGTCGCCTTCCCGAACGCCGCCAACGCCAACTACTTCACCGAGGAGGTCCGCCGCGAGATCTCCGAGCGCTACGGCGAGAAGAAGCTCTACGAGGGCGGCCTCTCGGTGCGCGCCACCCTCGATCCGAAGATGCAGGGGTGGGCCCGGAAGGCGCTGGTCGACGGCCTCGTGCGCTACGACCAGGCCCATGGCTGGCGCGGTCCCGTCAGCAAGGTCGACCTGACCGGACGCGACTGGGGCATGGCGGCGGCCGAGGTGCCGGCGCTCGGCGACGTGGCACCCTGGCGGCTCGCCGTGGTGCTGGGCAACGGCGGCGGCGGCGTGCAGGTCGGCCTCCAGCCGCGGCGCGAGGCGTCCGGTCAGGTCGGCAAGGACCGTGAGACAGGCGTGATCACCCCCGACGGCATGCGCTGGGCCGGCCGCGCCAACCTCCAGCCCGGCGACATGGTCTATGTCGAGGCGATGGAAGGCGGCCGCGGCCAGTTCCGCCTGCGCCAGAAGCCCGAGGTCTCCGGCGCCATCGTGGCCATGGACCCGAACACGGGCCGCGTCCACGCCATGGTCGGCGGCTTCTCGTACGACGAATCCGAGTTCAACCGTGCCACCCAGGCGATGCGCCAGCCGGGCTCCTCGTTCAAGCCGATCGTCTACTCGGCGGCGCTGGACAACGGCTACACCCCCGCCTCGATCGTGCAGGATTCGCCGATCACCATCGAGGCCGGCCCCGGCCAGGAGGCCTGGACGCCCTCGAACTACGACGGCAAGTCCGGCGGCCCCCACACCCTGCGCCACGGCATCGAGCACTCGAAGAACCTGATGACGGTCCGGCTCGCCAAGGATGTCGGCATGCCGCTCATCGCCGAGTACGCCCGCCGCTTCGGCGTCTACGACGACATGCTGCCGGTTCTGCCGATGTCGCTGGGCGCGGGCGAGACCACGGTGATGCGCATGGTCACGGCCTACTCGATGCTGGCCAATGGCGGCCGGCGCATCCGCCCGACCCTGATCGACCGGATCCAGGATCGCGTCGGCGAGACGATCTATCGGCACGACAACCGGAAGTGCATCGGCTGCGACGCCGAGAAGTGGTCCGGTCAGGACGAGCCCAAGCTGGTGGACGATTCCGAGCAGGTGCTCGACCCGCTCACCGCCTACCAGATGGTCTCGATCATGGAGGGCGTGGTCCAGCGCGGCACCGCCACCATCCTGAAGCAGATCGGCAAGCCGCTCGCCGGCAAGACGGGCACGACGAACGACGCCAAGGACGCGTGGTTCGTGGGCTTCTCGCCGGATCTCGCGGTCGGGATTTACCTCGGCTTCGACAAGCCGCGCTCCCTCGGCGACCGCGCCACCGGCGGCGGGCTGGCGGCACCGATCGCCCTGGAGTTCCTGAAGACGGCCCTGAAGGACAAGCCGCCGACGCCGTTCCGCGTGCCCCCGGGCATCAAGCTGATTCGCGTCAACCTCGGCAGCGGCACCCGGGCCGGCTCCGGCGAGGGCGCCGGGACGATCCTCGAGGCGTTCAAGCCCGGCACCGCGCCGCCGGATTCCTACGTGGCGTCTTCGGGCGGCCAGAGCGCGGCGCCCGCCGCCGCGGCGGTGCCGCCGGATGCCGACCGGGCCGCGCAGGCCGGCGGCTTGTACTGAGGGGATCGCCGGCGGGTGGCTACACCCGCCGGTCTCGTCTCAGGCTCCGAGCGGGGCGCGCGACGGTTCGCGGACGTTCCACCGGCCGGTCGACACGTGTGCGTCATCCCGCGGGCGCCGATTGAGGCTCGCGCGGGACGCCGCGGCGAACCGCCCGGCGCACAGAAAAAAGCCGCCCCGGTGGGAGCGGCTTCGAGAAGTCTTCAGGGAGGCATCAAACAGAGCGGACAGAAGATACCGCTCGACATCCAGATCTCTGGATGCCCTCTTTATAAATTGAAAACCCTAATCGCCGGTTAAGATAAAACTCCGCCGTCGGCGCCTAGGCCGCCAAGCTGTCGAACAGGCCGCGGCCGTCGGTCCCGCCGATCAGGCCTTCGACAAAGTTCTCCGGATGCGGCATCATCCCGAGGACGTTGCGGCGCTCCGACAGAACCCCGGCGATCGCGTTGAGCGAGCCGTTGCGATTGGCCTCCACGGTGACGTTTCCGTCCGCGTCGCAGTATCGGAACGCGACCCGGCCCTCGCCCTCGACCCGCGCCAGGGTCTCGGGATCGACGAAGTAGTTGCCCTCCCCGTGGGCGACGCAGACGTCGATCACCTGACCCTGCTGGTACGCGCTGGTGAAGCGCGTGTCGGTGCGCTCGACCCGGAGCGTCTGCCGGTGGCAGATGAAGCGCCGGTTGATGTTGCGCATCAGCACGCCGGGCAGCAGGCCGGATTCGCACAGGATCTGGAAGCCGTTGCAGATGCCGAGCACGAGTCCGCCGCGGCCCGCATGGGCGCGCACCGCATCCATCGCGGCCGCGCGCCCGGCGATGGCGCCGCAGCGCAGGTAGTCGCCGTACGAGAAGCCGCCCGGCAGGACGGCGAGGTCGGTTCCGACCGGGAGTTCGTGGTCCGCGTGCCAGACCAGATCCACCTGCGCGCCCGACCGCCGCAGCGCCCGGACCACGTCCGTCTCGCGGTTCGAACCCGGGAAGACGATGACCGCGGCGCGCATCAGAGGATCTCGATCGCGTAGTTCTCGACCACCGTGTTCGCCAGCAGCTTCTCGCAGGCCGTGCGCAGGGTCGCCTCGGCGGCCGCGCCGTCTGTCGCCGACACCTCGATGTCGAAGACCTTGCCCTGCCGCACGCCGTTGATCCCCTCGATGGCCAGCGACTTGAGGGCGGCCTCGATCGCCTTGCCCTGCGGGTCCAGAACGCCGGTCTTCAGGGTGACGATGATACGGGCTTTCATGGGGCTTCGGGTCTCACACGGGGCCTGGAACGGGGCGCGACCTGCGGCGTCGTTACGCAGCCGGCCGCGGAGCGGTTCTAGCAGGGACGTTCCCGGCTCGCCAGCAAGGCGATGACAGGACGGGTCCGCGCGCGGTTCGCCTACCGGCGGGGCGCGGTCGGGGCGGTCCGCAACGGCTCGATGCTGGTCGCCCGGCGCCACAGCTGGAGCATGATCCAGGCCGCGAACAGGCTGAACACGCCCATCAGAACGTGGCCCAACCGGTCTCCGAGATCGAACAGGCCCGCCAGGGCCCACCCGGCCGCGATGGCCACGGCGAACACCTCTGTGCCGACGAGGACCATCATGCTCACGATGGTGATGGCGTTGCGCCCGTTCACGATCTGCGCCCTCAAAAACGTTCGGGTCCCGGGCGATTACCGCCCGAGACCCGTGCAGCTAGCCCACGAAGGCCGGCCTGCGCAACCGATTGTGCCGGCCCGCCTCAGCGCGGTGCGCGCTTGGCCAGGATCCGCTGCAGCGTCCGCCGGTGCATGTTCAGGCGCCGGGCAGTCTCGCTGACGTTGCGGCTGCACAATTCGTAGACCCGTTGGATGTGCTCCCAGCGGACCCGGTCCGCCGACATCGGGTTCTCCGGCGGGTCGGCGCGCTCGCCGGGCTGCGCCATGAGGGTGCCGTGGATCTCGTCGGCGTCGGCGGGCTTGGCGAGGTAGTCGAAGGCGCCGAGCTTCACCGCGGTGACGGCCGTCGCGATGTTGCCGTAGCCGGTCAGGATCACGCCCCGGGCCTCGGGCCGGCGCTCCTTCAGGCGGGCGATCACGTCGAGGCCGTTGCCGTCGCCGAGGCGCATGTCGATCACCGCGAAGGCCGGCGCCCGCGCCTCGACGGCGGAGACGCCATCGGCCACGCTGTCGGCGACCTGCACGTGGTAGCCTCGGCTCTCCATCGCGCGCGCGAGACGCGTCGAGAAGGGCTTGTCGTCGTCGACGATCAGCAGGCTCCGGTCGGAGAAAGCCGCCAGCGGATCGGCATCGTTGATCACGGCAGCGTCGGTCGCCGCCGAGGTCCCGGGCTGCGTGAGCATCCGGCACTCCTTTCAGGTTTTCGTCGTCGGGTTCTTGGTCTGTCCCCTATATAGGTACCGCATCGCGCGGTGGCAGGGGGGTGCGTATATTGAGTTCCGGAGAATGTCGCGGCACCGCCCCCCGCTCGAAGATGTGGCGGGCCCACGAGATCCGCACGACCGCGCCGTGGGCGTCGGGGGCCGAGACGTTCATCAGGGTCAGCTGGGCGCCCGAGCGCTCGATCAGCGTTTTGGCGATGAACAACCCGAGGCCGAGCCCGGCGCCCACGGTCCCGCCGGATTGCTGCCGGTCGTGGCTGCGGGTCGTCACGTAGGGCTCGCCCGCGCGCAACAGCACCTCGCTGGAGAAGCCGGGGCCGTCGTCCCGGATCTCGATCCAGACCCGCTCCGGGCCCCAGTGCCCCTCCACGGAGACCCTGGCCTCGGCGAAGTCGACGGCGTTGTCGAGGATGTTGGCGAGCCCGAACATCACGCCGGGGTTGCGGCGGCAGGCCGGCTCCGGCCCATCGCCCGTGCTGGCGACGTCCAGGACCGCGCCGAGCCCCCGCTGCGGGGCCACCAGCTCCTCCACCAAGTGGCTGAACGTGACGGTCTCCAGGAAGCCCGCCCCGTCCCCGTCGAGGGAGGTGAGCTTGCCCAGGATGCCGCGGCAGCGGTCGACCTGCTCGCGCAGGAGGTCGAGGTCCTCCGCCACGGCGGGCGAGGCCGTGGGCCCGAGTTGCCGGATCAGTTCCTTGGTCACCACCATGATGGTGCCGAGCGGCGTGCCCAGCTCATGGGCCGCCGCGGCCGCCAGCCCGTCGAGCTGCGAGAGGTGCTGCTCGCGGGCGAGCACCAGCTCGGTCGCCGCGAGGGCCTGGGCGAGGAGCCGGGTCTCCTCCGCCACCCGCCACGCGTAGACGCCCGTGAAGGCGGTGCCGAGCAGGATCGCGGTCCAGACCCCCGAGACGTACAGGAACGGCAGCTCGATCCGCCCGTCCGCGAACCAGGGGAGCGGCCGGTGGACCAGGGCCAGCAGGGTGGCGAGCCCCACCGCCAGGAGGCCCAGCGCCAGCGTCCGCTCCGGCGGCAGCGCCGTGGCGGAGATCAGGACGGGGGCGAGGAACAGCAGCGAGAACGGGTTCTGCAGGCCGCCCGTGAGGAACAGGAGGGCGGCGAGCTGGACGATGTCGAAGGCGAGCAGCAGCGCCGCGGAATCGTCGCTGAGCCGGTAGCTCGCCGGGAAACGGATCCGCAGGGCGAGGTTCAGCCAGGACGAGGTGGCGATCACCAGGAAGCACCAGCCGAACGGCAGGGGCAGCCCCAGGCCGAACTGCGCGCCGACGACGGCGGCGCTCTGGCCGGTGATGGCGAGCCAACGCAGGCGGACGAAGGTGTCGAGCCGCAGGTGTCGCGCGTCGCGGCCGAGGCCGCTGAGGTCGGTGTCGGGCATGCGCTGCTTCGGTGCGTCGCTGGACGGACCGTGCCGGCCCGGCCTCATCGCGGATCAGCACCGCATGACGCAGGCGCGGGGATCCCGGCAAGCCGACCCGGACGCGGCGTCGCTGGCTCACGTCGTCACAGGAACGTGTCCCAGGCAAGTCGCCGCGGGTGCGGGATGTTCCACCCTCGTTCAGGGTGGGGCATTATCCTCTCGATTCGTGTCGCGGGAGGTATGGGCCGATGGGCTGGGCGCCGGCGGCCGGACGTGAGACCGCGAGGTGACGATGCTGCTGGCCTACTCGATGTACGAGGGCGCCCGCGCCCTGATGGCGCCGGCCCGGGTCGCCGCGGACCTCACCCGCTACGGGCTGCAGCTGCCCGGCAACCCCCTGGCCTACGGACCCTACGCCCGCGCGGTCAGCGCCGGCTGCGAGATGTTCGAGCGCGTCACCCGCCAGTACGGCAAGCCCGCCTTCGGCTTCACCGAGACGGTGAGCGACGGCATCCCGGTCCCCGTCACGGAGCGGGTGGTCTGGGAGCGGCCGTTCTGCCGCCTGATCGCCTTCGACCGCGCCTTCCCGACGCCGCCCGCGGAGGCGCAGCCGAAACTGCTGATCGTCGCACCGATGTCGGGGC
This sequence comes from Methylobacterium sp. E-046, assembly GCF_022829625.1. Lineage (NCBI taxonomy): Bacteria > Pseudomonadati > Pseudomonadota > Alphaproteobacteria > Hyphomicrobiales > Methylobacteriaceae > Methylobacterium > Methylobacterium sp. E-046. Next base: position 23,815 of record NZ_JAKSYP010000238.1, on the reverse strand, counting down.
ACTACGCGACGCTGCTGCGCGGCACCGTCGAGGCGATGCTGCCGAACCACCGGGTGTTCATCACCGACTGGACCGACGCCCGGATGGTGCCGCTGCTCGCCGGCCGCTTCGACCTCGACGACTACATCGATTATCTCCAGGAGATCTTCGCGGTCCTCGGGCCGGACCTGCACGTCATGGCCGTGTGCCAGCCGGCGGTGCCGGTGCTCGCCGCGGTGGCGCTGATGGAGGCCGCCGCCGAGCCCGCGGTGCCGACCTCGATGACCCTGATGGGCGGGCCGATCGACACGCGCCGCTCGCCCACGGCCGTGAACTGCCTCGCGCAGGAGCGCGGGCAGGCCTGGTTCGAGAAGAACACGATCAGCCTCGTGCCGCCGATCTACCCGGGGGCGTGGCGGCGGGTCTATCCGGGCTTCCTGCAGCTCTCGGGCTTCATGGCGATGAACCTCGACCGCCACGTCACCGCCCATTCCGACATGTTCGACCACTTGGTGAGGGGCGACGGCGACTCCGCCGAGAAGCACCGGGATTTCTACGACGAGTACCTCGCCGTGATGGACCTCACGGCAGAGTATTACCTCCAGACCGTGCAGACCGTGTTCGTCGACCACGCCCTGCCGCAGGGCCGGATGCGGCACCGGGGCACGCCGGTCGAGCTCGGGGCGATCCGTCGCTGCGCGATCCTCGCGGTCGAAGGCGAGAACGACGACATCTCCGGCGTCGGCCAGACCAAGGCGGCCCTCGACCTGACGCCCAACCTGCCGGAGGCGCGCAAGGCCTACCACCTCCAGGCCGGCGTCGGCCATTACGGCGTGTTCAACGGCTCGCGCTACCGGGCGGTGATCGCGCCCCGCATCGCCGCCTTCATGCGCGCCATGCAGGCGGCGCCCGGTGCGCGCGGCGGGCACCTGCGGCAGGTCAGCTAAGGCAGGTCAGCTGAGGCGGCGGCGCGGCGCGCCACCCGTCCGGCGCGGATCCGGCCGGGCGGGTCGCGCGCCCGCATCCCGCCCCGATCCCCTACCCCAGCGCCTGCTCCACCGCCTTGCCGCAGGCCTGCGTATCGGCATTCCCGCCGAGGTCGCGGGTGCGCAGCGTCCGCTCGGACAGCACCCGCTCGATCCCGCCGACGATCTCGGCGGCGGCCGCGTGCTCCCCGAGATGCTCCAGCATCATCGCCCCCGACCAGATCTGGCCGATCGGATTGGCGATCCCCTGCCCGGCGATGTCCGGCGCCGAGCCGTGGACCGGCTCGAAGACGGAGGGATGCACCCGCTCCGGGTTGATGTTGCCGGACGGCGCGATGCCGATCGTGCCCGTGCAGGCGGGCCCCAGGTCCGACAGGATGTCGCCGAACAGGTTGGAGGCCACCACCACGTCGAACCGATCCGGGTTCAGGACGAAGTGCGCCGTCAGGATGTCGATGTGGTACTGGTCCCAGGACACGTCCGGATAGGTCTTGGCCACCTCCCGCACCCGCTCGTCCCAGTACGGCATGGTGATCGAGATGCCGTTCGACTTCGTTGCCGAGGTCAGGTGCTTCTTCGGGCGCTTCTGGGCCAGTTCGAAGGCGAACTTGAGGATCCGGTCGACCCCGTGGCGGGTCATGATCGTCTCCTGCAGGGCGAATTCCCGGTCGGTGCCGACAAACATCCGGCCGCCCGCGTTCGAGTACTCGCCCTCGGTGTTCTCCCGGACGACCCAGAAGTCGATGTCGCCGGGCTTCCGGTCGGCGAGCGGGCACTTCACCCCCGGCATCAGCCGCACCGGGCGCAGGTTGGCGTACTGGTCGAACTCCCGCCGGAACAGGATCAGCGAGCCCCACAGGGAGACGTGGTCCGGCACGCGCTCCGGCATGCCGACGGCGCCGAAATAGATCGCGTCGTGGGTCTCGATCTGCGCCTTCCAGTCCTCCGGCATCATCCGGCCGTGCTGCTCGTAGTAGTCGCAGCTCGCGAAATCGAACCAGTCGAGCTGGAGCGCGAAGCCGTGCCGCTTGGCCGCCTGCTCGAGCACGCGCACGCCCTCGGGCACCACCTCCTTGCCGATGCCGTCACCCGGGATCACCGCGATGCGGTAGCGGCGCTGCTGGCTGCTGGTCTGATCGGCCATAGATCCTCTCACGTGTGTCGGGTCGTCGACGTCCCGTCGTCTGGGTCAGGGTTGTTGCCGCCGGGTATCCGGTCAACACCCGGCCCTGACAATCAGTCGGTTTCGCCCGCCATGGCCCGGCGCTGACGGTCGAGTTCCTCGCTGTAGCGCTTGAGGGTGTGGCTCTCGGTGAGCAGGCCCAGCACCTTGCGGGTCTCGGGCCCGTCAACCACGGCCAGCGCCTCGCTCTCGGCGCGGTCGAAGGCGGCGGCGGCGTCCTTGGCGTTCATGCCGGGCGTGAGGAAGGTGTTCGTGTGGAGTAGGAGATCGGCCAGCACCGGCTGCGCCGCGGTCGCGGCCTCCCGGGCGGCCGCGTGCGTCTCGGGCACGTTCACGATCCCCGCGTAGCGCCCGCGCCCGTCCACGGCGATCACCCGCGAGGGCGATCCGAGGGCATGGGCGCGCAGGAAGGTGGGCAGCGGCGTGTCCAGGGCCACGGTTTCGGGATCGCGCCGCATCAGCCGGCCGACCGTCAGCGAGCGGATCCAGCCGACATCGTGGGGGCTGCGGATGCTCTCGCCGCGCAGGTGGAAGCGCCATGTGGCGAAGGAGTAGCCGAAGGTCTTCCGCACGGTGAGCGACGACGCGATCACCGCCGCCAGCACCACCCCGGTGATCGGCAGGCTGCCGGTGACCTCCAGCGCCAGGAACGTCATGGTCAGCGGGCCGCCGATGATCGCCACGGCCAGCGCGCTCATCCCGATCACCGCGTAGGCGAGCGGCGTGAGGCCGAATCCCGCCAGCGGCGGCACCAGCATCGGCGCCAGGGCGGCGAACAGCTTGCCCGCGATGGCGCCGAGGAAGAGCGAGGCGAAGAACAGGCCGCCCCGGAAGCCGGAGCCGATCGAGATCGCCGAAGCCGTCGCCTTGGCGGCGAACAGCCCGGCGAGCGCGGCGATCCCGTGGCCCTGACCCTCGGCGGCGAAGTGCATGTGCAGGGCGCCGTGGCCGCCCGAGAGCACCTGCGGGGTCGCCACGAGGGCCAGGGCGCCGACGCACAGCCCCCCGAAGGCCGGGGCGGCCGCCCGCGGTATCCCGGAGGCCTGGACCAGCCGCTCCACCAGGGTCACCCCCCGCATGATCAGGATGCCGAGGGCCGCGCAGATCAGGCCGAGGGCGAGGCTCGGCAGGATCTCCATGCTGGTGACGTGCGAGGTCGTAACCGCCTGCATGTCGCCGAGATCGACCAGCGGCTGCGCCTCGATCAGCGACCGGGAGACGAGGTTACCGCAGAGCGCCGCCACGACCACGGGGGTCAGCGTCGCGATCGAATAGGTGCCGATGATCAGCTCGAAGGCATAGAACGCGCCGGCCAGCGGTGCGCCGAATCCCGCCGCGATGGCCCCGGCCGCGCCGCACCCGACCAGCGTCCGCAGGTCGCTCCGGCGCACCTCGAAGGCGATCCCCAGGCGCGAGGCCAGGCCGGAGGCGATCTGCGTGTAGCCGGCCTCCAGCCCCACCGAGGCGCCGCAGCCGTTCGAGATCACGTTCTGGGCGGCGAGGTAGACGCTGTCGCGCAGGGACATCCGGCCGCCGTGCAGGGCGTTCGCCTCGATCGGGTCGATGGCCGGGCGCTTGCGCGGTCCGCGGACGTACTGCATCCCGACGATCAGCGCACCGAGCAGCGCCCCGCCGAGGCAGGGGCCGACCAGCAGGAGGGCCGGCGTCACGGTGTCGGCCGCGCTCAGCCGCAGGCCCGAGGGCAGGAGGAAGAGCAGCTCCCGCAGGCTTTGGGTCACCCAGCTCATGGCGGAGACTGCCACCCCGGCGACGCTGCCCACCAGGGTGGCGAGCGCCACGAGGCCGCCCTCGCTCCGGCGGACGAGGCTGCGCAGGCGGCCCGGGGCCTGGACGATCCCGGCTCCCGTCCAGCGCCGGCGGGTGCGCCCCCCCGGCCGGGGGGCTGTCCGGCCCGCCGCGTCCGCTGCCCTGCCGGCGGAGGTCTGCCCCCCGCCCGCGGCCGCCGCTGGCTGTCGCGCGCTCACGGTCCGTTCCCCAGTCCCCGGTCCATCCCGGCCGGCGAACCGACCGTCGGCGCCGCGGCCCCGCCCCGTACTTAGAGCATCTCACAGGTCGCCCGGCCACAGGACACCCGGCCAGGGGGCGCTTCGCCGGAGGCTCCCGGGGGTTGATCGGCCGCTGCGTCCACCGGCTCCGCATCGCGTCGCACAGTTCGCCTTGAAAACCGCCGCAGCCCACGATACACCGCCCGCCAGTGCCGCCGTAGCTCAGTTGGTTAGAGCACCAGATTGTGGATCTGGGGGTCCCCCGTTCGAGCCGGGGCGGTGGTACCATCCATTCAGCCGGACAGCGCGAGGGGTTGGCGGATCGCCGGCCCCTCTTCGCTTGTCCGGCGCCCCGCACTGGCTCACGGCTGCCGTGGCGGCCTCGCTTCGCCGATCCCGTCCCAAGGACGCCCGGGCCCGCCCCGCAGGCTCGCACCGGGACGCGCCGCGGATCGGGGCCGGCTCGCTCGGGCGGGTGACGCCTCAGGTTGCGCCTTGAAATGACGTGTCGGCCACGCGCCGCCGGATCCGCGCCAGCAGGGCCTGGCTCCGGCGCCGGTGGCGGCGCAGCTCCGCCGCGAGGCTGCGGGCGTCCGGCAGGCCCACGGCCTTGGCGATCTGCCGGGCCGCGGTGTCGGAGGGCGCCGCCGGATCCGCCATCACGAGCCGCTGCCACTGATAGACCGCGTCGAGGAACCCGTAGATCTCGGACAGCGACTCCGCGGCCCCCACGGGCAGCAGGTTGCGCGCTCCGGCTTCGCGGAAGACCGCGTCCGCGCCCAGGCCGATGAAGGCGGGCCAGGCATGGGCGTGGCTCAGCACGATCGCCTGGGCCAGGAAGTCGAGGTCGAACAGCGCGCCCGGCGCGAGCTTCAGGTCGGCGGGGCCGCCATGGCCGCGCTCGCGGGCGACCAGGGCCCGCATCGCGCCCGCCTCGGCGCAGACCGCGGCCGGTTCGCGGCGTCGCCCGAGGATCCCGGCGATCTCCGCCGTGACGGCATCCCCCAGGGTCGCGTCGCCGGCCACGATCCGGGCTCGGGCGAGCGCCATGTGCTCCCAGAGTTCCGCCTCGTCCCGGTGATAGGCGCAAAAGCCGCTGAGCTGCACGGCGGGCGGGCTGTGGCTGCCGTGGGGCCGCAGCCGCAGGTCGACCGCGTAGAGCCGCCCGCGCCGCGTGGCGGTGGTGAGCGCCGCGAACAGGCGCTGCGCCAGCCGGTTATAGGCCACCACGGCGTCGAGGGGCCGGCGGCCGTCGCTGGTGCGGTTCTCGGGATCGAAATCGTAGAGGAACACGAGGTCGAGGTCGGATTCGGCGCTGAGCTGCCGGGATCCGAGGCGGCCCAGCGCCAGGATGCAGCACCGCCCCTTCGGCACGGCGCCGTGGTCCTGGGCGAACCGGCGCTCCTCCGCCTCCAGGCTCGACGCCACCGTCGCCTCCGCGATCGCCGTGTAGGCCTCGCCGGCCTGCCGCGGCGTGAGGATGCCCGACAGGAGACGCGCGCCCGTGACGAAGGTCATCTGCCGCGTGGCGTCCCGGCAGCGGTCGAGGAACTCCTCATGGCTTGCCGGCTCGCCCACCAGCGCCCGGTACTGGGCGCGGACCGCGGCCGGATCCGTGGTCGGCGTGACGAAATCCGCGTCGAGGACCGTGTCGAGGACGTGCGGGCTGAGGCCGACGGTGTCGGCGAGGCGCGGCGCGGTGCCCAGGATGTCGGCGAAGAGCAGGCGCAGGCGCTCGTGCGAGCGCAGGATCGCCAGGAGTTCGGCCAGGGCGGGCATCCGCGCGAAGGCCCGGTCGAGGGCCAGCAGCGCCCCGTCCGGGTCGGCGGTGCCGCCGAGCGCCCGCAGCAGCGCCGGGAGCATCTCGGCGAGGATCTCGCGGGCGCGGCCGGTCCGCAGGGCCGGGCGGCGCCCGAGATGCCAGCCCTGCACGGTCTCCCAGGCCAGCGCCGGGTCCCGGAACCCGAAGGCGCCGAGGCGCGCCAGGGTGGCGGGCTCGGGCTCGGTCTCGCCGAAGACGAGGGTGTCGTCCTCCGCCTCCGCCGATTCGAACAGCAGGGCGTAGTGCGCCTGCACCCGCCCGGCATGGTGCAGCAGCGCCGCCTCGAAGGCCGCCAGGTCGGGAAACCCGGAGAACAGGGCCAGCGCGGTCAGCGCCTCGGTCCCGGTGGGCAGGCGCTGGGTCTGCTCGTCCCGGACCATCTGGACCCGGTGCTCGAGGGTGCGCAGGAAGGCGTAGGCCGCGGACAGCTCGTCCCGGGCCCGCCCGTCGATCCAGCCCTCCGCGACGAGGCCGGCCAGCATCGCGACGGTGCGCCGCCCCCGCAGGGCGGGCTTGCGGCCGCCGAAGACGAGCTGCTGCGTCTGCACGAAGAACTCGATCTCCCGGATCCCGCCGCGGCCGATCTTGATGTCGTGGCCGGCCACCGCGATGGTCTCATGGCCGCGGACCATGTGGATCTGCCGCTTCAGGGCGTGGATCTCGGCGATGGCCGGGAAGTCGAAGTGCCGCCGCCAGATGAACGGCGCGAGTTCGGCGAGGAAGGCCTCCCCGGCCGGGGTGTCGCCGGCGATGGGCCGGGCCTTGATGAAGGCGGCGCGCTCCCAGTTCTGGCCCAGCGTCTGGTAGTAGTCGAAGGCGAAGTCGGTGGAGAGCGCCACCGCGGTCGAGCCCGGGTCCGGCCGCAGCCGGTAGTCGATGCGGTGGACGTAGCCGTCGGCGGTCCGGTCGGCCAGGAGCTTCACCAGACCCTGCGCGAGCTTGACGAAGAACGCCTTCGGGTCCCCGCCCGTCGCGGCCGCGGCGGGGGCGGCCTCGTAGAAGACCACGAGATCGATGTCGCTGGAATAGTTCAGTTCGCAGCCGCCGAGCTTGCCGAGGCCCAGGACGATCAGGCCGGACCCGTCCTGCGGCCTGTCCGGATCCGCCGCCCTGAAGCGCCCGGACGCCATCCCCTGCCGGAGCAGCGCCTCGGTCGCCGCGCTCACCGAGGCGTCGGCGAAGGCGGACAGGGCCCGGGTCACCGCGTCGAGGTCCCAGCAGCCGCCGAGATCGGCCAGGGCGACCAGCAGCGCGTGCGCCTCCCGGTTGCTCCGCAGCCGGCGGCCCACCTCGGCGAGGTCGGGGTTGGCTCCGCAGGACGCGCCGACCGCGCGCTGCCGCGCGATGATGTCCCGGCTGGCCGCGTCCGGCGGCTGCTCCAGCAGGGCGACGAGGCGGTCCGGCGCGCGCGTGACCGCTTGCCAGAGGAACGGCGAATGGTCGGCGAGGCCGAGCAGCAGGTCGCGGCAGGCGGGCGTCAGGAAGCCCGCCGGGAAGCCCGCCTCGATCTCGGCGAGCCGGGCCCGCGCGGCCTCCGGGTCGGCGAGCCTCAGGCGGGGGGACAGGCGTTCGCGCAGGGTCGGGTCGGGCAGCATGGGGCGGACCTCCGCGTCAGTCGACAGGGGAAACCTCGGTGGAGCATGATCGTGCCGCCGGACCAACGCCGCGAGACCGTCTCAGCCCGAGGCGCGCGGTCACGCCGACCCGCGCCGTCATCGCCGCCATCGCCGCCGAGCTGGACACCGCAGCCTCCCTGGCCGACGGGTGCGGGCGCCCGACACGGTCCCGCCCGATCCGGTCCGAACCCGTACCGACGGCGGCCAACCGCGCCTGGAGCGGCCCCGTCCCGGGCCCTCCCTCGGTTCCGGTAACGCTTTTCAAAGCCGAACGTGGCGTTTATCCGTGCGGACCGGGCGTCGCCCCGGTCTGACCTGCAGGCCGCGCGGACCCCTCCGGGCGACGTCATCGCCGGATCGGGCAGCCGGGAACCGGCGGCCCCAGCCGGAATCCCGCCCGCACCCGTCCCCATCCAGATCCGCCCGCCCGGAGCGCACCATGTCCTCCCCGACCTCGCCGACCCTGAACCTCGACGGCCTCGACCTCGCCGCCCTGCTCTGCTCCCGCGTCTGCCACGACGTGATCAGCCCCGTCGGCGCGATCGTGAACGGGCTCGAGGTGCTGGAGGACGACCAGGACGAATCGATGCGGACCTTCGCGCTGGAACTGATCGGCAAGAGCGCCCGGCAGGCCTCGGCGCGGCTGAAATTCGCCCGGATCGCCTTCGGGGCGGCGGGATCGGCCGGCGCCTCGATCGACCTCGCCGACGCCGAGGGCGTCGCCAAGGGCATGTTCTCCGACGAGAAGACCAAGCTGACCTGGAGCGCGCCGCAGGCCCTGTTCCCCAAGAACAAGGTCAAGCTGCTCCTGAACCTCGTGATGATCGCCACCTCGGCGATCCCGCGGGGCGGCGTGATCGACGTCGTCGTCTCGGGCGAGGCCGAGGCGCCCACCTTCGTGTTCAAGGCCAAGGGCTCGCACGCCCGCATCCCGCCCCACGTTGAGGAGCTGATGGCTGGCCGGCCCGAGAGCGGCACCGTCGATGCCCACGGGATCCTGCCGTTCTACGCCGGCCTCGTCGCGCGGGCCGCCGCGATGGATGTTCGGTTCTCCATCCAGGATGATGAAGTGACGATCCACGGCGCCCCCGCAGTGATCGCAACACCTGATTCCGCGGATGGAGAGGCTTCCGGCACGGCGCTGGCGTGAAGTTCTGAAAAACTCTGCCGCGGGGGCGGGACGGAAACGCTTCCCTAACCCCGCGCGAGTAAGTACGTTGCGCGAGACCTTCTCTGCGTGATGAGTACCGCCGATGGACGACCTGCTTCGCGAGTTTCTGACCGAGAGCGGGGAGCATCTCGACACGGTTGACGCAGAACTTGTTCGGTTCGAGCAGGATCCGAATAACGAGACGATCCTGCGGAACATCTTCCGCCTGGTGCATACGATCAAGGGAACTTGCGGATTCCTCGGTCTTCCGCGCCTCGAAGCCTTGGCGCACGCCGCCGAAACCTTGATGGGCCGTTTCCGCGACGGGCTGCCCGCCACGTCGGCCTCGGTCACGCTGATTCTCCTGACGCTGGACCGGCTCAAGGCGATCCTGGCCGATCTGGAGGCCACCGGCACGGAGCCCACGGGATCGGATGACGACCTGATCTCCGCCCTGGAGCGCATGGCCGAGGGGCCGGCGGAACAGGAGCAGGCAGCCTCGCTGCCGCCGCCCGAGCCGGTGCTGCCGCCCCCGGTCGTCCGCGAGTTGAAGCCCGGCGAAGTGTCCCTGGAGGATCTGGAGGCCGCGTTCCTGTCGGCGCCGGGACCGGACGAATCCGATGTCCTCGCGCCGCCGGCCGCGCGCGAGGCCCCGAAGGCCGAGCCCGCGCGGGTCGAGCCGGTGGAGGCTGAGAAGACCGAGAAGGCCGAGCCGGCCCGCGCCGAGAAGGCCGAGGGCGTCGAGGGTGAGACGACGGCCGCCGCCAAGAATCAGACGATCCGGGTGAACGTCGACACGCTCGAGCACCTGATGACGATGGTCTCGGAGCTGGTGCTGACCCGCAACCAGCTCCTCGAGATCGCCCGCCGCCACGAAGATTCGAGCTACAAGGTCCCGCTGCAACGCCTGTCGCACGTCACGGCCGAGCTGCAGGAAGGCGTCATGAAGACGCGCATGCAGCCGATCGGCAACGCGTGGCAGAAGCTGCCGCGCGTGGTGCGCGACCTCTCGGCCGAACTCGGCAAGCAGATCGAGCTGGTGATGGTCGGCGCCGAGACCGAGTTGGACCGGCAGGTCCTCGAGGTCATCAAGGACCCGCTGACCCACATGGTCCGCAACTCGGCCGATCACGGCCTGGAATCGACCGCCGAGCGCGTGGCGGCGGGCAAGCCCGCCCGCGGCACGATCCGGCTCGCCGCCTACCATGAGGGCGGCACGATCACGATCGAGATCGCCGACGACGGCAAGGGCCTCAACCTCGCGGCGATCCGCCGGAAGGCGGTGGAGCGCGGGCTGGTCGCCCAGGCCGACCTCGACCGAATGACCGACGCGCAGGTCGCCAAGTTCATCTTTCACGCCGGGTTCTCGACGGCGGCGGCGGTGACCTCGGTCTCGGGCCGCGGCGTCGGCATGGACGTGGTCAAGACCAACATCGAGACCATCGGCGGCCTGATCGACATCGCCACCACGGCGGGCCGCGGCACCACCTTCACCATCAAGATCCCGCTGACGCTGGCGATCGTGGCCGCCCTGATCGTGCGGGCCGGCGAGCACCGCTTCGCGCTGCCGCAGGTGGCCGTGCTGGAACTGGTCCGGGTCGATGCCGGGGCGCAGAGGGTCGAGCACATCAACGGGGCGCCGGTGCTGCGCCTGCGCGAGCGGCTGCTGCCGATCGTGTCGCTGACCGGCCTGCTCGGGCAGTCGGCCGCTGGCGCGGAGGCGGAGCAGGCGGGCTTCGTGGTGGTCGCGCAGGTCGGGCGGGAGCGCTTCGGCATCCTCGTCGACGAGGTCTTCCACACGGAGGAGATCGTCGTGAAGCCGATGTCGGTGAAGCTGCGGCACATCCCGATGTTTGCCGGCAATACAATCCTGGGCGACGGCGCGGTGGTGCTGATCGTCGATCCCAACGGCGTCGCCCGTCAGGTGGCGCAGGGCGTCCAGGGCAGCGGCGGCCACATCGACGCCGACACCGACGAGACCGCGGAGGTGACGGACACCAAGACCACGCTGCTGGTGTTCAAGGGCGGCCAGGGCAGCTTCAAGGCGGTGCCGCTGTCGCTGGTCACCCGCCTCGAGGAGATCGAGTGCGCCAAGGTCGAGTGGCTCGGCGGCCGCGCGCTCATCCAGTACCGCGGGCGCCTGATGCCCCTGGTCCCGGCCGATGCGGGGATCACCATCAAGGCGGAGGGAACCCAGGCCCTGGTGGTGTTCTCCGACGGCGAGCGCGCCATGGGCCTCGTGGTCGACGAGATCGTCGACATCGTCGAGGAGCGCCTCGACATCGAGATCGCGGCCGACCGTTCGGACCTGATCGGCTCGGCGGTGCTGCGGGGCCGGGCGACCGACATCATCAACATCGCCCATTTCCTGCCGCTGGCCTACGACGACTGGGCGCGCGGCCTGAAGCGGCCCGAGCAGATCTCCACCGTCCTGCTCGTCGACGATTCGGCCTTCTTCCGCGACATGCTGAGCCCGGTGCTGAAGGCGGCGGGCTACCAGGTGGTCACGGCGGCGAGCGCCGACGCGGCGCTGGCGACCCTCCAGTCCGATCCGAAGATCGAGGTGGTGGTCACCGACCTGGAGATGCCGGGCCGCAGCGGCTTCGACCTCGTCGCCGCCCTGCGCCGGGCGGAGCCGAGGCTCGCCGGCCTCCCGGTGATCGGCCTCACCGGGACGATCGGCGCCGACGCGGTCGAGCGGGCCCGCGCGCTCGCCATCACCGACCTCGTGGCGAAGTTTGACCGCAGCGGCCTGATCGCGGCCCTGGCCGAGATCGGCGCCGCGACGGTCTCGAAGGCCGCCTGAACCGACCGCCGCCGCCCCCAAGACGGTCGACACCGACGGCCGACACCGACGATCGAAGCCGGAGAGTTCCGATGCAGGCTGCCAACGCCAACGCCACCGAGACCGGGGCCACCAACGACTTCGTCACGGTCTATGTCGGCGACACCCTGTTCGGGCTGGCGATCGAGCGGGTCCACGACGTGTTCGTGCCCTCGGGCGTGACGCCGGTGCCCCTGGCGCCCGCCGAGATCGTCGGCCTCCTGAACCTGCGCGGCCGCGTGGTGACGGCGATGAGCCTGCGCCGGCGCCTGGGCCTGCCCGACGCCGAGGCCGAGGCGGACGGCACCAAGGCCAGCCCGAAGATGGCGATCGGCCTGGAGCAGGCCGGCGAGACCTTCGCGCTCGTGGTCGACGGCGTCGGCGAGGTGCTCAAGCTCGGCGCCGACAGCCGCGAGGCGGTGCCGATCAACCTCGATCCGCGCTTCCGCGACCTAGCCATCTGCGTCCACCGCCTCGACGGGCGGCTGCTGGTGATCCTCGACGTGGACGCGCTCCTCGGCTTCACGACGGCCGGCGCCAAGGCGGCTTGAGGGAGGGGGCGATGAAGGCGCCGCATCAGACGACCTGCCTCGTGGTGGACGATTCCGCGGTGATCCGGAAGGTCGCCCGGCGGATCATCGAGGATCTCGGGATGAACGTCAGCGAAGCCGAGGACGGCAGCGCCGCCCTCGAAGCCTGCGCGGTCAGCATGCCCGACGCGATCCTGCTCGACTGGAACATGCCGAACATGGACGGTTTCGCCTTCCTTCAGGCGCTGCGCCGCAGCGAGGGGGGCGACGCGCCGAAGGTCCTGTTCTGCACCACCGAGAACGATATCGGTGCCATCGCCCGGGCACTCCGGGCGGGGGCGGACGAGTACATCATGAAACCGTTCGACCGCGACATCCTGACGGCCAAGCTCGAGCAGGTCGGCCTCGTCGCCGACGCGGCCTGACCTCACGTTCCGACCTCGCCCCCTACACCCGCGACCTGTTCCCGAGGCAACCCCCATGGCCCTGAGTCCCGCGGTCGCCCCGCTGCGCACCACGCCTGCCCAGAGCACGACCGCGTCCGCCGCCGCGATCCGGGTGCTGGTCGCCGACGATTCCGCCGTGGTGCGCGGCCTCGTCGCCCGCTGGATCGGCGAGGCCGGCTTCGAACTGGTCGGCACGGCCTCGAACGGCCGGATCGCCCTGGAGATGATGGCCAAGCACGACCCGGACGTGGTCCTGCTGGACATCGAGATGCCCGAGCTCGACGGCACGACGGCGCTCCCGCGCATGCTCGCCATGAGCCCGAGCGTCCAGGTCGTGATGATGTCGACCCTGACGACCCGCAACGCCGACATCTCGCTGAAATGCCTAGCCCTCGGGGCGGTGGACTACATCGCCAAGCCCGAGAGCAGCCGGGGCGTCACCACCTCGGATACGTTCCGGGCCGACCTGATCGAGCGCGTCCGCGTCTTCGGCTCGGCCCGCGCCCGGAGCCGGCGCCCCGCCCCGGCCGGGACGCCCGCCGCCCCCGTCCCCGCGTCGGCGGCCCATCTGGCGCCGGCCGCGCCGCGGCCCGCGACGCCCTTCACCCTGCGTCCGAAGGTTCGCAACCGGATCCAGCCCCGCGCGCTGCTGATCGGCTCGTCCACGGGCGGCCCGCGAGCGGTGGGCGAGATGCTGGAGAAGATCGGGGCGGCCGCCCTGCGCCGCCTGCCGGTCCTGATCGTCCAGCACATGCCGCCGATCTTCACGGCGGTGTTCGCCGAGCACCTGTCTACCCGCACCGGCCTTCAGGCGGCCGAGGGCAAGGCGGAGGAACGGGTCGAGCCGGGCCGCATCTACGTGGCGCCAGGCGGGCGCCACATGGGTCTCGCCGCCGGACCGGGCGGCCCCATCATCAAGCTCACGGACGGACCACCGGTGAATTTCTGCCGCCCGGCGGTCGACGTGCTGTTCAAGGACGCCGCCGTCGTGTTCGGGGCCGCCACCGCGACCGTGATCCTCACCGGCATGGGCTCGGACGGCACCAACGGCGCCCGGGCGCTCACCGACGCCGGGGGGCCGGTCCTGGCGCAGGACGAGGCGACCAGCACCGTCTGGGGCATGCCGGGCAGCGTCGCGCGGGCCGGCCTCGCCGAGGCCGTGCTGCCGCTCCCCGAACTGGCGTCGGCGGTGCGCGCCCTAATCACGGGGCAGCCGGTATGACCGAGCTCGAATTCGAATACCTGCGCAACTTCCTGAAGCAGCGCTCCGGCCTCGCGCTGACGGCCGAGAAGCGCTACCTGGCCGAGAGCCGGCTGACGCCGGTCTGCCGGCGCTTCGGGATCGCAAGCCTCGGGGACCTGATCGGGAGCCTGAAGCTCGCCCAGAACGGGGCGATCGAGCGGGCCGTGGTCGAGGCGATGACCACGAACGAGACCTTCTTCTTCCGCGACCGGATCCCCTTCGACCTGTTCCGCGACACGCTCCTGCCGGAGGCGCTGGCGCGCAACGCCGGCCGGCGCCGGCTGCGGATCTGGTGCGCGGCGGCCTCCACCGGGCAGGAGCCGTACTCACTCGCCATGCTGCTTCAGGAGGCGGGTCCCCGGCTCGCCGGCTGGCAGGTGGAGATCGTGGCCACCGACCTGTCCACCGAGGTGATCGAGAAGGCGAAGCTCGGGCTCTACAGCCATTTCGAGGTCCAGCGCGGCCTCCCGGTGCAGTGGCTGATCAAGTACTTCACCCAGGTCGGCGAGCAGTGGCAGATCGCCCCGAGCCTCCGCGCCATGGTGGATTACCGCCAGCTGAACCTGCTGCACAGCTTCGCCTCGCTCGGCCAGTTCGACGTGATCTACTGCCGCAACGTGCTGATCTATTTCGACGCCCCCACGAAGTCGGACGTGCTGGCGCGGCTCGCCGCCCAGCTCACGCCGGAGGGCGCGCTCCTGCTCGGGGCGGCCGAGACGGTGATCGGCCTGACCGATCGGCTCAACCCGCATCCGAAGCATCGCGGCCTCTACGGCCACGCCCGTCCCGCGGCGGCGCGCCCCGCCGAGATGGTACCGCCGCTGCGCGTGGCTGCGGGCGTCTGATCCGACGCCCGGTCGAAGCCTCGTTTGAAGCCGGACGCATCGCCCACCTGCGTCCCGCGGGGTCGACCCTGCCGGCCCGACACGGCATCACAGCGCCATCGCATTCGCGCGGCCGGGCACGGCCGGGAGGCAGGGCATGGCGGCAGGATCGGCGGCAGGATCGGCGGCGGGCACCGGGACCGGGTTGCCCAAGGTTGCGTTCATCGGAACGGGCGGGACGATCTCGTCCCTCGGGCGCGACGCCCTCGACATCCTCGACTACACGGCCACCGATCGGCGCCTCGAAGCCGGCGGCATCCTGGAGGTGGTCCCGGAGCTGGCGACGGTGGCGACCATGGTGCCGGTTCCCTTCCGGGCGGTGCCGAGCCCGGCGATCGGCTTTTCCGAGTGGCGCGACCTCGTGCTCCTGTGCGAGCGCCTGGCGGCCGAGCATCCGGACCTCGCCGGGATCGTCATCGGCCACGGTACCGCCACCCTGGAGGAGACCGCCTACGCGCTGAGCCTCACCCTGACGGTGGACGTGGCCGTCGTGCTGGTCGGCTCGCAGCGGCCGTTGAGCGCGCTCTCCACCGATGCCAAGCTCAACCTCGTGGCGGCGGTACGCGCCGCGGCGGCGCCATCGTCGCGGGGTCGGGGCGTCCTCGTGGTGCTCAACGACGAGATCCAGGCGGCCCGGGAGGTGACCAAGACCTCCGTGGCCAGGCTCCAGACGTTCCGGACGCCGGATTTCGGCGTCCTCGGTCACGTCGACGGCGACAGCGTGCGCTACTACCGCCGCTCGGAGCGCGCGACCGCGCCGGGTACGCCCTTCGACATCCGCGCACTCCCCGCCCTGCCGCGGGTCGACATCTCTTATGGCTACGCCGATGCCGACGGCACGGCCGTGCGGGCGTTCCAGGCCGCGGGCGCCCGCGGCCTCGTCTCGGCGGGCCTCGCCCCCGGCATGACCCCGCCCGCCGAGGCCGAGGCCCTGGAGGCGGCGGCCGCGGCCGGGCTCCTGGTGGTGATGTCGACCCGGGCCGGCAGCGGCGTCGTGCCTCTCACGACCCGCCTGCGCAGCCGCGGAATCCTCAGCGCCGACAACCTGACCCCGCAGAAGGCCCGGATCCTGCTCGCACTGGCGCTGACGGTGACGCACGACCGGGAGGCGGTGGCGCGCCTGTTCGACACTTACTGACGCCGATGCCGCTGATCGATCCGACCCGCACCCTCCTCCTCGTCATCGATCTCCAAATCCGCCTGATGCCGGCCATCGCCGCGAGCGCGGACGTGCTCGCCAATACCGGCCGCCTGACCGCGGCAGCGCGGCTCCTCGACGTGCCGGTCCTGGTCACCGAGCAGAACGCCGGCGGTCTCGGCACCACCGTGCCGGAACTCGCTCCGGAGCCCGGAAGGGCGTTCCCGAAGATGAGCTTCGGGGCCGCGCGGGCGCCGGGCTTCCTCGACCGGCTGCCCCGGGGCCGCGACCTCGTGGTGACCGGTTGCGAGGCGCATATCTGCGTGCTGCAGACGGTGGTCGGGCTTCTGGAAGCCGGCTGCCGGGTCTACGTGGTCGGCGACGCGGTCGGCTCGCGCCGGGCCGAGAACCGCGAGGCCGCGCTCGGCCGGATGGCGGCCCACGGCGCCGAGATCGTGACCACCGAGATGGTGGTGTTCGAGTGGCTCGGCACCGCCCGGCATCCCCGCTTCCGCGAGGTCGTCAAGCTCATCAAGTGAGCGGCGCCGGCACGTGCGGGCCTCAGGTCCCGTCGAGGGCCGCCCTGGTCTGCGCGTCGGGGCCGATATCGTCGGTCCCGTTCATGCCCAGAACCTCGATGAGGCGCAGGCGTGCACGGCTCACCCGGCTCTTGATTGTGCCGACGGCGACTCCGCAGATCGCGGCGGCTTCCTCGTAGGTGAAGCTCTGGGCGCCGACCAGGACCAGCGCCTCGCGCTGCGCGGCCGGCAGGCGGTTCAGCGCGCTCTGGAACTGCGCCATCTCCATCCGGACCTCCTGCTCCGGCAGAGTGGTCAACCGGCCGGCATGCACGCCGTCGGCATCCTCCACCTCGCGCTTGCGCTTGCGCTGCTCCGAGTAGAACAGGTTGCGCAGGATGGTGAACAGCCAGGCGGTGAGGTTGCTTCCCCGGCGGAAGCTCGCGGCGTTGATCCAGGCGCGCACCAGCGTGTCCTGCACGAGGTCGTCCGAGCGGTCGAGATCGTAGGTCAGCGAGAACGCGAAGGCCCGCAGCGCCGGGATCGCCGCCAGCAGCAGGTCGCGCATCTCGGCGTCCGCGCCCGAGGGCACATCCACGGGCGCGTTCATCGGGGCGGGTTCCGATCCGCTCCCCGTGGGAGCGGCGTGCAGCATCAGGGTCATGGCTGGACCTCCGTGTCCGAGCGGGTCGCGAGGTCGTCGAGGAGCCTCCGGAACTGATCCGGGATCGGCAGCGCCAGAACCTCGGCGTAGTGGAGGCGCAGGCCCCGCCCGATACGGTCCCGCGCCGCGCCGTCGATCGTTCGGCCCGGCGCACGTCGACGGCCCCCTGGTCGAGGTCGGAGCGCCCTGGCCGGCCCGGTCGCCTGCGCCGCGACGGCGGGGGTCATGGTCGCCGGCTCGTCCTCGTTCCCGGTCATCGTCGCGCCCCGTCCCGTGCGCGATGTGGCCCCTGAGGGCATGGCGGGCCGCTGCACCGATCCCGCTGCCGGTGACGGTGTGACCGCGCCTCATCGCCTTCTGGCGGCCCTGGTATGCGGGGTGGATTTAATCGGTTCTGAATTACGCATTCATGCAATTTTAATATACGAAGATATGAGCTTGACTATAAATTAACGCACGTTAAACGAGTTACAATTCAGAAATACTTGGTATGAGCTTGACCGTGCGGACGATGGCCGCGCTTCCCTGAACGACGGCTGAGCGCGATCAGCGCGGGCGCGCTCGGGCTGTCAGAGCCGACGAGAGATCACCGCCAAGGCGTATCGCGTAGCCTTCCGAGTTCAGGCCGGCGCAGGGCCGCCCGCCGGGCTCGTGCCTTGGGCCGCGACAGGGATTGTTCGACGTGGCCGAACCAGCCCGGGACGCGAGCGACCGACGTCATCTGGGCTGCATCGCCCCGCGGCCGCCTCCTGGGCGCCACCGGGCGGGACGCGCATCTCGGCCGCCGCAAGACCGCCGATCGGACATCCCACCCGGATCTTGGCTTGCGGCTGCCACGGTCAGGCCGACCCGCGCCGATCATCGCCGCCTGCGCCGACGCGATGCGCGCCGAGCCAATGCCGGTCGACTTGTCGGAGTGCCGATGAACTATAATTTCTCACGCGCCCGACGACCGATCGCTTAAGATTGAAACTCGATCTCATATTCCCAGATCATACTGAGACATCGGCGGTCTCTTATTGGTCGCAAGACATACCGACATCGCCGATCTATCCGACCTTAAGCCAAGCGGCGAAAATTTTACTGGCGAACTGTGCCGCCGGATAGCCAGACCACGGGAGCGTGTCGACGGCGCCCGAACGGAAAACCTACCCTTGTTCAGTATTGATCAGCGATAGCAATCAGATATATGATCGCTCATAGTTGTAATTCAGCACAAGCAGATCTTGATGTCCACAGACACGGAGAGTCTGTGGGATGCGGAGCCGGATACGGACGTCAGCGTCGCAGAGTGGAAGAGTGAAATGGGCCCGCCCGATGCCGCGTTACAATCTCAAATCGCAGACCGAGAAGGCTTGAAATCGTACGTAGGACTTACGATTGCTACCATCGTATCCTGCTTTTTCGCATATGTCATACTGATTATTATTTTACAGGCGCTCGATCGGAAACCCCCGCCGGCATTCACAAATAACCTTTGTATTGACGGGAAGATTGAATTCCTCAGACAAAACAGTCCCGTGGATCCGACCCATCTCGTCATCGGTTCATCCATCAGTTGGAGGAACATCGACTCGAGCACCATTGTCGACAGACATCCGCAATCTCGGCCGCTCAACGGTGGCTTCTGCAGCTTACACATGAATCAAATCGCGTTCGTGTCGGATTTCCTCATAAAGCGGTACCCGACCGTATCCGATCTGTTACTGGTCCTCGATGTCGAGGACATGGCCGCTTGCCGGCAGAACAAGACGATCTTGTTCAATGAGAATGATGTCGCCTCCTATTTGTCGAAGGCCAACGATATACAATTCTATTTCAAATATTTTTCTCCGATCTCGCTCCTCCGCAATGCCATGCAACTGAAGGAACGGAAGCAGAATTTGATCGAGCTGGATCCGCTCGTGTTCACGGCCTATGCCGATGGCCCTCTCAATACGTCGCAGGAGCGCGGCCTGTTCTATGGAACGGCGCCCCCCATCGATAATGCGTGCGTCGATGCCCTGAGGTCCCTAGCCAATGCCGCGAAGACCAAGAAGCTGCGCCTCACGGTTGTGACAATGCCATTGCCTTCAACTTGGTCGGAGAAATACGACCAGGATGCCGTCGTCCAGAAGAGATTCACCGACACGGTGCGCACCGCCTTGGACGGCACGGGAACGCAGTTCTGGGATGGCTGGGCCGAGGCGAAAATCGACCCCAAGGCGTACACAGATGCCTATCATCTGCGCTGGAGTGCGGTCCCGGCCTTCACGCAGCAACTCATCAAGGCGACGCAATTCGGCTCCAGCGATTCGTGAGATCCGGACATGCTGTTTAATTCCGCGGCGTTCATTCTCGGCTTTCTGCCGGTGGCCCTGATCGGCTTCTTCGTGCTCGGCCGATTGGATTTGAGACGATCGGCCATTCTGTGGCTCGGTCTCGTCTCCTTGGTCTTCTACGCCGCCTGGGACATCTACAACGTCCCCTTGCTGCTGATATCGATCGCTGTGAACTTCACCGTCGGTCGACGTCTGGCGCGTCGCCCCTCGAAGGCGCTGCTGATCATCGGCATCGCGCTCAATCTCGGCGCCTTGTTCTATTTCAAGTATTCAGAATTCACTGCGGCGTCGGTCGCCCAGCTCTTCGGCTGGGACCTTCCGCACCTCAACATCGTCCTGCCTCTGGCGATATCATTCTACACATTCCAGCAAATCGCGTATCTCTGCGATACCTACGACGGGCTGACCGACGACACGAGTGCGCCCAACTACTTTGCGTTCATCACGTTCTTCCCGCATCTCATTGCCGGCCCGATCACGCACCACAAGGAGTTGATCCCGCAATTCCAGGAACCGGCGACGTTCCGACCGCAGCGCACCATGATATCGGTCGGTCTGACCATGTTCCTGATCGGGCTCTTCAAGAAAGTCATTCTGGCAGACAATATCGCCATCTATGCCAACCAAATTTTTGATGCCGCCGCGCAGGGCCAGATCCTCACGGTCACACAATCCTGGGCTGGCGCACTCTCCTACACGCTGCAAATCTATTTCGATTTCTCCGGATATTCGGACATGGCTATAGGCCTTGGCCTGCTGTTCGGCATCCGACTTCCATTCAACTTCGATTCCCCGCTGAAGGCGTCCAGCATCATTGAGTACTGGTCGCGATGGCACATCACGTTAACGCGTTTCGTGACGGCTTATATCTATAACCCCATCGTACTGCGTCTGACCCGACGCCGCCTAGCCCAGGGCAAGTCGATGCCGAAACGGGGCCGGATGGACGGGGAGACCTTTGCCGTTCTAGTGGCGGCTCCCACGATGACGGCGATGCTCATTATTGGAATCTGGCACGGTGCCGGCTGGCAGTTCGCAGCATTTGGATTGATACATGGCATCTACCTGGCAATAAACCACGGATGGCGCGCCGTCGCCCCGCGCTCGAAACGCGATGGGGCACCGACAGGCCGCGCATTCGCCGTGCCTTCAATCTTGTTGACCACGACCTGTGTCGTCATCGCCCTCGTATTCTTCCGCTCTCACAACGTGGCAGACGCCGTACATTTAGTGAAACAGATGTTCGGTCAGAGCGGAGTCCTTTACGAAGACTCGTACCTTTTCACAAAGCGGCAAACGATGCTTCTGGCAGGCCTGCTGGCGATCGTCTGGCTCTGCCCGAATACGCAGGAGTGGCTACGGCTTTTCCCCACTGGAATCGGAAGTGTTCGACGATCTGCTTGGTTTGAACGCCACAATCTGTTGCTATCTGCAACGAGCTGGCGCCCATCGCCAAGTTTTGCCGTCATCGTTGGGGTGATCGGTTTTTTCGCATTGGCGCAGGCGTTCTCATCGGCGCCCGCGGAGTTTATCTACTTCAATTTTTAATTGAAGCGTGTTTAGGCGTCTTGCGGCATGGCCACACCCCAATCGATACCAGACGGCAGCAACCTTCACTAATTAAATCTCTTACCTTGTCAGCAACGCCTTACCTCCTACACCGTTGATCAGTTGGCCCAAGCAGAGTCCACATAGCATCGTCACGTGGCGTGAGTGAACGCTGACACTGGCAGCATCATCCGGCCGCAGCAACTCGGGAGATATTTATGTTGACGGAAAGTTCGGTCTATAGCGCCCTCACCGACATTTTCTCTGATGTTCTTGATAATGACAACATAGTCTTGACGCGGGACACAACTGCCAAGGACATAGACGGCTGGGATAGCTTGACTAATATACAAATTATGTTGAGAACCGGACAAGTTTTTAAGTTACATTTTTCTGCCGGACAAATTCAATCATTCCATAATGTTGGCGATCTTGTCGCGTTCATTGTAGATAAATCGAAATCCTAGTCGGTCTGCCCTATGCCGGGGTCAGTGATCGGAACTTCGATGATCGACACGCTCTATGAGGACCTCGCGTGGCTTCCGGCGGCACCACCGGACTTCAGAGAGCGCTGTCGCTTGGTCGCGCAGAATGACGATCCTGGGCGCGAGCTCCGGGCGCTCGCGAGCTACGCGCTGAGCACGCCGCAACTCAACCGCCTCGCCTCAGCGTTCGAACGCGTGACGTCTCCGTCGGACCGGTTGCCCCAACTGGCACCCTTCCGCTTGGGCTTGCTCGGCAACGGTACGTTGGACGCGATCGCCCCGGCGATCGTTGCAAGCTCCCTGCGCCATGGCTTCGCGATGGAATGCGTGACCGTGCCGTTCGGTACCTTCGCGCAGCAGGCCTATGATCCGGCGTCCCTGATCCACAGGGCACGATGCGACGCCGTACTTCTGGCCTTGGATGCCCGGGCCTTGCCGTTGCACGGACCTGCGATGGATCGGGAAGAGGCGCGCACCGTCGTCGACGGGGCCGTCGCCGTCCTGGATGGCCTCCGGAGCGCTCTCCATGCCGGGAGTGGCACCACATGCATCGTTCAGACACTCGCGGCCTTTCCGGAGACGCTGTTCGGCAACGCCGATCGGCGGACCTCCACCACGTCGCGCTATCTGGTGGATGCCTTCAACGAACGCCTCATCGCGGGCCTGACCGGATCGCCGGATGTCCTGCTCGACTGCGCGGCCCTGGCCGAAACCGTCGGCTTGGGCCGCTGGCATTCTCCCGCTCAGTGGAACTTGGCGAAGTTGCCGTTTGCGGACGCGTACGTCCCCGTTTACGCGGACCAGGTTGCGAGACTCGTCGGCG
This sequence comes from Methylobacterium sp. E-046, assembly GCF_022829625.1. Taxonomy (NCBI): domain Bacteria; kingdom Pseudomonadati; phylum Pseudomonadota; class Alphaproteobacteria; order Hyphomicrobiales; family Methylobacteriaceae; genus Methylobacterium; species Methylobacterium sp. E-046. The sequence continues at coordinate 1,649 of NZ_JAKSYP010000238.1, read as the reverse complement.
CGATCAAAGGCAAATCCCGACGCTGCTTGGTGCTGGATCTCGATAACACGGTCTGGGGCGGCGTGGTCGGCGACGTCGGGATGGAGAACATCGCGATCGCGGAGGGAGATGCGGTCGGTGAAGCCTTCCGATCGGTCCAGCGCTTTGCCTTGGAGTTGCGGGAGCGGGGCGTCGTCCTGGCTGTCTCGTCGAAGAACGACGACGCGGTGGCGAGGCGGGTCTTCCGCGAGCATCCCGACATGCTCCTGCGCGAAAATCACATCGCCGTGTTCCAAGCGAACTGGAAGGACAAGGCCTCGAACATCAAGGCGATCAGCGAAGAGCTGTCGCTCGGTCTCGATGCCTTCGTGTTCCTTGACGATAACCCGGCCGAGCGAGGGATCGTTCGGCAGATGCTGCCCGACGTCGCCGTGCCGGAACTGCCGGCGGATCCGGCTTACTATGCGCGCACGCTGGCCGCCGCGGGATATTTCGAGAGTACTGTTTTTTCGCCCGAGGATCGGCAGCGTGCCGATTATTACGAGCGCAATGCCAAGCGGGTCGCCCTCCAGAAGGAGCTCGGCGGTCTCGATGAGTACCTCGCATCGTTGGACATGGAGATCACGTTTTCACCCTTCGATGCCTATGGCCGCGATCGGATCGCGCAGCTGATCAACAAGTCCAATCAGTTCAATTTGACCACGAAGCGCTACACCCCGGCCGAGATCGCCCAGCTGGAACGCGATTCCGACGTACTTGCGCTGCAGATTCGCTTGTCGGACGTTTTCGGCGACAATGGGATGATCAGCGTGGTCATCTGCCGTCGGGCCGACCGCGCGGTCTGGACTATCGACACGTGGCTGATGAGTTGTCGCGTGCTGGGACGTGGCGTGGAGCGCATGGTCCTGCGGGAACTCATCGCGCGCGCGCGCGCGTGCGGCATCGCGCGTCTGACAGGTTACTTCATCCCCACCGGCCGCAACGAACTCGTGCGGGATCATTACGCGTCCCTCGGCTTCAGACCCGACGGCGAGGCGTGGTGTTACGATGTGACCGAGTCGGAGCCGGAACCGACGATGAGAGTTCGATACGGCTGAGCCGGCCTAGAGAGAGGTCGCGCGCGATCTTGGCGGTCGGTGCGGGGTGTCGTCGCGACGTCTCGGCGCGTTGCTCGGCTCGGACAGCCATCGCGCAGGGTGGCGTGTGCGAGGGTCGTGAAGGGCGCGCGCGGCTGGGGACATGCGGGAGACTTGCGTCCGCGAGGTTGTCCCGAGCGGCGGCGACGGATCCGTCCCGAGGGATGCGGAAGAGGGCGGGCATTCGGTAACGGGTAACCGGGGCTTCGGCCCAGTCCGGCTTTACCGGCCGCGGGCGGCGACCACGGCCGGCTCCGATACCCGTGCAACGGGTAAGGGCCGTAGGATCAAGCGGTAGGACCAAGCGCTGGTTGTGAGTTCCCTGCACGAAGTCGCGGCTCTCGCCCTCGGACCTGGGTGCGCCCACCTGTCATGACTCGGCGACATTCTGGTGCCGGTGGAGAGGATCGAACTCCCGACCTTCGGTTTACAAAACCGCTGCACTACCGCTGTGCTACACCGGCAGGCGCTCTGAAACCATTGAAGAAATTGGCGGTTTCGGCGCTTCGAGGAGCTTTTGACTACGTTTGGGGG
>NZ_JAKSYP010000195.1:0-328 GCF_022829625.1 Methylobacterium sp. E-046 | reverse complement strand
ACGACGCCGGCGGCGCTGCACGCCGTGCAGGATCTAGCCGTGCACAGTCGGGGCGGTCGGATCGGATGGCATAGACGTCACCATAGGGCAACGCCTATGCCTTCGTGAGCTATGCCGCCTGGCCGGTCAAAACGGGGTGCGGTTCACCGCGTTGATGGCGGTCGGCGGCGAGTCCTGCTTTGAGAGCTTGTAGCGGGGGGTCTTCACGCCCGCGCGCTCAGCGACGGCCGCGACTCGCTTAGCGAAACCGCTCCCGACCTGTAGCTCGGGGTGGAAGATGTTGTTCTGGTAGAGTCGCGTGATCTTGGAGTTGATGGCGGCGAAAGCC
>NZ_JAKSYP010000185.1:0-3836 GCF_022829625.1 Methylobacterium sp. E-046 | reverse complement strand
CTGTCTTGGCTCTTTCTGATAGTGCAACGACAGTGATCTAAATTGTGGATCGGCTTTCCATTAACGATCCCATCCGAACAGACTGCATACTTTAAGGCCGCAGTAAACCTATTCGTCGTTAGTCCAAATCGCCTTCTTTTTAGCGGCGGATTGATGCGGATGCGGCGACAACACTGGACGGGTCTGCGCACAACCCGAACCGCGCTGCGACCTGTCCCGGCGAGGCTAACAGCGTTCGGGCCTGACAACCGCGGCGGGGTTGCCGTGATCTTCGCTCTCAGCTCCACGGTACTCATCGGCCTCGCTGGCGGCGGTATCGATTACGCCCGCCTCTCGTACCGTCGGACACAGCTACAGACAGCGACTGATGTCGGCACGCTGGCTGGCGGTAACATGCTCAAGCTGGCGCAGACCACAGCAGATACGCAATCGGTCAGCGGCGTCACCGAACAGGCGATCCGAGACAACGCCAAGCCCACCGGCGGCGCACCCTTCTCTGTCCAAGTTCGCATCAGTGACGACGGAACCAGCGTCACCGCTCAGACGCAGGAGACCTTTCCATTAGCTTTCGGCAAAATTATCGGTGTGCCGACGGCGACGATCAACGTTCGCGCACAGTCAAGACTAGTCGGCAAGACACGGCTATGCGTGCTAGCCTTAGATCCTTCCTCGAATAGCACCCTGATTGCTCAGGATCAGGCGTCCGTGACCGCATCGCAGTGCTCGGTCTACTCGGACTCAGTCAGCACGAGCGGCGTCACGCTGCAGAACCAAGCCACGATCCTCGCCACCAGCATCTGCTCGGTTGGCGGCAACGAGGTCAGCACGTCAAAGCCGCCACAGCCGGGCCCAAAATCTGGGTGCCCTGGTTTGAAGGATCCGCTGGCGGTCATCGCGCCTCCGATAGCATCCGGCTGCACCTACACGAACACGGTCGTGACGACGTCGAGGACGCTGTCACCGGGCACGTACTGCAACGGGCTGAAGGTCACACAGGGTGCGACCGCGACGTTGTCACCGGGCGTCTACGTCATCGACACAGGGCCTCTGACGGTGGACGCCAACGCGACCCTGACGGGTTCGTATGTGGGGATCTACCTCAAGAGCCAGCAGACCACGCTCAATCTGACAGCTGCGAGCACGATCAACCTTACAGCTCCGAAAGACGGCCCGATGTCTGGGCTTCTCTTCTACGAAGACCCGACCGCGCCGCTCCTGCGCGAGCACAAGATCTCCAGCAATGGCGCCCGTCAGCTGCTGGGCACGATTTACATGCCGCGTGGCAAGCTGACGGTCGACTCGCATGGAGCCGTAGCCGACCAGTCTGCCTACACGGTGATCGTCTCGCGCCAGCTGAAGGTGGCCAGTTCGGCAAACCTGACGATGAACGCGATGTACTCGGCAAGCGATGTCCCGGTACCGAGTGGCGTCGGCAACATCAGCGGGCGCCTGCTGCTGGCTCAATGATACCGGCCGCGACCGCCGCCAGCCGAGAGGTGTGGTCGGCCCTGGCGATGAACGGCATCGAGGCGCTGCAGTAGCTCCTCGGCATGGCAAAAGCGATCCCCAGCGTCGGCGCCCTGCGCCGCAAATGCGAGGTGACGGACGAGGAGATCGATGCCGCGGTTGATGCTTATGTGGAGAACCTTAAGGTCATCCCGTTCTGCTTCGCATCAGGGCATGAGATCGACGTGGCTGCCGCCGCCGAAGCGGATTTGGCGGCTAAAGTGACCGTGGGTGATCCGGATCGTTCGGCGAAGTTCAGGCACAACATGGTTCGCACCGCAGTCCTGATGGCGCAGTCGGCGATGGGGAGAGGAGTGGTGGACCACGCCAACAGCAACTCCGAGCTCAGGAAGGCCGAAGTGCAGCGGATGATGCGGCGCTTAATTGGCTTCGCACGTGGACTCGGCCTGGACGAGGCGACTATCCGACGGATCGTCAGGCAGGTGGCAGCCGACATGCCGTCGCGCATGGACGACGAGCGGCTGGTCGAGGCCCGGTTGCGGATGGTTGCGGCGGCGATGGCGTAGCATCATGAGCGACGTCACCGACCCGGGCCACGAAATCGTCGTCGCCCGCCTGATGCGGCAGCTTTACGGGTTCGTGTAGGGCCTGGGCATCGACGAGTTCAACATGCGCGTGATCGTGGAGAGGGTGATCGCCGACATGCCGCTGGCACCTGACGGTGATTGCCTGGCGCGGGCCCGCAATTGGATGCTGATCGCGTCGGCCTGACCATGATAGCAGAACGCATACTTCAAGCTGTCGCGGCCTTGCGCGAGGCCGGCCATCAGGTCGAGGAAGTGCCCGGGACAATCAGTATTTATCGCATCGATGGCGGTGACGCCGTCACGGGGACGGTTGTGCTGGCGATGGCGATCCGGCTTGGGCTGCTGGACCCGCCAGACAGCCGCACCCGTCGAGCCTGATGCCCACCGAACCACCAGCGCCGGTCCGCGGTCGCCAGCTCGAAGCCATGCAGGCCTGCGCGGCCAATCCGCAGGGGCTTCGTGGCAACGCTTATCCGTCAGTGATGCCGGTTCTTGAAGCACAGGGGCTTGTGACCCGTCGGACCAGCGGCCGGCTTGGACGCACGACTTATTGGTTCCTCACGGATGCCGGGCGAAAGCTGTTGGCTGCACAGGGGAGCCTCAAGGCCGACGAGCCGTGATCGAGGTCGAGCATCAGCTTCTCCGGGCCGCGAACTCCCATACCAGCACGCCCCATTCCTGACCCTGCCGATCACGGTAGGCCGCCGTCTGCTCGAACAGCACACGGTTGCGGTTGCCGTATCAGCACGTCAACGACAGAGTTCGTTAACCATAGGCTCTCAACCTGCGGACCTCATCACGCAGGTGCCTCTCGTGAACCAAGTTCGTCTGATCACCGCGATGGATTTCGCAGACGACTGTCCGGTACCGCTCGCGCACGTGATGCGGCTTACCCAAGCCGAGCCTGACACGCTTCTCGATCTCCTCGACGGCCTCTCAGAGGTGACACGGGCACGGCTTGCCGTCTGGCTCTACGGCCGCAGCCACACGCATGAGATCGGCGTGCGAGTAGCCACGACTTGCAAGGAGGCAACTCTGCGCAACATCGCCGGCCTTGTCGGCAACCAGCTTTATGATCTGTCTCGCCGACCCTACCCGGCACCGAACCACGGCATGCATGGAGGGGGCGGGCGGCGGCAGGTCAGCCTCGGCGGATCGCGCGTCTCAGCTCGCGCCTTCTCATAGCGGTTCCACCTCGCTCAACGGCACATCGACATGCCCTTCGTACAAGATCTCCTCGCACGCTTCCGTCAGACCGTGACGGCTTACGCCGGAGACGAGGTGCTGATGCAGGCCGGTGTCTCGGCGGCAGCCAACGTCATCGTCGCCGACGGAGAGGTTGCGGGCGCGGAGTTCGAGACCGCGTTGACCGGCGTGATCGCCAGCCCGATCCTGGAGAAAGGCTACGACGTCCTGATGCTGGAGGAGGCGCTGTACGATGCGATCGGCAGGGCGCGTACCCGGGCTGGGCGTGCGGACAACTTGCGCCGCGTCGCGGCAATCGCCGGCCGGCCTTCAGAGCAGCGTGAAGCTGTGTTCCTGGTGGCAGCGGACGTGGCCGACTACGACGGCATCGCTGAGATCGAGCATGCCACACTGGCCGAGATCGCCACGGCTTTGCTCGTCGACAAGGCTCGGCTGCTAGAGGCTGTTACGGACTGCAGCGAAGTCGGCGGCCCTGCGGAGGAGCAGGACGCTGAAGGCGACGAGATGCAATCCGGCCAGAGTGGCGGGCAAGCGCTCGTAGTCACGAGCCAGTCGGCGGGAAACGGGCCATCCAAG
>NZ_JAKSYP010000184.1:0-5729 GCF_022829625.1 Methylobacterium sp. E-046 | reverse complement strand
CTTGGATGGCCCGTTTCCCGCCGACTGGCTCGTGACTACGAGCGCTTGCCCGCCACTCTGGCCGGATTGCATCTCGTCGCCTTCAGCGTCCTGCTCCTCCGCAGGGCCGCCGACTTCGCTGCAGTCCGTAACAGCCTCTAGGGGTTTCTTATGACCATCACGCGGGAAGAAGCAGGACAGTTTTATATAAGGAGGCGAAACTAACCCCTAATACCCCTCAAACCCCTATCGGGGTGTGCGCCGGATGGCCGGCTGTGATCCCCGCCGCCGACGCCTGCGGCCCGTTCCACCCCGACATTGACTTGGCAGAGTGCATCACCCGATTTGCCACCCAGCATCGCCGCGGCCAGTCAGATCGTCTCGTAGGCGAACAGGACTGCGATCACCGACAGGCTGCCCAACCCGAGAACGAAGCAGACGTCGGCCCCGCGCTCCAGGCGGACCGCTAGGTCATTCTCAGCCGACAGGCGGATCGACAGGTAGGAGGCGGCCGCGCTCACAAGGAACAGGATCGCGGTCAGGGCGGCATACTCGTCGACATGGCTCTGGCCGATCCGGGCTTCGAGGATCTTCACCAAACCGATCAACGTCGTGCACACGCCGACCATCGTGCCGGCAGTCGGCAGGATGTGGCGGGACAGCCCCTCCTCGCCGGATCCAGGTGGTCTCCGCCCTCGTATCATGCCCTACCTAAGCTACACTTCAGCCAGAAACGCGCCCCGCTCAATCCCGGGGTGCGCGTTCACGGCTCTGTCGAGACCCTACGCCTCACGACCTCGGACATCAGCGCCTCGTTCATCTCGGTGAAGCGCCGGGTCAGCGACGATCTGAGCAAAGGAAAGACGACCGGCACGAGCGCGCCGGAAAAGGCCTCCGACTGCTCCAAGGTCACGACGCCAGACGCCTCCGTCACACCGAAGCTGTGAGTGCCGGTCATCAGCCTCGGTAGGCCGCCGCGCCACGTCAGTCGCGTGCCGAACGCCAGCTGCGTGATGACCGTCGGGACGCTGAAGAAGACCCTACCGTCTAGGGTCAGCTCTGCCTTCCAGGCAGCGCCTTCGGCCAGCTCGCCGTCGACCTTGCGGATGAACGGGTTCCACCGCGGATACGCGGGTAGGTCGACGAGGACCGCCCAGACTTCATCGGCATGCCCCGGGATCGAGAGTTCGGTGGTGATCTGCATGGCGGCTTCTAACCGATCCCTCGCTCGAAAGGACTGACCGTGCCACGCAAGCCTAACCCCGACCGCATGCCCGATCCCGGCTGCACCTCGGCCGAGCGCCGTACCCTCGACGCTATCGGTTGCGGCGAGCCGCCGGCCTGCTCGCCGGAAATCTACTCAACGACCTCGTCGGTATGCACCGTGAACCCGGCCAGGGGCGCGCGGCCGAAGCTCGTTGTGATCGCGCAGTCAGTGGCATCGCGCCCGTAGGCCATGACGATGCGGCCGATACGCGGCTTGTTGTGACGGGCATCGAATGTGTACCAGCGCGGACCAGTCGGCCCGTCGAGGTAGACCTCGAACCAGGCGGAGAAGTCCATCGGCGCGGGATCCTTCGGCACGCCGATGTCGCCGAGATAGCCGGTGGCGTAGCGAGCCGGGATGTTCATGCACCGGCACAGGGTGATCGCCAGATGAGCGAAGTCCCGGCACACCCCGACCTGCTGGCCATGGCCGTCGAAGGCCGAGCGGGTGGCGTCCGCCTGCATGTAGTCGAAGCGCAAACGCCCATGAGCGTAGTCGACGATGGCTTGGACGCGCCCCCAGGCCTCGGGCGTAGAGCCGAACTGGTCCCAGGCGGTCTGCGAGAGCTTGTCGGTGTCGCAGTAGCGCGAGCCGAGCAGGAACGGCAGCGCCTCGTCCGGCAGTTCATGGACTGGGATCTGTTGGGCGTCGGGCGCGTGGGCGTCGGGTCGGCCGTGGTCCTCAATCTCGAAGTCCGCCGACATCGTGATGCGCCCACCTGGCGCCAGGATGCGGGTGGCGACGTTGCCGAAGGGATCGCGGAATTGCCGGGCCGCGACCGGCGGGTCAAACGTGATGACCTCGCGGCTGCGCAGGTCGGGCTGCCGCTCCGGGCGGACGTTGAGGAGCAGCGTCATCGGCGTGGGGCCGAACGTGTCGAGGGCGACGGTGTATCCGCACCGGATGAGCATGACCTGATCTCCGTCTGAAGTCCTCTTCAGGTCCGTTCAGGCAAAATGCCGACCAGATCAGTCCCTTACACGAAGTGCGGCGGCACGATCATGAACTGGGCATGCACGATCAGGCTGAACGACATTGCGGCTGTCACGACGGCGTCGACGAGGCGGTTCGTCAGGGTGATCGGTTTGGTCATCGTGGGCCTCCTCGTCGGCTCGGCTGTCCTGGAGCGGCCTTATGGTCAAGCTCGATGTCGCGAAGATTGCCTCGATTGTTGCGTCGGCTTCAGTGCTCCGAACCGCTGCAATTTCGAGACGCCGCTCAGACATACTTCGATTAGTACGCTTGTCTCGGACGTATGCAGATCAGCCACACGGTCCACGCGAAGGCCGCTCCGCCCATTCCAGATGATGCAAGGAAGCTTGGCTCAATTCGGGGCGCGATCCCGAACACGAGAAGTCCCGCCAACAGCCCCGGTACGACACCGATCGCCATCGTCGGCAGTGCGCCTGTATCGAGCTTGCGAGCGGCCCAATTCGTCACAGGCAGCGTGAGGAGGAGTGTCGGGCTGATCATGACCGCCCCCCACAGCCCGAGCAGAGCAGTCACAACGGGGGCGGTCCAGGCGATCTCTACTGCACGTCCCCAACTCGCGAGCGCGAACATGGATAGCCCTTGCTCCCGGAAGTCGGACACGAACGCGGCGCACATCGTCGTCGCGCAGAAGCAGTAGGCAGCAGCGTAGTGCCCGACCAGGCCGGCCAGGACGACGCGACGGTTCGACGGACGCCAATCGGACCGAAATAGATACCGCTGGCTCATGGGGGCTCGCTGCGGTGACGCGGGGCTGCGCGCCGTCCGGCACTCATCATAGCGACCGTGGGGTTACCCGGCCGTACCGGACTGGATGGGTTCGCGTTCCGATCAGAAACCTACCAGCCGAGCCCGAGCCCCTTGGCACGCTCGTTTGGTCGCGCCTCACGTAGCAGCGTGATCAAGACATTGAACGCGGCCAGGGCGTCGGCTCGCGACCGAGACACCTCAAACCCCTCCCGGTCCAGCCTGATACCCAACTCGTCCGAGGCCAGCCGCGCGTCCGCAATGACGCGTTCCAGATCGGCCGTCATCTCCACTCGCTCCTGCAAGCCGACGACAGCTTCGGCAGCGATCCTCATTACGTCCTGACCCATCGCGGCAGGAGCGACTTTTACGACATCAATCCATGGCTGGACCACTTCCGCCAGAGCAGAGGGCAGATCAGCCGTGCTTGGGGAATGTCCCATGGGTCTCAGGTCCGTTTCAGCGTGCGGACCGCACGGAATGGGTGTTGCAGCGTTCGACGACGTCAACGCCCGTTGATTGCTCAGGATGCCAGGGCGTCCCGATGAGACTCTACAAGCACGAGAGGCACTTCTCACTGGCTACCGCTAGGCTTGTCCCTCTTAGCTCCGAGGCTCGTATCGCCTCGCGCCGCTTCCTCCTTCTCCGTGCCGGCCCGCTCCATCGGGCCGTCCTGCGGCTTGATCGCGCCGGTAGCAGTGTCCTGCGGGGTGTTCGCCAGCCCTTCGCTTGGTGGCTTGCCCTGAGGCATCCGCTGGGCCTGGGTGTCGATCGGTTCATCGGCCATGTGGCAGCCCTCTCAGATCTCGGTCTCGCGCTTCACGATCGCCGCCTCGTCGGTGCCCTTCTGCGACAGGCCGACATCTGGACCCTCCGTTGGGTCCGATGGTGCTTTGGGACTAATCGGAGGAATGGACCTTTGCTCGGTACCTACCCGGGCCCAGCGCTCCGCGTCGTACTCGGTGTTGGCGAGATCCTGGGTGTTTGCGGTCAGTGGCTTGTCGGACATCGGCGCTCTCCATCTTCACGCCAACGCAGCACGTGTCAGCCCAGGTCCGAGGATGCCGCCGGAGAGACAGTCGCGAGACGTCATAGCCTGTGCTATATATCCTCACCGGTCTGGCTGTTTTCCCGCTGTTGTTTACAGCCAGCTCATTCCTGAGAGCCGATCATGCGAGGCGACGGAAAACCATTCGTAGAGGGCCAGTCCGGCAACCCCGCCGGCCGGCCCCGCGGCTCGCGCAACCGCTCCACCTTGGCGCTGGAAGCCATCTTCGAGGGCGAGGCGGAAGCCCTATCCCGCAAGGCAATCGAATTGGCATTGGTCGGCGACGGCGGCGCGATCAAGCTGTGCCTCGACCGCCTGCTGTCGCCGCGCCGGGACCGGAGCATCACCTTCGACCTGCCGACCATCGAGACGCCCGACGATCTGCCGAAGGCGACCGCCGCCCTGCTGCGGGCCGTGTCCTCGGACGAGATCACACCAAGCGAAGCTGCAGACATCGGCAAGGCGGTCTCCGCCCACATCGACGCCATCACCGCGGCGGACCTGAGCCGTCGCCTCGCCGGATTGAAGGGATCCGCCGATGAGGTTGCACGAGATCAAGAGCCGCATCGTTCGGTTGGAGCATCAGAACCCGAACCTGAAGCCAGGCCCGCACCGATATACGGACGACGAGCTGGATGGTCTGATTGTTGTCCTCCGACAGGCCGAGGCCGGCGAGCTGATCGACCCCAAACGGGATGCGTGGGCGACCGTCCTGCTGGCCCGCGAGGGCTTCGTGCCCGGGGAGGCATGGCCGTGAGGCTGAAGGAAATCGAGGCGCGCGTCGTCCGGCTGGAGGTGGCGCGAAAGGCCAATGCTTTCGCCGGCATGACCGAGGAGAAGATCGAGGCCGAGGCCAAACGCCTCCTCAATTACCTCATCGGACCGGACGGCAGTTTCGCGGCGGTGGTCGCCGAGATGGCAGCCTCCGACGAGCCCGACATCCGTGAAGGGGCGCGGACGACGGTTGAGTGGTTCAGCCAGCGGTACGGCTACGCGCCGCCACCCGCAGCTTGAAAAATCTTGACTGAAATCAAGACCGGACAGGCCTCGCGCGTGCGCGTGTACTGGTCACGAAATTCGCCTGCTGGTTGCTCAGCACTCCCCGCAGCCACGCCGTCGCGACCAAGCGCTATGAGGCGACCGTCGCTCCGGTCTCAAGCCGAACGGCATAGGGCCGAACCACGTCGTCACGGGATCCGGCCCGACACCCCATCTCTATCCCTGCTGCATCGTCACCGACCCGTGATCGGGATCGACCGCTGCAACCCGTGGGCCGTGAACGCCCATCCGGATCAGAACCTGTAGCCCGCGGTTGCAGGCCTCCGTAAGCCGGTCGCTGTCATCGGTTGGCAGGACCAGCAGCAATTCGCGCATTACGCTCTGAACGACGATCGCGCGTTCGCCCTCCTGAAAACCGCTATCGCGCGCCCGCACAAGCGCCGAGGCGACGTTCTCGGCGATGATCTGCGCGATCAGCTCAATATCCGGTCTCATTGTTTTAGCTCAGCTCGATCGGAAGAGAGCAGGGTGGGTGCTCCCGCATTGCAAAGCCGGATCTGCGAGCACAATGTGTTTGCGCTCTTTCAGATAGGTGCATCGTGGACGAGAACGCTGAGAACATCGAGGCCGGAGCCACCGATTATACCGGTCTGACGACGAACCTCGTCTCAGCCTACGTGTCGAACAATCGTGTGCCGC
>NZ_JAKSYP010000183.1:0-277433 GCF_022829625.1 Methylobacterium sp. E-046 | reverse complement strand
GGCCGCTCCGACACCACCTACGCCGAGCGCGTCGCCCTCGACCTCGACTACGCCACCCGCTGGAGCCTGCGCCGGGATCTCGCCATCCTCCTGCGCACAATCCCCGCCGTCCTCGCCCAGCGCGGAAGCCGCTGAGCCGGGGTCGCGCCGCGACAGCATGCGGCGCGATCCGGTGAACCGGCCTCGGCCTTACGGATCGACAGATCACCCGCCCTCCCGCTGTTCAGCCGGCATCGAGTCTGGGGTGGATCGGCTCGATGCCTCGCCGTCAACGCGCGTCGAGGATGGTGTTCCGACATGCCTGCGCCGCCCGCAACCGTCGGCGGTGCCCTCGGCTTGAGCCCGCGCCATCTTCTGGGGCGACCCGAAGGCCACCTTTCGGGCGGTCGGTGCTCATTTCTGAGTCAGTCGTCAGAGCAGGTCAGTTCCGCTTCGACACCCTCGTTCGCCGTACCGGTAGTTTGCGCGTCGACGACCCGGTGCACGGCCCTGTGCCATGGCGTGACAGTGCGGGTGGTAAATGATTTGCTAAGATCGGGTGTCGCGTTCGTTGACGGCGGCGGAGAGGATCCTGACTTTGGAAGAGGGTGATCCGAACGGGGGTTCCGACCCACTTTGGTACGATTGTGCCGAGGTCGATACGCCCCCGGGTCTGGTGCTGAATACCGCAGCCTACCTGTTCCTATGGGCGGTGGCCGGTCTCATGCTGTTACCGCGCCTCTACTGGCTTCCGGACCGTCTGTGGTGTCGGGTCGCCAGCCACGTTCAGCGCCGTCGTGAGATGGGGGACAAGCGTCTCTGAACCGAGCGCGACGCCGGCGTCACACGGATCCTCGCACAGATCGCCCTGTTCGCGCGGTCTCTCAAGCGCATCGCGTTCCAGAGCCACAGGTTCCAGACCTTCGTCGATCATGAGTGGTGCCGTGCGACACAGGCGCCAGAACTCGACGAACCCGGCAACAAAGACGGCGATGATCACGACTGACCAGGACATGATCGTCAGTTCCCAGTGCCGAAGGCGTATTCAAGATCGCACGAAAGCTTGACGTTTCCACAATACGTTCAGCATTCGGCGCGCAGGTGCTGATGTAGTGTCACGAAGCACCGGCGTCAGCGGCGCGGACGTTAGATTCTTCGGCTGAACGGTATCCGCGACGATCTGGCTCCTTGGAGCCGAGCCTGCAGGTCCCAGGGTCGAGAGATCTTCGCATCGTCACTGGACGGCGAGATCCCCGCATCGGCTTCGCGGCGCCAATAGAGAATCGACATTTCGACTGAGCTTGACCGACACGATTGGCGGGCCGGACACGAGTGTACGCTGCTCGATCGGAGCAGTGCGAGCGTCCCGAAAGCTTTCTCCGGCACGAATGATCGCTCCTCCCTTGCGGGAGAAGCGATCATGATACGTCAGGATTGCGGGCGATCGGCGCGCCGCGCGCGAGTTCCTGGACGGTCAGTGAAACGCGCCGAAGAACCACCACGGCACGATGATTGGCAGCGGGAAGCCGAGCAGCCGGAGCAATCCACTGCGCAGCATTACACCCTCACTCTGCCAATATTTGCACGACTGTTGCCGGTTCTCGACAAGTCGATCGCGCTGCTTTCGGAAACTGATGCGTCGATCAGCGAAGAAACATGAAGCAATGCAGCAGAGTAGGTGCGCCGGCGCGCGTGTACCGGTCCGGAGGTGGCGCCGATAGGGCCGGACCTACGCGGTTCTGGGACCCGGTCGCGGGACACGTACCTCGACCATCTGCCCGGTAAGCGGGTTGAGGATCAGCATGACTGCGCGTCTCCGATGGGTGCACCTGGAGAACGCGGTCGTCTCGCTGAAGGATCACTGCGTTCCGTGCAATTGCGCACAAGTGGTGAACGATTTGTTTACCCTGCGGTCCTTCGCCTGAAGCACGCGGTCTTGGAAGAGGGCCAGCCCGCCACCGGTGGTCGCGCGGGGCTGAGCGGACTACGGCGGATACCCTCGGCTCGCCTTGATCGGCGCCGGGTTCGAACAAGTGTCAAGCGGCTGGGACCGGGCGGGGACGCTGAGGATCCAGCCGGCATCCCCGGTGTTTCTCCATATACGGCTTCCAGCAGGAGCATCGCCATGGGTCTGACCGCCTTCCTCGTCTTCATCGTTCCCTGGGCACTTCTGGCCCTCTGGCTGACGCGCACGCCGACCGCTCTGCGTCTGGGCGCACCCGCGGCTCCGTGGCGGGTTATCCCGACCCATCGGGATCTCGCCCGCGCGCAGCGCAGCGAGACCAACCCGCACGGCAAGCGAGCGGCCGATAGCTCGGGGTCCACGAACGGGGGCAGGCTCGACCGAACTGAAATGTCGGACGGTGGCGCCCTACACACCAGCGTCGAACCCACCGAGCCTACCGCTTAGGACAATCATTCGCGCCGGCCGCTCGAACCGGCCACATTGCGGCCGGTAGAATTGTGGGGCTCCGTTCTGCTACCGGCGAGGCTCGTCGCGCGACGCAGATCCCTTTCCGGCGCGGATGAATTTTCCGATGAACAAGCCGACGGGAAGCGAGATCAGGAACCACGTCCGTACAAACCGAAATGCCTTGTGCATGGCTCGCTCCTGATGGCCGCGCGTGGTCCGGTGGCGCCCGCCGGACGTGAGACAGGGTATCCCGCAAGGTCTGCCATCGTGGTGCGGTGACTGCCATCGCGGAATGGCGGGTTTGGTGCGCGGCGGGCGCTCTCCCTCGCCGAACCGCCGGAGCGTTGCCCGCACGCGATAGGGAATACCGCTGCGATCTCGATGATCCCGGCGGTCGGCAGCGCGAAAGGCTTACCGGCCGCGGGTATGGTCAGATGGGGGAATGCGCGCGGTGGCCGGACATATCTCACCGGTGCCGGTGACGCGCGATCCGCTCCCGCGCCGGCCCGTTGTTGCGGTCGCACCCGATGCAGACGCGCGGATCCCAGCGCAGATCGACACCCAGGGGCTTCACGCTGAGCGTTCCGAGCGTGACGGTCCCGGCGCGCTCCACGGGCGCGCGGGCAAAATGCGTCCCGGCGGCGACGGCAGGCACTTCGAGCGCGTGAGCACTGCCGCAGGCCGCGAGCATCAACAGGCTGCACGCCGACCATCGCATCATCGTTCGCCGAGCCGACATCGTTCTCCTTCCCAAGGGGCACGTCTCGTCCGACAACGTCCGGCGAATGGATCGGGTCGCTAAGCAGTGTCTGCGCACGCACAGCCTGATACGCCCATCCGGCAACAGAGTGGTCATGTCTCTCAGCCGGAACTGCCGGCCTTCCGCGACGGATCAGATTTAAGACAGCTGGCGGGTCCGGCGCGGATCGTCCGCCATCGTCCCCGACATCTCCGCGCCGGTCGGCGCACGTCGACCCGCAGGCGGGACCAAAGCGGCCCTGAAGCGCGTGGAACGTAGGATGTCCGGAGGCCGTCGAGAAATCGTCGCCCACGGACCAACGGCCGTTCTGCGATCCCGATCAGCTGGCTGGTCGTTTGTAAGCCGTCAGCCCGTCACGAGGTACGGAGGGACTAAGTCTTGGTGGGCGCACTAGGGTTCGAACCTAGGACCCGCTGATTAAGAGAAAGCGAGATAGTGCCGCCCCTGTCCACTACTGTCCGCTAAAGGCCCAGGGATCACTTCGGTAACATACTGCATTATATAGAATATTTTTCGAGACCACATTTATTATGCGGTCAGGTGGAGCCAGCTGATGCCACTAGCGGAAGCGTGTGCTAGCGTTCTCTGCACCCCTATTGCACCCCAGACGCCATGCCCCGCCGCGCTGCAACTGAGAACTTGGTCCGCCTAACGAAGGCGCTCATCCCCACGCTGTGCGTCGCCGAAGGGCAGAGCGAGCGCGTGGTATGGGATAGCGAGACTGTCGGCCTTGGGCTGCGCCTGCGACATTCTGGCAACGCTGCCTGGATCGTCCGGCCGCCTCGCAAAGGAGGCGCCTCTCGGATCATCACGCTCGGATCGCTCGCGTCCGTGCCGCTCGCCGACGCCCGCAAGGCTGCCGCTGATCGGATGGCGACCGCAATGCTCGGGGTCGACCACCATGCCGAGCGCGAGGCGTCTAAGGCTCGTGCGGCCGTCACCTTTGGCAATGTCCTGGTACGCTACCTAACGAGACAGGAAGCGCGTCTTAGGCCGTCAAGCTTCCGCGATACCCGGCGCTACCTCGACGTACACGCCAAGCGGTTGCACAGCCTGCCGCTGGCAGACATCCGCCGGGCCCAGGTAGCAGCGTTGTTGGGCGAGATCGCAGAGCGTTCCGGCCCGTTTGCGTCGAACCGCGCTCGCGCCGCTCTCTCAGCCTTTTTTGCATGGGCGGTCGGCGAGGGACTGGTGGAGCTGAACCCGGTCGTGGGGTCGAACAAACATGCCTCAGAGACTGCGCGGGACCGCGTGCTGACCGAAGGCGAGCTGGTAGCGGTCTGGCGAGCCGCGGACGGTGATGCCTTCGGCCCAATTGTCCGGCTGCTCTTGTTGACCGGCCAGCGGCGAGAGGAAGTGGCTGCGATGCGGTGGCCCGAATTGGACCTTCAGGCTGCGCTCTGGCGACTGCCTGGGGAGCGAACCAAGAATGGTCGGCCCCATGACGTGCCTCTGTCGGTTGCCGCGTTGAAAATCCTCGCCGCCGTGCCAATGCGTGATGGGCGAGACCACGTCTTCGGTGTTCGTGGCGGTGGCTTCTCTGGTTTTTCTAAGGCGAAACGCGAGCTGGACGAGCGTGCCGGGATCGAAGTCGCATGGCGTCTCCATGATCTCCGAAGAACGACAGCTACGACAATGGCCGATAAGCTGAACATTCAACCGCACATTGTTGAGGCGATACTCAATCATATCTCGGGTCATAAGGCGGGCGTGGCCGGTATCTACAATCGGGCGGCATACGCTGCAGAGAAGAGAGCCGCTCTTGATGCTTGGGGTGCCCATGTCCTGGCCTTATTAGAGGCTCAAACGGACTGCTCTCTCTGACCGCTTGCGGCTGCCCAGGTCGCTTCTCAGCACCCAGCGGCCTTGTACGTTTCGTACCGAATAGCTAAGTCACCACTGGCACCACCCCACCAGGGATGCGCTCGTAGCGACATCCTCGGTCAGCCCTCTGCGGATGAGCCCTATTGTCGAACGCTGTGCCGGCGTTCGTCGCGCTCCTGCGGAGGCATACAGTGCTGGAGCCACCACCCTCCCCTGACTACAAGGTCCTGCGTCTCGCTGAGGCGTGCGCCGTAGCGCGCATGTCCGTCCGCACCATGCGTCGGTTGCGTGAGGCCGGCCGCGGGCCGCGCGTCGTCCGCCTAAGCGACCGCCTGATCGGCGTGCGCCACGCCGACCTACACGCTTGGCTAGAGAGCCGTGTCGACAAGATGTCCGAGTGTGACTGCTAGTACTTCCTGATCTTGTTGAACGATAGGAAGCCGCTGAACTTCATGCCTATTGTGAATGGTGCGGGTGTTCCTATCTAATAATCTGCTAGTCTGGATACTAGCGAAGATCAACGGGTCTACATCATGAACAGTCCAAACGAGACGCTCATCAGCGTCGCGAAGGCGGCTCTGCGTCTGGGCGTCAACCGCAACACCATCGCTCGACACTTCCCGATCGTCCGGATTGGCGGCCGGATGCTCGTCCGAACCTCGGATGTCGAGGCCAAGATCTTGGAGGGCCGCACCGATGTCGCCGCGTGAGCCATTCATCATCGGAGAAATGGTTCATCACACCCCCGAAGGGGACGTTGTGGAGCCCATGGCCCCGGTGATCCAACGTCGCAAAGCTAGACGCGGAACGTACACCTTCGTAGTGGTCGGCTGCCCGCTCTGTGGAGAGATGCACGAGCATAGTGATGGTGATGGTTCCAGAGTGCCTCACTGCGTAAACCGTGAGCCGTTCTCCAAAGAATACTGCATAGTCGGCGCCGATCAGCCTGCCGTACCGGCAACTACGCCTTACCCAAAGCTGAAAAAGCGGCCACAGACGAAGAAATAACCATACAAACAAAAGGGGTCAGGTGCGACCAACACCTGACCCCGGATAGCACTTCAACAGAATTTCATAGGACGACTACAGCCATGAATATGACCATTCCGACCCTCGAAAGCAACGATACCAAGGGCTTCCTCAACGAATTTTTCCAGGGTGCTGAGGCGGGCTTCATCACGATGTGGCTCAAGCTCAGCAAGACCGAGAGCGAGACCTATACGTTCCCCGTGACCGACCTGGAGGGCGCTGCCGCGAAGCACGACGAGCTGCGCGTGCGCGGTGATGTCTATGTCTGCCGGGGCCTCCAGGAGAAGGCGCCGGCAGCCCGCGAGCGCGGGAAGGAGGCGGGCATCATCTTCGTCGGTGGCCTGTTCGCCGACATCGACACCCGCGAGGGCCCGCACTCGACCCGGGCGGCCGAGCTGCCGGCCGACGCCAACGAGGCCCTGAAGCTCATCGCGGAGGCCAAGCTGCCCCCGCCGACGCTCCTGATCCACACGGGTGGCGGTTGTCACCCGCACTGGCTCTACGCCAACCCGGCCATGATCCTCACCCCGGAGGAACGGGCGGCGGAGAAGATGCTGTCCAAGGCCCTCCAGAAGCGCCTGCGCGACACGTTCAAGGCCAACGGCTACGTCCTGGACGGCACCGCCGATCTGACCCGTGTCTGCAAGGCGCCGGGCTCGCTGAACCACAAGACGGCTCAGCACCCCAAGCCGGTGACCCTCATCCACCAGGGTGAGCGGTACGACCGGGTCGAGCTGGCCGAGATGCTGGCGCCGGACCTCGCCATGGCGTCGCGTGGCGTCCCCGGCGCCGGTAAGGGCACCGTCGCGGAGATGATCCGCGCGGAGGCGACGAAGGCGCACCTGGCCTCTGGCAGGGCCAAGCCCGACGAGTTCGCCCCCGTCCTGGCCGGCTGTGCCTTCATCCAGCACTGCGATGCATTGCAGGAGAAGCTGATCGAGCCCTGGTGGTACAAGATGGTCGGTGTCGTGGCCCGCACCGTGAACGGTCGCCGCTGGGTCCACGAGATGTCCAAGCGCCACCCCGACTACGCCTTCGAGGAGACCGAGAAGAAGATCGATCAGGCACTGGAGGCCGCGACCGGGCCGACCTGGTGCAGCACCGTGGCAGATGGCGACGCCACCTCCCCGCCCTTCGAGGGCTGCGCGAGCTGCCCCTTCCGGGCCGCCATCCGCACCCCGCTGGCGTTGGCCAACCAGGGCCGCGCCATGGTCGCCATCCAGCAGGGCGCGGTGTTTGTGGTGAAGGGCCGTAGCTACCTGCACCTCGCCAGTGGCGAGAAGCTGGACCCGGAGGAGTTCGGCGACAGCGTGAAGTCCAAGATCGGGAACGCCCCGCACAGCGCCCTGATGCTGTCCCCGACCATGCCGAAGGTGATGCACCGGGACTACCGGGCCGGAGTGGCGCAGCTCATCCTGCCCGAGCCGGACGGCACTTTCTCAGTGAACCTCTGGCAGCGCGGCGGCGTGATCCCGGCGGCTGGTGACTACCAGCTGATCCTGGATTTCTTCGCACGGTTCCTCCCGGACACGCGCTCGCGTGAGCACGTGACCCAGTACCTGGCGCACCTGATCCAGTACCCCGGCGAGAAGATCGAGCACGGCATCATCGTCACGGGTGGTTTCGGCACCGGCAAGGGCACCCTGCACCGGATCGTCGCGACCATGTTTGGCGACAAGAACGCGCGCAAGATCGAGGGCGTCGAGCTGGGCCAGCAGTGGACGGCTCGCCTGGTGGACGCGCAGGTGCTGATGATCGAGGAGGCCCACCACGGTGAGCGCCTGGAGGTGTTCGAGAAGACGAAGGAGTTGCTGACGGCGGAGTTCTTCTACGCGGAGGACAAGAACGTGCGCCGCTTTCGGGGCCGGACACCGCGCGGCATGTTCCTGGCGTCGAACGACGCTGCCCCGATCGTTCTGCCCCGCGGTGACCGCCGCTGGTTCGTCTGCGCCACCCCCGAGACCCCCGAGACGGAGGAGGAGAAGAAGGCCAACCGGACCTTCTTCAAGCGGCTCCACGACCAGCTGGACCAAGACGATGGCACGGTGGCGGCCTTCGCCGAGTACCTGCGCACCCTCTCGCTGAACGGCTTCAACGCCAAGGGGGCTCCGCCCATGACGAAGGCGAAGGAGGTGGCAACGGAGGAGAGCCGCACACCCGTCGCGCAGATGCTGGCTGAGCTGATCCAGGCCGGCGGCATCCCCTTCCACCGGGATGTGATGTCGGTGCCGGAGGTGATCCACGCCCTCAAGACCTCGACCTGGGCGGACAACCTGGAGCGGCTGAGCCCGAAGAAGGTTGCTCGGGCGATGCAGGATCTCGGCGCGCGCAAGGTGAATGTGGATGGTGAGGATCACCTGGAGCTGGTCATTGGTGGCGGGAAGCGGCTTTACCCCTGGGCCATCCGCAACACCGCCCACTGGCGCACTGCGACCCGTGAGGAGCTGAAGGCTGAGGCTACCCGTCCGGTCACCGAGCAGATCGTGGCCGACTTCAACGAGACCCGGCTCAGGAAGATGATGGAGGAGGCGGCCCGGAAAGCCCACGCCTAATCGCACATCGCAGATCGCAGTACATTCAGAAAAGGATCTGATGTCTGCGCTGCCTCATCACCAGGAAGGAGGGCCAGGGCGGCAAGTGCTCTGGACCTCATAAAGATAAGAATAACGTCCGGAGAATTTAAAATGTACTGCGATCTGCGATCTGCGATTTCGGAGGGCGCTACTATCATTAAGCCCCCCGCCGCCTTGAACCGGCTACCGCAGGCCTCCGAGGTGGCCTTCCCGGGCCAGTTCGCGTGGTCGCCGATCTCCACCGGCTCCCTGACCGCCGCCCTCCGCCTGGACCGCGGCCTGTGGGCGACTTGGAAGTGCCGCGGTATCTGTCCGGCCGAGATGCCTTCCACCTGGTTCCGGCCTGCACCGGGGCGGCCGGTCTATTACCGCGTGGACCAGGTCCTCAGCTGGATTGCGGCCCGCCGCGGAGAACAGCTCGACCCCCTCACAACCTGGCAGCTCAGCCTCCAGCGCGACTTCGAGACCGAGACCGATGACCCGGACCAGGTGCGGAAGTGGGCGCACCTCTACGCCCAGGCAGTCGGGCCCCACCTCCCTGGTGGTGGGAGTTTCACCGTACCAGGGTTCCGAGACTACCTCGCTTCCTTGTTGTCATGCAAGTAAATCCCGAAATTCCCGGAATTATAAATGACAGATAGTATTGAGTAAGCCACGCTTTTCCGCTAAAAAAAGTACCCACTCCCCCTTAAGCTTCTCAGTGTCAAACAATTTATCTTAGTTATTCATGTAAATATTTGGTTGGCCATTGCGGCCAAGCTCTGCCATCTCTGTCACGGACCAATCAACGAGCGTCGATCGGTCCGTGACAGAGGTTTGGTCCATGGCGCTAGGTAGGTTCGTGGTCTACCTTCGGGTCTCCACTCAAAAGCAGGGTCGTTCTGGCCTCGGGCTGGAGGCGCAGCAGCGGGCGGTCACCGACTACCTGAACGGCGGGTCGTAGTCTGTGGTGGCCGAGTTCACCGAGATCGAGAGCGGTAAGTCCGACACGAACCGGCCTCGGCTCCAGCGCGCGATCCAGGCGTGTTGGGTCTACGGAGCCAAGCTCCTCATCGCGAAGTTCGACCGGCTCAGCCGTGACGCTCACTCCTGCTGGGCTTGGAGAAGGCCGGCATCGAGTTCGTCGCCACCGACGACCCGCATGTCAACCGGCTCCCGGTGGGGATCATGGCTCTGGTCGCGGATGAGGAGCGGCGCGCGACCTTGGCGGCACCAAGGCCGTGCTCGCGGTGGCCAAAGTGCGCGGTGTGAAGCTAGGGGGCGACCGGGGTGCCACCCTCTCCCAGGAGTTCGAGGCCCACAGGCGAGCCGCCGACCTCGCCCCCATCATTGCCGAGATGCACGCGACCGGGGCTACCAGCCTCCGCTACCTGGCGGCTGGCCTCAGCAAAGCCGGCATCGCCCCGCCTCGGGGAACCACCTAATCACCGATGGCGATGAGCCGCACGCTTACAAGGTTCGAGGTCATAAGGTGAAAAGCAAGAGTAACTCGCCGGCGGTTAGCTAATCTGCGTCGGCCCGTAGAAGGTACGTTTCGTACAATAGAAAAAACGAAGGCTTATTGAGCACCAATCGTGCTCGATGAAAAGAGCATTTTCCGATCGTCTGCCGTGTCAAAAATGCGCGGCCGAAATACAAATTTTACATTATGAGAACGCCGCAGCGGAAACATGGTCGTTAATTTCAGGTGCGAAATTTATGCTTGAGAACACTGAAGAACTCGATGCTTTCAACATCACAATAACTGACAAGATGCAGATCACGATTAATCCAGAGCGAGGTTTGCTGCACAAGACGAGAGCTATGAAAAACTTTAACGGTGTTGATCCGGTAAGCTATATTGCCCGCGCCCTGCCTCGGCATATCAAACAGAACAAGGCTTGAGCGATGGACAAGGTCGCGGTCCCCCACGAGATTGATGAGTTCCTCCTCGAGCGTCTCGAAGCTCGCGCCCGGCAGTTGGGCCTTAGCCGCGATCAGCTAATGGAGAAGTATATTAGAGAATGGATTGACGCGAAGCGGCGGGAGGTCCGGCAGATAAACTTGACCCGGGATCAGATCCTGGATCGGATCATCGAAAAGGGCCTCAATAGGCTCAACTAACCCCTACAAAGCTGCACACCTCAAGCTTCTGGAGACTGCAATCCGATCTTGATTGCGGCGTCGTCGGGGCGAAGGTGTCGCCCCCTTGGTGCTGCACCTCTATTCCGCCCTGGCCCAGAAGGAATAGGCTTTGGTCGCGGCGTGCATGCCTGAGAGGCCTGACGTGTCGCTGGAATTTTTAGGGCGGAGAAAGGCAGAACGCGCTGGAGCACAGGTCGGCTTTAGTAGGCCAGCATTCCTGTTGTGTGATTGACCGGCAACACTGTGAACTAAGATGTTACCAAATGTTTCGTGGCCATTGACCCATCGGCTACCGACAGCGAGTGTGCGGCCGCCAAGGTTCTCACGTTCCTGTGATCGTGAGCTAAGAGGGAAGCCGGTAGGCCCTGACGGGCGATGCCGGCGCTGCCCCCGCAACTGTGAGCGGCGAGCCGCTGCCGACGACGGTCACTGGTGCCTCGCACCGGGAAGGCCAGGCAGAGGTGTTGACCCGCGAGCCAGGAGACCTGCCTCGGCGGTGGTTTTCGTCTCGCGGGCGGGGTGTCCGGTGGGTCGCTGGTCGACACGGGCAAACCTCGCCTTCTGTCGCGCTCGCGCTCCATCGACACGCGGCCCCGGCAAGCGGTGGGGCTCGCCAAGTGGCAACGCGTTCGTCTACTACCACGCACCTAAGGTGCCGTCGCCCGAGACGCATCTTCATCAGCACCGGCATATTAGCGCTCGCGGTGCTGGGTACGCCGGCACTGGCGCAGGACAGATCAATCACGCTGGAAACGCTCTCGGTAGAGGGAGGAGCTGGTAGCCCGATCGATGGCGACGTTCTCGGCCGCTCCGTTGATGCCATCAGCTTGATCGGGCCGACCCCGGGCTTCCGATCTGACCGGGCGGTCAGCGCTACCAAGACGAACACACCTCAGCGCGACGTCCCTCAGGTGGTCACCGTCGTACCGCGTGAACTCATCACGGATATCAACGCGACCCGCGTCGACCGCGCATTCGACTATGTCCCCGGCCTCACGCAGACCAACAATTTCGGCGGGCTTGGCACCTTCGCCTACGCCATCCGCGGCGTAACCACCGCCGAGATCTACCGCAACGGCTTGGCCGCCAACCGCGGCGGGCCGCCACCACTCATAGACACGCAGAATATCGAGCGCATCGAGGTTCTCAGGGGCGCCGGCGGAGCCCTGTTCGGACGAAGCGATCCAGGCGGCCTCGTCAACATCATCACCAAGCAGCCCACCACCACCCGCTTCGTCGAGATGGGCGGCCTGTGGGGCTCGTTCGAGCAGTTCCGCGGGACCGTCGACGCAGGCGGCGCACTCAACGACGAGGGGACGCTGCTCTACCGCTTCAACTTCGCGGCCGGCCGCGAGAACAGCTACCGCGACTTTGTCGGCTCCGACCGGCTGTTCGTGGCGCCGGTCCTGAGCTGGCAGATCACCCCCGACACCAGGCTGACGGTCGAGACCTCAGTCACGCGCAACAACGTCATCGTCGACCGCGGTGTGGTCGCGGTGAACAAGCAGCTCGGTTTCGTGCCGGTCACTCGCTTCCTCGGCGAGCCCAGGCAACTAACCCGTCAGAGCGATGAGGTACTGCCGGTGCGCCTCGACCACCGCTTCGACGCCGACTGGCAGATGCGGCTCGCTGCGCAGTTCAACACCGGCACGCTTAAGGGCGAGAGCGCCGAGGGGCGTGGCCTCCTATCCGACAACCGCACGGTGCTTCGCGACCGGAACTACCGCGACTACAGCTACGACACGGCCATCGGGCAGGCCGAGATCGTCGGCCGCTTCCGGACCGGCGATATCGGTCACACCGTCCTGTTCGGCTTCGATCACGAGAACTTCGACAACCGTCAGCTCTACCTGCGCTCGAACTTCAACGCGTACCCCTACGCAATCGACATCTACGCGCCGCGCTATGGCCAGCCCCTGCCACCGCTGACGCGGGCCTCCAACACCCTGGAGAGCGTGTCCGATACCGGGTTCTACGCCCAGGATCTCGTCGACCTTGCCCCTCAGTGGAAGGCGCTCGCTGGCGTGCGCTTCGACGTGTTCGAGCGCTTCTTCCGGCAGCGCGTCACGGGGATCAATGCCGAGGACACGCGAGCCGCCGCATCGCCCAGGGCGGGGCTCGTCTACCAGCCGATCCCGGAGGTCTCGCTTTACACCAACGTCAGCACCAGCTTCCGGCCCAACATCGGCACCGATGCCGGGCTTGGTGCCCAGTCGCGGCCTTTCGCGCCCGAGACTGGGCTGGGCTACGAGGGTGGCGTCAAGGTCGAGCCGTTCGGCGGCGCGCTCGTCCTGACAGCGGCGGCGTTCCGGATCGACCGCCAGAACGTGCTCACAGCCGACCCCAGCAACAGCGGCTTTCAAATCGCCGCAGGTGGCGTGCGCAGCCAGGGGTTCGAATTCACCGCGGCCGGCCAGCTCACGCCGGAGCTGAAGGTTATCGGCGGCTACACCTTCACCGACGCATTCATCACCAAAGACAACGTCCTGCCGGTCGGTGCTCCGCTGCTCAACATCCCCGAGCACAGCGGCACGATGCTGGCCGTTTACGAGGTGCAGGGCGGCCTACTGCGCGGGCTAGGCATCGGCGGCGGTGTGCGCGCGGCCGGCGAACGGGCGGGAGATGCCGCGAATTCCGGCTTCAAGCTGCCGCCCTATGTCGTCGCCGACGCGCTGGTCTACTACAAGACCGACAACTTTCGCTTCGGGTTCAACGTCGAGAACGTGTTCGACACCGTCTATTATACCGGCTCGGTAAGCCAATTCCGGGTCGACACCGGCTCGCCACGTCGCTTCACCGGCAGCCTGCTCGTGCGGTTCTGAGGGTCTGATGCGACGCGGACGCCGGATGAGACACCTCGCTGCCGCGGCGATCGAGCGGAGCGTGCCAGGACATGCCTTGCCCGGGCTGCACTCAGGTATCGCGGGACTGGCACTCCTGGCCGCTGTGTCGGCCGCGGGCGCGGAGCCGACGCGCTACCCACTAACCATCGAGAACTGCGGGGCCCGTCTGACCTTCGCCTGGGCGCCCCGCCGCGTGGTCTCTATCGGCCAAACTCAGACCGAGTTCCTCTTCGCGCTCGGCCTCGCCGACCGCGTCGTCGGCACCGCGGTGTGGTTCGGGCCGGTTGCCAAGGGCTTCGAGACCGCGAACGTGACGGTGAAGCGCCTCGCCGAAAACAATCCGAGCTTCGAGGCGGTGCTCGGCCAGGACCCCGACCTCGTTACGGCGATGTTCGCGTGGCACATCGGTCCTCACGGCTCCGTCGCCCGGCGCGAGCAGTTCACCGCCCTCGGTGTGCCGGTCTACGTCGCTCCCGCAGATTGCGTCGGCAAGGACAATAGCGCTCCCGGAGATGGCGTGCGCGCGCAGCCCTTCAGCACCGAGCTTGTCTATCGCAACATCCGCGAGTTCGGGCGCATCTTCGACGTGGTTGAGCGGGCGGAGGTCCTGGCCGACGACCTGAAGGCGCGCGAGGACACGGCGGCCGCCTCGGCACGCGTGCAATCCGAGCGAGACTTGCCGGTCGTGGTCTGGTTCTCAAGCCGTACCCTGACGGGTGACGCCTTCGTGGCGGGGAGCAAGGGCGTCCCGGCCTACATCCTCGGCAAGGTCGGCGCCCGCAACGCGGTCACGGCTGACGAGGAGTGGCCGCTCGTCAGCTGGGAGCGCATCGCCGCCCTCGACCCCGAGGTCATCGTGGTGGTGCGAATGGATCGGCGCATGTTCCCCGCCGACGACGTAGAGGCCAAGCTGACCTTCCTGCGGACCGACCCGGTCGCGAGCCACCTGAGGGCTGTGCGCCAGGGGCGTATCATCGTCATGGAAGCGGCTGCGACCCGGCCTGGTCTAGGCGTGACCGACGGCATCGTCGCCCTCGCCGACGATCTACGAAAGATCGGGCTCGGGCAGTGAAGGGAGCCCTGGGGCCTGCCCTCAGCTCGCTCTCGCTGCCGCTCGCGGTGCTGGTCTCGGCCGCGACGCTCCTTCTGGCGATGGCTTCGGCGGTGACGGTCGGGGAGATGGCGATCCCGCTCCCGACGGCCTTGCGCGCGCTCGGCAACGGTGTGTTCGGCCTCGGCCTCGACGTGAGCCCCATCCAGCAGGGCGTGATCCTCGACTATCGATTGAGCCGCGCCCTGTTCGCGGCCCTCGCCGGGAGCGCACTGGCGGTCTCGGGGGCGATCCTCCAGGCATTGCTGCGCAACCCGCTCGCCGAGCCCTACCTGCTGGGCATCTCGGCCGGTGCCTCGACGGGTGCCGTGACCGTGATGGTCCTCGGTCTCGGGGCCGCCGCACTCGGGGTCTCCGGTGGGGCGTTCGTCGGCGCACTCCTGGCATTGGCGACCGTCGCGCTCCTCTCGATGGGTGCAGGCGGATCGAGCGAGCGCGTGATCCTGGCCGGGGTCGCCGCCTCACAGCTGTTCAACGCCGCGACGGCGGTCGTCGTGACGACCTTCGCCAGTGCCGAGCAGGCCCGGGGCGTGATGTTCTGGCTGCTCGGGAGCCTCGGCGGCGTGCGCTGGCCGGACGTTTGGATCGCGGGCCCAGTCCTGCTCGTCGGCTGCGCGGTAAGCCTCCTTCACGCCCGCGTCCTCGATGCCTTCGCCTTCGGTGAGGATGCCGCCGCCGCGCTTGGGGTGTCAGTGACACGGGTACGCATCGTGCTGTTCGTGATCACAGCCGCGATGACCGCGACAGTGGTCGCCATCGTCGGCTCCATCGGCTTCGTCGGCCTCCTTATCCCCCATGCCGTACGCTTCGTTGTCGGCCCACGGCACGCCCGCTTGCTGCCAGTCGCGGCGGTGGCCGGCGCGGTGTTCTTGATCCTCGCTGATATCTTGTCCCGGGTCCTGGTTCCGCAGCAAGTCCTCCCCATCGGCGTGGTCACGGCTCTGTTCGGGGCGCCGGCCTTCGCCCTACTCCTCGCCCGCGCTCGGCGGCCGGCATGACACTGGCGGCGCGCGAGCTGCGCTGGGCCGCCGGTGGCCGGATGATCCTCGACGGCGTGACGCTCGCGGCAGAACCCGGGCGGCTCCTCGGCATCGTGGGCCCTAACGGCTCGGGCAAGTCGAGCCTGCTGCGGCTGATCTGCGGCTTGCGCAAGCCGCGCAGTGGCGTCGTCACGCTGGATGGCGGCGCCCTCGCCCATCTGACGCGTCGGTGCGTCGCCCGACGTGTCGCCTTCGTCGAGCAGCAGGCCGGCACTCAGGTGCAGCTCACGGTGGACGACGTGGTCCGCCTCGGCCGGACCCCGCATCGCGGCGCGCTCTCACCCTGGGCCGCGGCCGACGAGACTGCCGTGGTGACGGCTCTAGGACAGGTGGGCCTCGAAGGTCTCCGCTGGCAAGCCTGGGCAACGCTCTCGGGCGGCGAGCGCCAGCGCGCCCTGATAGCACGCGCGCTCGCCCAGGAACCGAGCGAGCTGATCCTCGACGAGCCGACGAACCACCTCGACGTGCGCCACCAACTCGACGTCCTCTCGCTCGTCCGCAGGCTGGAGGTGACGTGCATCGTCGCCCTGCACGATCTCAACCTCGCTGCCCTGTTCTGCGACGAGGTCGCCGTCCTGAGCCGGGGCATCCTGGTCTGCGCCGGGGCACCCTCCGACATCCTGACAGCCGCGATGATCCGCGACGTGTTCGCAGTGCGGGCCGAGGTGAGGATCTCGGCGCACAGCGGCCGCCCGCACATCGAGTATCGTCCCGACTGACACGAGAGGAGCTTACCGTGGCCACATCGGCGACTGAGGCGGCCGTGACCGCCTACTGGGATGCTCGGGCTCCGCACTTCGATGGGGTCGCCTCGCACGTGCGTCTGCAGGAGGTTTGGCGCGAGGTCCTGGCTGCCGCCTTTGCCGTGGATACGCCCTGCGACGTCGTCGATCTCGGGACCGGGACGGGCGCGTGCGCGATCATCGCCGCTGCGCTCGGGCATCGGGTGCGCGCCTTCGACGGGTCGACGGCCATGCTCGCCGTCGCCCGTGCGGCCGCGGAGCGAGCAGGACATCAAGTCACCTTCGTGCAGAGCCGGATCGCGGATGCGCCGATTGCCCCCGCGAGCGCCGATATCGTGACGCTCCGCAACGTGCTGTGGACGCTGGAGCGGCCCGCCGAAGCCTTAGAGGTGGCGCGGCGAGCTCTGCGACTGGGCGGTCGGGTCGTCGTCTCGGATGGCCTATGGTCCCACGCGCCCGACGACCGCTCCGACTACACGCCGGATGTCGCTGCACGGCTCCCACTTCATGCCGGCCTTTCCGAGGCTGACGCCAGACGCCTCCTGCACGATACCGGGTTCGACGGCATAAGTTCGTGGCAGCATCTTTTCCGCTCCGAACCTTATCCGGGCGGCGTTCCGGCCTTCGTCCTCTCGGCACAGCCCCGCGATGCGGCGTCGCACGACGCGGGAGGTCGTGCCATCGGGTGGGACAATCGCATCGATACCGACCCTCATCCATCCGAAGACGGCGCGCCGTGGCGTCAGGACACCGCCTGATCACACTTCCGCCTATCAGGACGATGTGCCTGTCTGCCGACAATCGATCGGCGCAGAAGTCTCTGCGCATCCGCCGATGTCCAAATCACCCCGCCGCGCGGTTTGCGCACGGCGCGGCGCGTCAACTCCGTCGCGACGGCGCGAGCGGTGCGACCCCGATCGCGTATGATCTCTCTCAGTAGCGGTTCCATATCGACGACATAGCGCCGTGCCCGGTCAGCCGCAGCGCGCCGGCCAGCGTCACCGCAGCGCTCGCGGTGGACGACATCGCCGCTCAGGCCCAGCGTCGCGTACGGGCCCGGATCGTTCAGCACAGGTTCTGACAGCGATCGCCACATCAGAACTTCCCGGCGATGGTCAGGCGCACCGCCGTGGGCTCGACGGGGTGGAACACCCGGTCGATCAGGCCCTCGGTGGGCTCGCCGGGCAGCCGCGAGACATACGCGTAGGTGATCTGGTCCGACTTGCTGTTGGTCAGGTTCAGCACGTCCAGCGAGACGCTGACCCCGCTCTCAAAGTTGTACCCGACGCGACCGTTGAAGAGCGCGGTCGCCTTTGAGCGGATCGAGTTATCCTCGATGAGCGGCCGCGGCCCGAAATAGCGCAGCCGCAACGATCCGAACCACCCCAGCGGCTCGCCGAAGGTGACGCCGGCCGAGGCGATCGTCGTGGGCGCCTCCGGCACCCGGTTACCTACCGGGTCGTAGTCCGAGAAGCGGGCGTTGGTGATGGTTAGATCGCCCTCCAGCGAGAGCCAGGGCGTCACCGCGTAGCGGTTCGTCCACTCGACGCCGAAGCGCCGGGTCGGCCGGCTCGGTTCGGTCGTGCCGGTATCCCCCTGGAACAGGTTCTCCGAAGCGAAGTCAAGCCGGAACAGGGCGAGGCTCGTCTCCAGTCCGGCGATCGAGCGGTTGCGGATACCCACCTCGTAGCCCGTAGACGGCACCAGGAAGGGCGAGCGGGTGGTGTTGAACAGCGCGCTCTGCGGATCGACCGTGGCGGTCACACCGCGCACGTCGTTTGAGTGAAAGCCGCCGCCGTAGTTCACGTAGAATTCGGTGTCGAACCAGGGCCCGAGAACGAGGCCGAGCTTCGGGTTGACGATGCCGTCGCGCGCCTTGCCCGAGTTGGCCGGCGTGTCAGAGGCGACGCTGGCGTAGTAGCCGTCGGCGCGGAAACCGAGGCTGGTGCGCAGCCACTCGGTCCAGCGCACCCGGTTGTCGAAGTAGAACGCGCCGCTCGTCTCGAGCACGCGGTCGTCCAGCACGCCGGAGCGGTACTGCCGGTTCGTGGTGTTGAACAGGCCGACCCGGATGCTATCGGTGCGGGTCTGGACGCCGATCTCGTTCTCCATCGGCAGCCCGAACAGGTCGCCCTGGAAGATGTGCAGGGCCTCGCCGCCGCCGA
The DNA here is from genome assembly GCF_022829625.1 of Methylobacterium sp. E-046. NCBI lineage: Bacteria > Pseudomonadati > Pseudomonadota > Alphaproteobacteria > Hyphomicrobiales > Methylobacteriaceae > Methylobacterium > Methylobacterium sp. E-046. Next base: position 258,829 of record NZ_JAKSYP010000183.1, on the reverse strand, counting down.
GGATGCGCTGGTCGAGCTGGTGGAACTGGTCGCCGTTGACCGGATCGTTCAGGAAGTAGGTGAAGTCGTTGAACAGATTAAGCTGTGACCGGATCACGTAGGCCGATGCTCGCGTCACGCCGGTCCCGTCTGTCGCGCTGAACTTGCCTGAGAGCGAGAACCGCGACGTGTCCCCGCCGTCGGTCGGGTTGATCGTACCGTAGCGGCCGATCAGCCCCTCGGTGACTGCCCGCTCGGGGATCTGGTTGGTGGCCGTCCAGCGGGCCGCATAGGCCATGCCGGTGACCGAGAAGCCGTCCAGCGGCGTGCCCTGACTGTAGCGCGCGACCCCGTTGATCTTGCGCAGGGCGTCCGGAACCACCCAGGGCCCATCGTAGACCTGGGCTTCGCCTGCCAGGAGGAGGTTGCCTTCCCCGAGCGGCACGGTCGTGATCGACAGGGCCCGCTTGTAGCCGAACGAGCCGATCGAGGTCAGGGCGAGGTTCTTGGCGGTCGTGTCGAGGTAGTCGATCCGCACCGAGCCCGCCGAGGCGAAGTCGCCGTCGCGCACGAAGTACGGCCCCTTGTGGAACTCCACTGCGCCGACGAGTTCCGGGATCAGGAAGTTGATGTCGGCGTAGCCCTGGGCATGGGCATTGGTGCGCATGTTGAGCGGCATGCCGTCAAGGAACAGGGCCAAGTCGGTGCCGTGGTCGAGGTTGAAGCCGCGCAGGAAGAACTGATTGGCCTTCCCCTCACCGGAGTGCTGCGTGACGATCAGGCCCGGCACCGCTTCCAGCACCTCGCCAGGCCGGGTCACCGGGCGGCTGTTGAGCTGAGCGCCTGTGATCACGCCGGAACTGGCGGAGGCCACAGGTGTGCTGATCCCGCCGATGCCGGTCACGCCGCCTACGTAACCCGCGCTGGCGGCCGGACCGACTTGGGGGGATGCAGCTGCGGCGGTCTCGGAGGTGACCGAGATCTCCTCTAGCGTCGTCTCAGTGATCGCCGCACTCGGCGCGGAGCGGTCCTGGGCTACGGCAGCTGACGCAAGGGCGGCGAGGCCCACGCCCGACAGGGTCGAGAGCGTTCGGGCGGTGGGACAGAAGGGCACGGGACCTCGGGCGACGGCAGTGGCACGTCACCGCGAATGAAGTCTCGCCGACCGCGTGAGTGCACGGCCGTCTCGACACCCCCCAGGACACCCCGCCCGGCGCGGTTCGCGTGTGACCACGGCTGACGGCAGGTCTCCTGGCTCGCGGGTCGTCGCCCTCGCACCGTCTTCCCGGGATGACCCAGTGACGTGGTGGTGAAGGGCTCGCCGCTCACAGTTGCGGGGGCAGCCGCGGCATCGGGGCAAGCCCTTCACCGCGTTCCCTTTTGATCCCCGAGGGGAACCGTCACGGCTACGCTAGGTGATTAATTCATGCCTCGTCAACGCGACGAGACATCTTCTTGTGAGGTGTGCCTTCTGGGCTGCATTCCGGCTGCGCTGTTCCACAGCGCTTACCCAATCGGAGCGGTCACGTCCCCGCCTAATAGCTCTATTCCTCGAGGCCTATCGGAACGCTGCCGCTTCTATCTGCCTTCAGGAACAGCGTGAACCAGCTCCAATCGGGGCGCCAACCTCGCGGAGCTGATCGATACGGCGCGCCGCGGAGACGAGATGGTCGTTGTACCGCGGGCAGGCTGGGGGCCTTCGTTGCAGGAGAATGACCGAGACCCTCGGCTACATAGTCGAAGTGACCGGCTTTCTCCGGGAGACACAGCCTTGAGCCAGACATTCGAGGGCGCGTCCGATGCCGCCCGAAAAGTGATGCGTGCCAACAAGGGCCGGGACACCAAGCCCGAGTTGATCGTCCGCCGCCTCCTGCACAGCATGGGGTACCGCTTCCGGCTGCATCGGCGGGACCTTCCGGGCACGCCGGACATCGTGCTGCCGCGCCATCGGGCGGCCATCCAGGTGCATGGCTGCTTCTGGCACCAGCACCAGGGATGCCGACATGCCAACCTGCCTCGATCCCGATCGGCCTACTGGCATCCCAAGCTTGCGCGAAATGTCGAGCGAGACGCGCATGCCATTTCGGCTCTCGAAGCTCTTGGCTGGCGCGTTTTAGTGCTGTGGGAGTGCGAGCTGCGAGACCCCGAGAGCACGCGCGCCCGGCTCAGCTCGTTCCTATTCGGCTGCGATCAGCTTGCCTGAGCTTCGCAGTCGAGCTGCCACCCCGTAGCCCAAGCCGGTGCCCGGATGCGCTTCATGCTGGCCGCGCAGGGCATGATAGGCCTTCGGGACCTTCGCGACACGTGCCGGAGGAGGCGTGGGCACGGATGCCGCCCGCACCGACAGCCTTGGCTCTTCGGTCTCCACGGCAAGACGCAGAAGCTGCTCGCGCATCGCCCGGGCAATAGTCTCCGCCAGTAGCGATGGCACCGCGTTGCCTAGCTGTCGCTGGGCGTCTGCGAGCGAGCCGGTGATCAGCACATCGTCTGGGAAGGTCTGAAGGCGAGCCATCTCGCGGGCCGAGAGCCTGCGGCCGGACCAGTGAAAAGGCCCGGTCGCCGGTCCGGGCTGCGCCGCGAGCGTCCAGGACGGCTGATCCTTGGCAAGCTTGAGAAGGAAGGACCAGTACCGGCGCCTCCACCCGAATAGCGGCTCGCCCCCTCCCCGCGCGGTGTGCCAGAGATAGTTCTGACCTTCAGGGATGGAGGGCATCAGAGCCGCCCATTTGCCCCTCATCTGCAATGCCGGATCGTCGTCGTTAGGCAGGTCGTGGAGCGCGTCCCATGTCGTTCGCCACCGTTGACCATTGGTGGCCCAATCGAGGGATGTCGGATCGGCATGCGTAGGCGCTGGGAAGTGCAGCTTGCTGCCATTGCGAGCCCCCACGATGAAGAGCCGCCGCCTTAGCTGCGGGACGCCGTAATCGGCGGCGTTGAGCACGGCCATGGACGCCGAGTAGCGGGAGCCGGTGGCGGCATTGATAGAGGCCAGCGCCTCGGTGATGAGTTTCAGCCCCTCGTCCTTGCCTCGGAAGCCGAGACCTTCCACGTTCTCCAGGAGGAAGGTGCGAGGCTGAGCCTCAGCGAGCACCCGCAAATACTGCCCAAGCGTCGAAGCACGCGGATCATCGAGACGCCGCGCCTGTCCAGTCGCCCAGAAGCCGGCCTTGCTGAACGGCTGGCACGGCGGCCCCCCAATCAGGGCGTCGGCCTGTCCGATCTTGATGCCCGCGACGCGAAGAAGCTCGCTTGTAGGCACCTCCGCGATGTCCCGCTCGATCACCGGCCACGGCCGGCTCGCACGTAGGGTCTCGGCGCAGCAGGGGTCGACTTCGAGCGCAGCCGCGATCCGGAACCCGGCCGCCTCGAACCCGTGGTCCAGGCCGCCGGCACCGCTGAACAGGCTGATCGCGACAGGCGTCCTCATCGGCCACTCATACTCTGCCGTAGGCGGCCTCGAACACGGGGCCGGGATCATCGCTCCACAGCGTATCTACCACAACATTGCTACCAATCCGTCCTGGGCATCTCGCGTGCCCGGGGAGTTGTCGAGGCAGGACGTAACGGAAGACCCATCGCTCCTCCACGGCGTGGAGGCAGCCCGCCACCACGTCGAAGTCGCCTGGGGTGTAGTAGCGCGAACAGGGGTCGGCCTTGGAGGCCCGCGTTCGCTGGAAGTCGATGCGCGCAAGGCCCGCAGCGTTCCGCTTGCGAAGGACGTTCTTGCACTCGATCGTGAGAGGCGGGCCGCCCTGCCAGCGCAGCCTGAGATCAGGCCCTCCCTCCTCGTCCAACCGCTCGCAATCGGTGACACCCACGGTGGCGGCTAGCCTGTCGCGTAGCTTCTCTTCCGCGACCCAGCCGCGCACTGCCATCTTGAGCCGGCGAGCGCCCGCGATCAGCTCTAGGATCTGATCGGGCGCCAGCTCGAACTCCGCAGCAAGCGGGTGCAGCGCAGCCATCTCGGCCGCTGCCGGCGGCTCGCCCGGCAACGGGGCCTCCGAGAACAGCTCGTGACGCTCCGCGAGCAACTCACGGTCGCCTTGCGCCAAGCCGTGGGCGCTGCGCTCGAAGCGAACGAGATTGAGCATGCGCTCGCGAACGCCGCCGATCAGCACCTCGGTCGGCTCTGCGAGCGGCCCGTGATGCGCTCGCTCCCAGGCGTGCCAGCCTGCGTGCTGGATGGCCTCGGCATGATGGTCCTTGAACTCGACGCGAATGAAGAATTTCGTCGGGTTGTGCATCTCTGGATCAAGCGAGACGAAGTAGCCTCGCTCCGGATCGATGCCGACCAGGAGGGTCGTGAAGAGGCCAAGCGGATCCTGCCAAAGCTCATGCAGGACCGGCAGCCCATGCGCATCTAGCTCCCTCGCCCCATACTTGATCTGAAAGCTGCGCTCGTCAGGCGGCCGGCCCTTGGTGGGGGTCCTGGTGGAGAGGAAGGCGTAGGCCACGACACCCATGCGCTCGCCAGCGGGCGTCTCGAACGTGATGACGAAGGGTGCCCTATCTGGAGGCGACGCGAAGATGATGCGGCAGCCAGCGTCTCGCAAGCCGTCGACCATGAACCTGACGAGCGGCTCGCGGTCCGCGGGTTGGACCCGGTATTGACGAAGGCCGAGGATCATACCCGACGCAAATCGCTAGATTTCATAGGCTAATGCAGTAAAATTGTCGCGCGGCCCGGACGCGATGGCCATCTCTCTTAGCTTAGACAGAAATCCGTCGAGATCCGTCTCGTTCTTTGATAGTTCAGCTATCTGCATTTTGTGTACACGAGTGTAAACGCCATCCGATACGAGAAGGACACGATCTCGCTCTCTTACTGTCGCGGAAGAGCTGTAGATCTCGTACTCATTCTGTGGTGACAGCGCATAAAGTAATACGTTCTTCCGAGAATACTTTTCAGCCTGCCTTCGCGATAATATACCTTTGCGTACCAGCTCGGCTAATTCAGTTTGATCTTGGGACAGTGTTGCTAGTCCACCGTCTCTCAGATGGTAAACTCTGGTATCGCCAACATGACAGACCGATAGCTCGTCGCCCTTCAACGTTGCTGCAGAAAGCGTCGTAGCCATCTTGGCGTATCGGCCATCCTGGCTCGATGCTGCCTGCATCCTTTTCACGGCCTCTGCGAAGAGGGTGGGTAGCTCTGCATCGCCGCTGAACAGTTCCGAGAGGGTTCCTATCGCGATCTCTGCCGCCAGCTCGCCTCCCGCTGCGCCCCCCACTCCATCTGCTATGGCCAATAGGACCCTTCCATCTCTCTCGATGGGCAGCAGCAGGCGATCCTCGTTCGATTGACGGGGCCCAACCTCTGTGAATGATGCAAACCTAGGCATCGGAAGATAGTTTGCCTCTAAGGATTTCGTGAAGGTCGGCGGGTGTAGCGCTGATTGACCGACAAACATGTGCAATCTCGCGGTCGAAATCTATCTTCAAGACATCAAGCTCAACTGATATCCGTTCAGCTAGGTGCCTCTCTATGTCGTTCCCTGCCATAGTTAGGAACTTTCGCTCAACAAACCACCTATTGTGATTTGTCCCCAGCTGCAGCATCGCAACCGCTATGCTAGATTTCAGTTGTATGTCTCCAAGATCATAAAACATCTGGGCTTTACTCGCCAGAATGTCGCAGTAATCAAAATCGAACGAGAATTTTCGGCAATAATCGGCGAAATGCTTTCCGAGAGGCAGGAGCAGATCAGAATGATCTGCGTTGATGTGAAGTATGTGTTCTCGCTGAAGCGCACGGAAAACGTTGGCGCAGCTGGTAAGGTTGTTCTCCCGCGCGTCGATAAATTCCAGTATGTGATCCCATTCCTCGGCGTTGGGAAACTGCGCGCTTGTGAGAAGCTTGGTGACAGCTTCTTCTTCGCCTGAGGAAAACGTAAATTCGAATGTGGTGAGAGCGGCAAAGAGAGCGTCTCTCAGCTCCTCAACGTTCTTGTAACGCCTATGGCCGCTTCTTTTTGTACACTTCTCAATAACAGGACCGACCTCTCCAGGAAGAGTGAGTTCATCATGGGGAAGTCGACGCGGGTTCGACGAGAAAATATCATATAGCAGAGCGCCGAAGGAATATATATCTGAACGATTGGTGGCTCTCTTAAAATTAGTCGCGCACTCTGGAGCTTGGTAAAGGGGCGTTCCTCCGCCCATGCCGCTCGGCGTAAGCGTAGAGACGCCGTCCTCACCTACAGCCATCAACCCGAAATCAGACAGAGCATAGCGTGTGGCGCCTGCTTCGTCGGTTATCTGGAGGACATTGGCGGGCTTCAGGTCGCGATGCAGATACCCACGACGATGTATCTCTTCGAGGCCTGATAGGATGTCGAACAAGGCCTTGCGCGGATCGCCACCGAGCGATCTGTCGAGGCTCATCTCGTCTTGGAGGCTGCCTTGGGCGAAGGGCATCACGAACCACGGCGGATCTGCATCCAAGTCGTGATCGATGATCCGGACGACGTTCTCGTGGGCGATGGCGCTTTGGTACTTCACCTCACGATGGAACCTCGCCACGAGAGGTGCGGGCTCCATGTGGGTTGGCACGGATAGCGTCTTCTTGGCGTACAGCGAACCGTCATCGGCGCGGACCAGCTCGACAACGCCGAACCCTCCCCGGCCGAGTTGGCGGATGGTCGTGTAAGTCATCCCGTGAGGCCCCATGGCAGGGTGAACGGCTCGTGTGTAAACTATCGCGCAGCAGGCTGCCACGAGCCTCACGCACCCTCGGAGACCTCCACCCTCCCCATCAATGGCCCACCGAAGATTGGGCGGATCGCGTTGTCTGTGCGGCTCCGCGATCCCAGCGCGCTGGGGTGCAGTCGAGTGTGGCCACAAGAAGCAGGGGGATCGTCAAGCCCTATCGCGAGGCGTCGCGAGGGTGGTAGATGCACCGCTGCACCCCCATTGCACCCCCAATCGAGAGGGCTGGGGTGCACAAGCGGTCTAAGTCTCTGGAAAGCTTGGTGGGCGCACTAGGGTTCGAACCTAGGACCCGCTGATTAAGAGTCAGCTGCTCTACCAACTGAGCTATGCGCCCGATCGCGTCTGCGACCGCCCGGTGGCCACCAAGTCCGTCCGGGGTGGCGGGCTAGTACCAACGTGGCCGGAGGCTGTCCACCCCCGGCCGGTGATTTTCTCATTCGGCAGCCGCATGCTGTGCATGCACGCGCACGGAATGAGCCGAGAGCTTGTTCAGCGCCGAGAGATAGGCCTTCGCGGAGGCAACCAGCGTGTCCGGGTCGGCACCGCGCGCGGTGACGCTGCGCTCGCCGTCACGCAGGCGCACCGAGACTTCAGCCTGCGCATCGGTGCCGCCGGTCACGGCGTGCACCTGATAGAGCTCCAGCTGCGCCTGATGGGGCACCAGCGCCGAGATCGCGTTGAACACCGCGTCCACCGGCCCGTTCCCGTCCGCTTCCTCGATCCGCGTCCCGGTCTCGTCGGCGATGCGGAGGGTCGCGCGCTGCGGCCCCCGGGTGCCGGCGATCACCGAGAGGGAGACCAGCCGGATCCGGTCGTGGGCCGTGGCGAGGTTCTCGTCGACCAGTGCCTCGATGTCCTCGTCGTAGACGTGCTTCTTGCGGTCGGCGAGCGCCTTGAACCGCTCGAACGCGTCCTGGAACTGGTTGTCGGACAGGTGCAGGCCGAGATCCTCCAGCTTGGAGCGGAACGCCGCCCTGCCGGAGTGCTTACCCATCACCAGGGAGGTCTTGGTCAGGCCTACCGAGGCCGGCGTCATGATCTCGTAGGTCTCGGAATTCTTGAGCATGCCGTCCTGATGGATGCCGCTCTCGTGCGCGAAGGCGTTGCGGCCGACGATCGCCTTGTTGAACTGCACCGGGAAGTTCGTGGCGTGGCTCACGAGCTTCGAGGCGCGGGTCAGCATCGTCGACTCGACGCCGGTCTCGTAGGGCAGCACGTCCGCGCGGGTGCGCAACGCCATCACGATCTCTTCCAGAGCCGCGTTGCCGGCCCGTTCCCCGATGCCGTTGATCGTGCACTCGACCTGCCGGGCCCCACCCTCGATTCCCGCCAACGAGTTGGCGATCGCGAGGCCGAGGTCGTTGTGGCAATGGACCGAGAACACCGCCTTGTCGGCGTTCGGCACCCGTTCGCGCACGTTCGCGAACATGTCGCGATATTCCGTGGGCGTGGCGTAGCCCACGGTGTCGGGCAGGTTGATCGTCGTGGCGCCGGCCTTGATCGCCGCCTCGACGCAGCGGCACAGGTAGTCCAGCGGCGTCCGCGTCGCGTCCATCGCCGACCATTCCACGTCCTCGACGAGGTCGCGCGCCTGCGCCACGGTCTTCAGGATGATCGCGATCACCTCGTCCTGGCTCTTGCGCATCTGGTGTGCGAGGTGGATCGGCGAGGTGGACACGAAGGTGTGGATCCGCGCGCGGTTGGCGTGGCGCACGGCCTCGCCGGCCCGGGCGATGTCGGCCGGGATGGCGCGGGCGAGGCCCGCGATGGTCGCGCGCTTGGTCCGCCGGGCGATTTCCGAGACCGCCTCGAAATCGCCGTTCGACGCAATGGGGAAACCCGCCTCGATGATGTCGACGCCCATCGTGTCGAGCAGTTCGGCCACCGCGAGCTTCTCGTCGAAGGTCATGGTTGCGCCGGGGCACTGCTCGCCGTCGCGGAGCGTGGTATCGAAGATCAGGATGCGGTCGCGGGCGGTGGTGCTGGTCGTGGTCATGGCGTTACCCTGTCGCGGGCCGCCCGGCTCCGATTGGCGCGGCGCGGCGTAATGCCCTCACGGGCGGATTCGCGAATGAAAGGCATCCCCTGAAGGCCCAGGCGCGCGCCCGGACGGCCCTCAGGGGCGGGTAAGCAGAAGCGGGAGGGCAAGCCCGACGCGGCGCGCACGCGACCGCGACGCCGTCATGACGGCGCGGGCGATCTTAGGCGCTGAGCCGGCTCTGGCCAAGGCTCGTCTCTCCTGTCGGCGGCCCGCGCGGAGTGGTCTCACGGCGCGGTGCTGCCCGTAGGTAGCCTCGGAGCGGTCGGAACACAAGCGAGACCCGCGCCTCCGGCCGCACCGTCAGGCGCAGTCGGGAACGGCGGCGTCTGGTGGGTCCGCCAGGACCACCGCCGCGAGATCGTCGTAGAACAGCATCTGGCCGGCGGCCCAGCGCTCGAATTCCAGCAGTAGCGTCGGGTCGAAGGCGGTCAGGCGGCCATCGGCGATCCGGATCCATCCGGCGGCGTCCACCTCGCCGAGCAGATTTCCGACATGCGCCCGCGATACGTCCAGCCGCTCGGCGAGGCCGCGCAGGCTCAGCGGTGCCGCCGCCGGCGCCCGCGGTATCGTGGCGGCGTAGTGGGCACCGACCAGGGCAACGAGCAGGGGGTAGCCGCAGTCCCGGCGGGCGAAATGGAGGATCCGCGGAAACGGTGCGATGAGCGCCCCGTGCCGCAGCACATGGGCCGCCGCCCGGCGGACAAGTTCGCCGAGCCGGTCGGGAGCGGCGAACCCCGCGGCACGGCCCGGATCGCGCTGCGCGACGGCGTCCATGGCGGCGACGAAGAGGCGCCCGGATCGTCCGATCTCGGTCACCAGGGCCGGCGAGGCCCGCAGGCACTTCACGCGCCCATCGCACCGATCCGCGAACGCGGTGACGAACCGCCCGGCCTTCAGGGCCGACACGAAGCCGGCCGTCTGCCGGGGGCTCAGTCCGACCATCGCCTGGAGGGCCGTCAGTGTCGGGCGTGGGCCTCCCCGGTGGCGCCACGCGTAGTCGTTGTGGATCAGCATGAACGAGACCAAGTAGCGTTCGAACTGATTGAGCAATTTGTGGCTGGACCAAACGATCTGCGATGGATCGATCATGGCCTGACAGTAACCGGCGAGCGCCTCGCGGAAATCTCGCTCGGATCGAAGGAGATCGATCCGCTCCCGGAAGTGATCGTCCAACATTCGTGCCCCGCAGCCGCCGGACCCATGACCCCGGGATGCCCCGCGCACGGGATCCGGTCCAGTCTTTCCTGCAAAGTTTGGACTCGATGATGAAGAACCGTCGGGATTACGACTGGGTCTGCTCGGCCCATCCCCGCCGGGACGAGCGGTCCGCCGGGCCATGCCGGCATGGAATGCGAAGGGATCATCGATCGTGTGCGCGCGGCATCGAGCCTTCCTCTCACGGCGCGGCCTGCTCACGGCCGTCGCGGCCGGCACCCTGGCGGCCGCTTCCGCCCGGATCCGGTGCGCCGAAGCGGCCCCCGACGGGGCGGGGTCTCGCGCCATCACGCCCGAGGAGGCCCTGGCACGGCTGCAAGACGGCAACGGCCGCTACGCCGCCAACGCGCCCGCCAACCGGGACTTCTCGGCCGGTCGCGCCGCCCGGGCCGGCGCGCAGTATCCGATCGCCTGCATCGTCGGCTGTGCCGATGCCCGGGTCGCCCCGGACTTCATCTTCGACCAGGGACCGGGCGATCTCTTCGTCGTCCGTGTCGCCGGCAACTTCATGAACACCGACGGCCTCGCCAGCCTCGAATACGGCGTGTCGGTTCTGGGCGCCCCGCTGATCCTCGTCCTCGGCCATTCCGATTGTGGGGCCGTGAAGGCCACGATCGACGTCATGAAGACCAACGCCGTGCTTCCCGGCCATCTGCCGGCGCTGATCGATGCGATCCGCCCGGCGGTCGATCTGGCCGAGAAGGCGCGGGCGCCGGATCCCCTCGCCGAGGCCATCGCCCAGAACGTCCGTCACAGCGTCAGGCGGCTGGAGCAGGCGGGGCCGATCCTCGCGGAGGCCGTCGCCGCCGGGCGGGTGAAGGTCGTGGGCGGCTACTACGAGATCGCCACCGGCAAGGTCGCGTTCCTCTGATCCGGGGCGCGGCCCGCCCCAGCGGTCTCGCGGGCGCCTTGGCCCAAGCGCCTTGCCAAAGCCTCTTGCCCAAGCGGCTTGCCCGGGCGCCTTGCCAACGACGGTCTGCCCTCGATAAAGCCCGCCGGCACGTCGAGACAAACCCGCGAGACCGTCATGGCCAGCTACAAGCTCCTGCTCCTCCCCGGCGACGGGATCGGCCCGGAAGTCGCCGGCGGCATGCAGGTCGTGCTCGATACGCTCAAGGAGACCGGCCTCGCCGCCTTCGAGATCGAGACCGACCTCGTCGGCGGCTGCGCGATCGACGCCCACGGGCGCCCCCTGGCGGACGAGACGCTGGCGCGCGCCAAGGATGCCGACGCGATCCTTCTCGGCGCCGTCGGCGGTCCGAAATGGGCGAGCGTCGCCTACGAGAACCGCCCCGAGGCCGGCCTGCTGCGCCTGCGCAAAGAACTCGACCTGTTCGCCAACCTGCGCCCGGCAATCTGCTACCCGGCGCTCGCCGAGGCCTCGGCGCTGAAGCGCGAGCTGGTCGAGGGCCTCGACATCATGATCGTCCGCGAACTCACCGGCGGCGTCTACTTCGGCGAGCCGAAGGAGATCACCACCCTGGAGGACGGCTCCAAGCGCGCGGTCGACACCCAGGTCTACACGACGGCCGAGATCGAGCGGATCGCCCACGTGGCCTTCGACCTCGCCGGCAAGCGCTCGGGCCGGGTCGCCTCGGCCGAGAAGCACAACGTGATGAAGTCCGGCGTCCTCTGGAAGGAGGTCGTCACCAAGGTCCACGCCGAGCACTATGCGCAGATCGAGCTGGAGCACATCCTGGCCGACAACTGCGCCATGCAGCTGGTGCGCCGGCCGAAGCAGTTCGACGTGCTGGTGACCGACAACCTGTTCGGCGACGTCCTGTCGGATATCGCCGCCATGCTCACAGGCTCGCTCGGCATGCTCCCGTCGGCCTCGCTCGGCGCGGTCGACGCGAGCGGCCTGCGCCGCGCCCTCTACGAGCCCGTCCACGGGTCCGCCCCCGACATCGCCGGCCAGGACAAGGCCAACCCGATCGCGATGATCGGCTCGCTCGCCATGTGCCTGCGCTACTCCTTCGGCCTCGGCGATGCCGCCGACGCGCTCGACGGCGCCATCACCGACGCCCTGGCGGGCGGGGCGCGCACCGCCGACATCGCCGGCGAGGGCACGAACCCCATGGGAACCCGCGCAATGGCGTCGGCGGTGGCCGACGCGCTGCGGGCGCGCGCCCGCTGAGCCGCATCGGGAACGCACCGCGCCCTGCCGCCGTGGTGCCATCCGCGACCTCATCCTGAGGTGGCCGCGTCAGCGGGCTTCGAAGGACGGCTCCGGGGATCAACAGATGGCTGAAGGGCTCCGTCGAGGCCTCCGCTGCGCTCCGGCACCTCGGGCCGGGGACTCGAGCGGCCCTGTCGGACGGGCGGAGAGCCCGCTTTCGGCGCGTCGATGCATCGGGATCGATCCCCAGCCGCCCGTTTCGACGCATGGCGGTCGGGCTCGACCTTCGCTATGACGCGCCCATCGAGGAACGGGAGCGTCATGAAGGCCGGAGACGGGGCGTCTGAGCGCGCGAGCGCGGATTTCGGCTTCGAGCGCGTTGCGCTCGACGAGAAGCAGGGACGGGTCGACAGCGTCTTTCACTCGGTCGCCCGCCGCTACGACATCATGAACGACCTGATGTCGGCGGGCCTGCACCGGGCCTGGAAGGCGCAGCTCGTCTCGATGCTGCGGCCGCCGCAGAATCGCGCCTTCGCGCATCTCGACGTGGCCGGCGGCACCGGCGACGTGGCCTTCCGGGTGCTGGCAGCGGGCGGGCCGCGTACCCGGGTCACGGTGCTCGACATCAACGAGTCGATGCTGCGCGTCGGCGCGGAGCGGGCACGGGAGCGCAACATCGACGAGGCCGGCGACCGGATCGCCTTCGTCACCGGCAACGCCGAGACACTGCCGCTTCCCGACGCGTCCTTCGACGCCTACACGATCGCGTTCGGGATCCGGAACGTGCCGCGGATCGAGACGGCGCTCGCCGAGGCGCGGCGGGTGCTGAAGCCCGGCGGGCGCTTCCTCTGCCTGGAGTTTTCCGCCGTCGACATTCCGCTGCTCGACCGGATCTACGACGCCTATTCCTTCAACGTGATCCCGCGCATCGGGGCCCGGGTGGCGGGGGATGCCGAGTCGTACCGCTACCTCGTGGAGTCGATCCGGAAGTTCCCGACGCGCGGCGCCTTCGCCGGCATGATCGAGCGCGCGGGCTTCCGCCACGTCACCGACCGTCCGCTGACGGGCGGGATCGTGGCGATTCATTCGGGCTGGAAGGTCTCTTGACCGCCACCGCGCGCGACGGGGACCAGCACCGGTGATCGGCGCCGCCATCAACCTATTCCGCGGCGCGCGGGTCGGCTTCGTGCTGGCCCGCGAGGGCGCGCTGGCCTTCGCCGATCCGTCCGAGATGCCGCCGCACCTCCGGCTCGCCCTGCGGCTCGGACGCTGCCTCGAGCGGCCCGGCATCGGCGACGGCGCCGCGCGCCTGTCCGTTGCGATGACCCGCCTCGGCCCGTCCTACGTCAAGTTCGGCCAATTCCTGGCGACCCGGCCCGACATCGTCGGCATGCGGGCGGCCTTCGATCTGGAGACGCTGCAGGACCGGGTGCCGCCCTTCCCACAGGCAATCGCGCTGCGCACCGTCGAGGCCGCTCTGGGCAAGCCGGTGAGCGCGCTGTTCGTGTCGTTCAGCGAGCCTATCGCCGCCGCGTCGATCGCGCAGGTCCACAAGGCAGTGGTGCAGGACGCCGACGGCACCCAGCGCACGCTCGCCGTCAAGGTGATGCGGCCGGGCGTCCGCGAGCGCTTCATGCGCGACCTCGAGGTCATGCGCTTCATGGCCCGGGTGGTGCATGCGCTGTCCCCGCAGGCGGAGCGGCTGCGCCCCCGCGAGGTGGTCGAGATCCTCGCCCGCTCCGTGCTAATGGAGATGGACTTCCGCCTGGAGGCGGCGGCCGCCTCTGAATTTGCGGAAAACACCAGGGACGACCCTGACTTCCGCGTGCCGAAGCCCGAATGGGAGCTGACCGCCCGCGAGGTGCTCTCGGCGGAATGGATCGAAGGCACCCGGCTCCACAGCGCGGCGGAACTCGCCGCAAGCGGGCATGATCCGCAGATCATCGGGCGGACCGTCATCCAGAGCTTCCTGCGGCACGCGATCCGGGACGGCTTCTTCCACGCCGACATGCACCAGGGCAACCTGATGGTCGATGCCGAGGGCCGGCTGGTGGCCGTGGATTTCGGCATCATGGGCCGGCTCGGCGCGAACGAGCGCCGGTTCCTCGCCGAGATCCTGCTCGGCTTCATCCTGCGCGACTATCGCCGGGTGGCGAAGGTCCATTTCGAGGCGGGCTACGTGCCGGCGCATCATTCCGTCGAGGATTTCGCACAGGCGATCCGTGCGATCGGCGAGCCGATCCATCAGCGCCGGGCCGACGAGATCTCGATGGCCAAGGTGCTCACGCTCCTGTTCGACGTGACCGCGCTGTTCGACATGAGCACCCGGACGGAGCTGGTCATGCTCCAGAAGACCATGGTGGTCGTGGAGGGCGTCGCCCGATCCCTCGATCCGCGCCTCGACATGTGGACCACCGCCGAGCCGGTGGTGCGCGCCTGGATCGCCCGCAACATGGGGCCGATCGGCCGGGCGCAGAGCGGCCTGGATGCGCTGCGGGTCATGTCCGACGTGGTCGGCGACATCCCCGACCTCGCCATGCGGCTCAAGCGGGTGCTGATCCGGCTGGACGAGACCGGCAACGACGAAGCGCTCCGCCTGGAGCGCTTGGCACGCACCGAAGGGACCCGGGCGATCTGGTCGACGCTGGCCCTGTGGGGCATCGCAGCCGGCGCGCTGATGCTGGCGTTCCGGGGACTCTGATCCTGCGTCCGGTCATAGCCCGGGGGCGACGAACCCTATCGCCCCGCGCGTGCGGCGGACAGGTGCGGAGCGGTGCTCGGGTGTCGACCGGAGGGCTCGCGTTGATCGCGAAGGCTGACGACGCTCATCCCGGATCCACGGCCGCCGGCATCAGCGCGCGCAGCTCCCGCGCCAGCTCGCCGAGGCCTGTCTCACCTTTGGCCAGCACCCGGTCGGCCTGACCGGCCAAGCGGCGCCGATCGTCGGCGGTAATGTCCTTGGCGGTGAGCACCACCACCGGCACGTCGCGCCAATCCGGTCGAGCGCGCAGTGCGCGCAGGAAGCCGAAGCCGTCCAGCTCCGGCATCATCAGGTCGAGAAGAATCAGGCTGGGCCGCTCGGCCTCCACGCGTTCGAGGGCGCGGACGCCGTTCTCCGCCTCGCGGACCGGGAATCCCTCGCGCCGCAAATAGGCGCAGACGTGCCCGCGCGCGTCGGCCTCGTCCTCGACTACGAGAATCGGTCCGTCGCGGGTCGCGGGCTGGAACCGCTCCACGATCTGGCGCAGGCTGACCCAGTCGATCGGCTTCTGCAGATAGTCAGTCGCGCCCAGCGAGAAGGCGAGGTGCTGCTCGTCGAGGATCGACACCATCACGATCGGGGTCGCGCCGATCTCGGTGTCGGCCCGGATCGCCCGCAAGACCGCCCAGCCGTCCATCTGCGGCATCGTCACGTCGAGGAGGACGGCACGGGGGCGCAGGCTGCGGGCGAGTTCCAGGCCGCGCCGGCCATCCTCAGCCACCGCCACGGCGAAGCCCTCCCGCTCCAGGAAGCGGGCGAGCAGGTCCCGTGTCGCGGCGTCATCATCCACGACCAGGATGGTGACCCTGCCGTTCCGCACCGTCTCCGCCTGCTCTGCCTCCGCTCCGCGGAAGCGGGCCGGCAGCGTCAGCGTGAAGGTCGTACCTTCTCCGTCCCGGCTCTCGACCGCGATGGCGCCACCGAGCATCTCGGCGAAGGCGCGGGTGATGGCAAGGCCGAGGCCGGTCCCGCCGAACCGCCGCGTTGTCGAGGCGTCGGCCTGGGTGAACCGCTCGAACAGCTTGCCGACCTGCTCGTGCGTCATGCCGATGCCGGTATCGGCGATGCGGATGCGCAGATCCGCGCCGACGCGGTCGGCCGCCAGGCTGATCCGGCCGTTTTCGGTGAACTTCGCCGCGTTGCTCAGGAGATTGATCAGGCACTGGCGCAGCTTCGTAACGTCGGTGTGCGCCGTGCCGAGATCGTCCCCGAGGTCCAGAGCCAGCGTGTTGTTCTTCTTCGCGATGAGGCCCTCGACGGTGGCGGCGACGTCCTGAATGACCGCGGCGACGTCGAAATCCTCGGCGTGGATTTCGACCCGGTCCGCCTCGATCTTCGAGATGTCGAGCACGTCGTTGATCAGGCCGAGGAGGTGCCGCGCGTTGGCCTCGATCTTCTTCATGTCGGCGATCAGGTCGGGCTGGCCCAGATCCTCCAGCTCCTCCTGCACCATCTCGGAATAGCCGATCACCGCCGAGAGGGGCGTGCGCAGTTCGTGGCTCATGTTCGCCAGAAACTGGCTCTTGGCGGCGTTGGCCGCCTCCGCGGCCGCCCGCGCCGCCTCGATGGCCGCCTCCGCCTCCTTGCGCTCGGTGATGTCGGTGTGGGTGCCGACCCATTCGCGCAGCGTTCCGTCGGATTCGAGGATCGGGACGGCGCGCACGCTCATGTGCCGGTACGCGTTGGACGCGGTTCGGATCCGGTGCTCGGTGGCATAGGGTTCCAGGGTCGTCACCGCCCGTGACCATGCGGCCCTCGTATGCGGTCGATCCTCGGGATGAACCGCATCGAGGAAGCCGAGCCCCGCATAGGCCGCCTCGTCCTGGCCGGTGAAGCGGCTCCAGGCGACCTGCCGCCGGTGCAGGCTACCCTCCGGATTGGCCGTCCAGACGATGGCGGCGCTGGCCTCGATCAGCGAGCGAAAGCGTTCCTCGCTGCGGCGCAGGCGAGCCTCGGCGAGGTGGCGGATGGTCTCGTCGACCACCACGAGGCCGACGCCCTCGACCTCCTGGCCGGGGCCGTCGGCGGGGCCGCGGAGCGGGTAGAAGCTCATCGAGAACTGGCGCACGCCCCCCGGAGCCGAAGGGGCCGGGACCGCCACCGGGACGTCGGGCGAGACCAAGCCCTCCCGAAGCGCCGCGGCGAGCTTGGCAGCCAGCGCGTCCTGGAGGGTCGGCAGCATCGCCCAAATGGGCGCGCCGAGATCGGCACCGAACCCCCGCTCGCTCATCGTGGCCAGCGACCGGTTCATGTGCCGGATCTTCAGATCGCGGTCGAGAAAGCCGAGGCCGACGGGCGCGTTGGCCAGCACGCCGTCGAGGAGCCGCGACATGCGCAGCGACTCCTGACGTCGGACCAGGGCGAGGCGCGCCAGCAAGACGATGGCGCCCAGGGCCGCCGCTCCGGTGAGCAGGAACAGGATCAGCCCGCGCCGGTACTCCCGGACCTGCAGGGCAGCGAGCTCCTGCGCGGCGGTCTCCTGGCGCGCGGCCGCCTCGATGCGGATCGCGTCCATCAGGCGCTTGCCATCGCCGGTCCGGACGAGGTCGGTCGCCGCGTCGAACCCCTGCTGACGGCGGGCCGCGACCACCCGAGCCGCGAAGTCGCGCTTCTGCGCGATCAATCCCGCCAGCGACGGGCCGCCGGCGCGGACAGGCTCCTGCGCGGCCGAGCCGAGACTCGACAGCTCCGTCTCGATACGCGTCAGCGCGCTGGTGTACGGCGCGAGGTAATCTTCGCTGCCGACCAGCACGAAGCCCCGCTCCCCGGTTTCCAGGTCCTTGACCTCGGAGATCAGGCGTTCGACGCCCGCGATGGTGGCGTTCGTCCGCGCGGTTGCCGCGCGGTCCGCTTCGCCCGCCAGATAGTTCGCCATCCCGGCCGCCAGCGACACGACGACGAGCAGGAACGCGGAGGGCGATCCGAGCAACGGTCCGAGCGGATTGGCGCCGCGCCAGTTCCTGCGGCGCAATCCGAAGATCGATCCGCCGCCGGGCGCGCCGCTCACGTCTCCACCAGCCCGGTGCTGGTACCGGACGCCTCTGAATCGGGTCGGCCATGCGGCAGGGCCAGGTATTCCCGGGACCGCATCTCGATCAGGCGCGAGACGGTCCGGTCGAACTCGAAGGCCTCCCGGCCGGTCTCGGCGGTGTAGAGATCCTGCGCCTCTGCGGCCGCGGAGGCGACGAGCTTCACGTGGCGGTCGTAGAGCGTGTCGACCAGCGTGATGAAGCGTTTGGCTTCGTTCCGCTCGGCTTCCCGCATCACCGGGATCCCGTCGAGGATCACCGTGTGGAAGGTCCTGGCCAAAGCCATGTAGTCGGAGGCGCCGAGGGGCTTGCGGCAGAGGTCATCGAAGTGGAAGCGGGCTACGCCGCTCGCCTCCTCGGGGATTTCGACGTCCCGCCCGTGCACCTTGACGATGGCGGTGCGGCCCCGGGCCTTGCCGGTGAGCCCCCTGAAGGCGGCATCGAGGGCCGCGCGTGCGGTGTCGTCCGCCGGCACGTGATAGACGGCCGCGCCGCCGAGCTTCTCCAGGCGGAAGTCGGTCCTTGCGTCGAGGCGCACCATCTCGACCCGCTCCTTCAGCGTCGCGATGAAGGGCAGGAACAACGCCCGGTTCAGTCCGCCTTCGTAGAGCCGGTCCGGCTCGACATTCGAGGTCGCCACCACGGTGACGCCGCGCCGGAACAGGTGTCCGAACAGCCGGCCCAGGATCATCGCGTCGGCGATATCGGTGACGGTGAACTCGTCGAAGCACAGCAGGGTCGCCTCGTCGGCGAGCTGGTCGGCCACGGGGCCGATCGGGTCGTCGCCCTTGACGCTACCGGCCTTCAGCGCCTGCCGGTAGGCGTGGATCCGCTCGTGAGCGTCCGCCAGGAAGCCGTGGAAGTGGACGCGCCGCTTCGGCTCCGGCGCCGCCTCGTGGAACAGGTCCATCAGCATGGTCTTGCCGCGCCCGACCGAACCCCAGACGTACAGGCCCCGGGGCTGTTCGACCTCGTCCTTGCGCCGGAACAGCCAGCCGAGGGCGCTGGTCTTGCTGGCGCGCTTTTGACGCTGGAGATCCTGGATCAGCCGGTCCAGGGCCCGCACCAGCCGCGTCTGGGCAGGATCGCGCTCGATAGCGCCGCCGGCGACCAGCGCCTCGTACCGCTCGTGGACCGGGCCCGGGGAGACCGCACTGGCCCGCGCCTCGGCAGAGGGTGCCTGTTGGTTGCCGGATCTCTCGCTCACGCCGCCGGTCCCTCGCAGCTCGCCGCGGCGCCAGCCCGGCACCGCCCGCGTCAGCATTCATCGACCCGGACCTTCCCTGTGACGCGCAAGCTGAACGTGAATCAAGTCCGGGCTCGAACAGCGGACGGGAAGCGTCCCATCGGCTCCGTGGATGGCTGCCACGTTCATGGACCCTTCGTAGTCCTGCTGCATTGCACAATGAACGGGGAGCTGCGAAATCGGCGGCGTCTCTTGGGAGGAACGTCCGGATCACCCTGCGCGCACGTGCGCACCAGACCGGAGACCTTTCATGGCCGCTCACGCGCGAAACGACGTGCTGGCCCACAACATCCGGCGCCTCTGGCCTGCCGACCGCAACGCAGTCCTCGACTATTTCATGCGACTGGACCCCGAAACCCGGGCGAGCCGCTTCATGGGCAACGTCAGCGAGGCCGGCGTGCGGGCCTATGCCGCGCAGGCGGTCACGGCCGAGGGCGTCCTGTACGGTGCCTTCGTCGACGGCGCGCTGCGCGGGCTCGGCGAGCTCCGGCCCATGGGAGCCAGTCCATCTCGCTACGCCCTCGGCCCATGCGCGGAAGCCGCCTTCGCGGTCGAGCTGGCTGTCCGCCGGCGCGGCATCGGCGCAAGCCTGTTCGCGCGCATCGCGCGCTCGGCACGGCACCGCGGCGTGATCGACCTGCACGTGCGCTGCCTGTCCGGAAACGGTCCGATGCTGCGGCTCGCCGCCAAGCACGGGGCTGCCCTGCAGCATGTCGGCAGCGAGATCGACGGCGCCCTGCACCTCGCGCGGCCCACCCCGTTCTCGCTCTGGTACGAGGGCATCGCGGAGGCCTTCGACTTCACCGTGGCGGTCAGCTTCCCGAACCGGGAGATCGCCGCTGTCTGACTGGCGAGCGCGTCTCACCCCGCGGCGTCGCCCACCAGCGCGAAGGTCAGGAAATCGACGGAGGTGGCTCCGGCGCGCAACAGGGCCCGGGTCGCTGCATTGCCGGTGGCGCCGGTCGTGGTTACGTCATCGACGAGAAGGATCCGCCGCCCGCGGATCCGATGTGCCTCGGGTTCGGGCACCCGGAATGCGCCGCTGAGGTTCTCGGCTCGGGCCGCGCGGCTGAGGCCGACCTGCGAGCGCGTCGCCCGCACCCGCACCAGCGCGGCCGGCATGCAGGGACGCCCGGCCTCCCGGGCGATGCGCCGGGCCAGAATCGCCGCTTGGTTGAACCGGCGGCGCCACAGGCGCCCGCGATGGAGCGGAACCGGGACGAGGCAGTGCGCCTCCGCGATCAGGGTTCGGCCGCTCGCGGCCATCATCCGTGCCATGACGCCGGCGAGATCGAGGCGATCCTCGTATTTCAGCCGGTGGACGAGCTGGCGGGCGACGCCGTCGTAGAGCGCCACCGCTCGGCCGCGCCCGAAGGCCGGCGGATCGGCACTGGCTCGGGGCGAGAGCAACGGTCCGACGCCGAGATCGACGGCGAAAGGCGTTCCGTAGCGCTGGCAGACGGGCTCCTCGATCAGGCGCATCCCCGACCAGCAGGCCGGACAGAGGGCACCGGGATCGGCCGTCGCCGCGCCGCATCCCACGCAGGTCGGCGGGTAGATCAGCGACAGAACCCCGCGCGGCACGCCGCGCAGGGCCGAGGCGACGACGTCGAGGGTCGTCACCGGGAAGCGGACCTGTGTTCGGCCGGGCGTTAGCGGGCCGAGACCGGCTGGGCTTGGGAACCCATCTGCTGCTGGTCCATCTGCCGAGACCGGGAATTGGCGCGGTGACGGCCGATGGCGCAGCCCGCCGCGGCGCCCATCAATCCGTGATGCCCGGCATAGTGCCCCGCGATGCCGCCGACGATCGCGCCCTTGATGCAGCCCTTCGCCTCGGCGGCGCCGGCGGCGGTAAGGGCGGCGAGGGCGATCGTGGCCCCGAGGAACATGCGCTTCATGGTGGGTGCTCCAAGCTCAATCTCGGCCGTGCGGCCAGTTGCAGCAGGAACAGCGACGCTGCCGAGTCGTTCCACGGTCCTAGACCACATCACGACTCCGTGCACGCGCCACCCCTCCCGGCACAGCGACGCTGGCGGTGGGCCGTGTCGGATGCCATCTCCCCGCGATGGATGCACCCGCCGCCCTGTTCGACACCGCCCTCGCCCGCCGCCGCCTCGCCCGAGCGGATCGCGGCGGTTACGCCGGTTTCCTGCTCGACAGGCTCGCGGAGGATCTGGATGACCGGCTCGGAGCCGTGCTGCGCGGCTTCAGCGCGGTGCTCGACCTTGCCACGCCGACGGCGGCAGCCGAGCGGATCCTCGCGGGCCGCTATCCCGAGGCACTGCGCTTCCGCCTCGCACCGTTGGCGGGGCCCGGGGGGGGCCTGATCGTCGGCGATCCGGAGCTGCTCCCCCTGGCCGCTGGAAGCCTCGATCTCGCTGTGTCGCTGCTGTCCTTGCATGCGGTCAACGACCTTCCGGGCACCCTGATCCAGCTCCGCCGCGCGCTTCGGCCCGACGGCCTGTTCGTCGGATGCCTGCTGGGCGGCGCGACGCTCACGGAACTGCGCCAGAGTTTCGGCCAAGCCGAGAGCGAGGTCGAGGGCGGGATCAGCCCGCGGGTCGCCCCCTTCGCGAACGTGCGCGAAGCCGGTGCCCTTCTCCAGCGGGCGGGTTTCGCGCTGCCGGTGGCCGACACCGACACGCTCACGGTGCGCTATGCCGATCCGTTCGCGCTCATGCGCGACCTGCGCGCCATGGGCATGACCAACGTACTCACCGACCGCCGCCGCACGCCGCTGCGTCGGGCGACGCTCCTGCGGACCGCGGAGATCTATGCCGCGCGCTTCGCGGATCCGGACGGGCGGGTGCGTGCAACCTTCGAGCTCCTGTGGCTCTCGGGTTGGGTGCCGCACGAGAGCCAGCAGAAGCCGCTCCGCCCCGGAAGCGCGCGGTCCCGGCTCGCCGACGCCCTCGGGACCGTCGAGTTGAAGCCCCAGACCGGAGGAGCACCATGAAAGAGCCCGGAGCGGATCATCCCATCACGATCGTGCCCGAACCGCGTCGCGTCCGCGTGCTCGCGGCCGGCGTGGCCGTTGCGGACACGCGCAACGCCCTGCGCCTGGAGGAGGCCCAGTACCCAGCCGTGTTCTACGTTCCGCGTGCGGACATCCGCGCCGCCAGCTTCGTCGCGTCGACGCGGACGAGTCACTGCCCCTACAAGGGCGACGCATGCTACTTCGACCTCGCGGTCGACGGGACCCTGCGCCACGATGCCGTGTGGAGCTACGAGGCCCCTTATCCGGCCGTCAAGGCCATCCGGGGGCACGTGGCGTTCTATCCGGAGCGCGTCGACGCGATCGAGGTCACGGATTGAGGGCCGTTCGACGAGGCAGGGCTCGGGGCACGGCCACGCTGTGCGCCGGGCGGCCAGCCCGGGTCGCAAATGGAGATTGCCGGCTTCCGGCTGGGCGGCCGGTATTCACACCGTTCAATCCCGCACGAGGCTCCAGAACGCGTGCTTGCGGCCGTGCTCGCGCCGCAGCTTGGCGCGATACGCATCCGGCGCTGGGCTGATCGCGCTCGCATCCAGCCGTCCGGCCAGTCCCTCAAGCTCCGCGAGGTAGCGCGCCCCATGGGGGTAGGCGGCGCTGCGAGCGCCTTCGAGGATGCCGTCCAGCAGGCGGCGATAGAGAATTGTCGCGGCGAGCGGGTGGTTCAGGGCGAGGGCGTCGGCCGCCGGGCCCAGCACGGCGTATTGGTCGCCCTGCCAGATCGCCGGTCGGGCGATGACCAGCCGCGCCGCGCGGTTCAGCGCCGGCCAATTTACCAGGAAGGCCAGCGCGCGATGCGGCTGCGGGAAGGCCTCGGCATGGTCGAGTCCACGCTGGAGCGCCTCTTCGTCCTCGAAGTCCGGAAGCCTCGTGAGGTGGTTGCGCAGCATCGGCGCGTCGAGTTCGCGCTCGAACCGTGACCAGCGCAGCGTCTGCGCCTCGCTGGTTCGACCGAGGGCGTCGAGGATCTCGATCTCCAGGGCCTGCCGCTCGCGCTCTGGGCCGCGCAGATCGAAGCCTGCGATCAGGTCGGCCCGTGTGGCGACCCGCAATCCCGGATCCTGCATGCGCCGGATCCACTCCAGCGCCTCCCCGGGCCGGCCGGCGCCGAGGAGCCGCCGGGCGATCTCGACGCGGTTCTCGCGCCCCGGCAGCATCGCGCGCTCCAGCGCGATGAAGATGTCCGGGTCGCCGCGCCGGTCCGCGATCGCCTGCCGGAGCCGCAGGATCTGGATCCGGCCAGCCTCCCGGTGCTGGGTGGCGGGCTTACGGGGATCTCCGCCCTTCAGTGTCGCTGCGTCGGCCTCGGCCAGCCGGCCGTCGATGTCGCCGAGCGCGTCTTCCTGCAGAGACGGGATCATCGCGCCGAGGATCGGTCCGATCGGACCGAACGGGTCGGCCGCGAAGGCTGCGACGAGGCCGGCCGCGACCCGTCCCGCCTCCGAGGATGGCAGCGAGCCTGCAATCTCCACGAAGGCGTCCGAGGCTCTCTCGAAGATCGCCTGCACCGTGCCGTTCCCGTCATCGACCCGGCTCAGCACGTCGTCGGCGCCGTTGAGGAACCGCCGCAGACGGTCGAGGGCCGCGCCCGGATCGAGGGGGCGCATCTCACTGAGGATCACCGTCACGATCGTGTTGAGATCGGCCACGAAAGCCCGGCGCTTCTGCCAGTTGATGTATCCCTGAGCCCCTTCCAGAGCTGTCAGCCGCCGGTCGATGATCGCCGCCACGGCATCCGGGCCCTGAAGCGCGGCCAGAGCGGCGCTCACCAGTTTCTTGAAGCCGGGATTGCGAGCCGTCTCACCGAGGATCAGCGCGATAAGCCGGTCCGGTCCGAGGGCCGCGAGGGTCTCGGGCGACGGCGTCGTGCGCCGCGCGCCTTTTGGGAGGACGGGCGCCTTCGGGCCCGCCACCGTCACGCGCCGCGCGCGCGCCACGGTAGCCCCCATCGATGAGCCTGATGCGGCACGATCGTCAGAGCGGCGCGGCTAATCCACGACCTTCGCGCGGGGTCGGTCGTTCCCCTGCGCGGTCTCGTCGTGCCAGCCGCCGGCCTGATCCTGGTAGCGGATGCCCTCCGTCGAGCCCGGCACCTGCTGCTCCGCCGCCGCCGCTTGGGCCGCCTGGAGCGCGTCCTCGCGGCTCGGAAAGGTCTCGGAGAAGACGTCACCGACCTTGTAGGCGAAGCCGCCGTCGTGCTCGACGATGCGATAGGTAACCTCGGACATCACGCCTCCTGTACACGCCCATCGTTGTTGAGCGCGAACCCGCCGGATGCGCCGCGGTTCCAGGGAACGCCGTCCCCGGCCTCCGATCCGCCGGAAAGTTCGGCTAGCGGCGGCAGATCCCGGCATGCAGGCGACCACGATGCAGCTTCGACCGATACTCGCCCTGGCGCTCCTCCTGTCCTCGATTCCGGCCCGCGCCGAGGATGGATTCCTGGACAAGCTCTTCGGTGGATCGGGTCGCGGCGCGCCGCCCAATCCCTTCGCGTCGAACTATCCGTCGGCGGCACCCACCGCCGAGGATGTGCGCGCCGAGCGGCAGGGGCGGTTCGACCGCCGCGAGCGCGGCGCCGGACAGGGCGCTCCCCGCCCTCCGGGCCGCATCCCGGAGGAGTGAGGCCGGCTCAGGGATCGCCGACGACGCCGGCCTCGTCCTGTGCCTGAAGCACGTCCGGACGCGGCATCGAGATAATGTTGTAGCCGGCATCCACGAAATGCACCTCGCCGGTGACGCCCCCCGAGAGCGGCGACAGCAGGTAGAGGGCTGAGCCGCCCACTTCCTCCAAGCTGACCGTGCGCCGCAGCGGCGCGTGCGCCCGCTGGTGGTTGAACATCAGCCGCGCATCCGCGATCCCCGCCCCGGCCAGCGTCCGCATCGGACCGGCCGAGAGGGCATTGACCCGGATACCGTCCGGACCCAGATCGCCGGCGAGATAGCGGACCGACGCCTCCAGTGCCGCCTTGGCAACGCCCATCACGTTGTAATTGGGCATTACCCGGGTTGCGCCGCCGTAGGTGAGTGTCAGCAGCGAGCCGCCCGGCCTCATGCGCTTGGCCGCGCGCTGCGCGATCTCCGTGAACGAGAAGCATGAGATCGTCATCGTGCGCACGAAGTTCTCGCGCGTCGTCACGTCGACGTAGCGGCCCTTGAGTTGCGCCTTGTCGGAAAAGCCGATGGCATGAACGACGAAGTCGAGTCCGCCGTCAAAGCGCGCGTCGAGCGCTTCGAAGGTTGCGTCGACGGAGGCAAGATCCTCCACGTCGCAGGGCAGGACGATGTCGGAGCCGAGCTTGGCGGCGAGCGGCGCCACCCGCCGGCCCAGCGCCTCGCCCTGATAGGTGAATGCGAGGCGGGCACCCTCGGCGTGAAGCGCCTTTGCGATGCCCCAGGCGATCGAGTGATCGTTGGCGACCCCCATGATCAGGCCGCGCCGGCCCGCCATCAAACCTGTCATGCCGACCCTATCCTGAACGAGCCCGCGACCTCGGAGCGAGGGCGAGCCGCCGTGCGAGCGACCGAAGTCCCGATGATCGGGAGTTTAGCGAGGTGCTCTTAACGCGGCTCGACGCACGCGCCAAACGGACCTGCGGTCTTCGCGGGGCAAAAAAAAGCCCCGCCGATCGGCGGGGCGTTCCCGGTGCGTGGTCCGAGGTCAGAAATAGCCGTCCGTGCGAGAACGGGCCTCCTCAATCAGCACCTGCTTGGCATAGATGGCAGCACAACCGGCGATCATCAGGCCGCTCAGCGTGCCGAGTATGAATGTACCCATCGCCATCACCAGATCTCAACGTCGGGTAAACGCCGCCCGTGGGCGGCGGTTCCAGATGAGGTCAGGTCAGGCGTCCACGTGTTTCAGAACCAGCGTGGCATTGGTGCCGCCGAAACCGAAGGAATTGGTCAGGACGTGACCGAGCTTCGCATCATCGCGACGTTTCCGGAGGATCGGCATGTCGGCGAAGGCGGGATCCAGCTCGTCGATATGCGCACTTTCGCAGATGAAGCCGTTGTTCATCATCAGGAGGCTGTAGATTGCCTCCTGAACACCAGTGGCACCGAGCGAGTGGCCGGTCAGCGACTTCGTTGCCGAGATTGGCGGACAGGCCTCGCCCCGGCCGAACACCTCGCGGATCGCCTCGATCTCCTTGTCATCGCCGACAGGCGTCGAGGTGGCGTGCGGGTTGATGTAGTCAATCTTGGCCCCCTTCAGCCCGTCGAGCGCCTGACGCATGCAGCGCACGGCACCCTCGCCGGAGGGCGCGACCATGTCGTGCCCGTCCGAGGTGGCACCGTAGCCCGCGACCTCGCCGTAAATCCGCGCGCCGCGCGCCTTGGCGTGCTCCAACTCTTCGAGCACGAGCACGCCCGCCCCGCCCGCGATGACGAAGCCGTCGCGATTGGCGTCGTAGGCGCGGGAGGCGCGCGACGGCGTATCGTTGTACTTGGACGACATCGCGCCCATGGCGTCGAACAGCACCGACAGCGTCCAGTCGAGATCCTCGCATCCGCCCGCGAAGATGATGTCCTGACGGCCGCCCTGGATGATCTCGGCAGCGTTGCCGATGCAGTGATTCGACGTCGCGCAGGCGGACGAGATCGAGTAGTTCACGCCGCGGATCTTGAACCATGTCGCCAGGGTCGCCGAGGCGGTCGACGACATCGCCTTCGGCACGGCAAACGGGCCGACGCGCTTCGGTCCCTTGTCGCGGGCGATGGCAGCCGATTCGACGATCACCCGGGTCGAGGGGCCGCCCGAGCCCATGATGATGCCGGTGCGCTCGTTCGAGATGTCGCCCTGCTCCAGGCCGGAATCCTGGATCGCCTGATCCATGGCGACGTGGTTCCAGGCGGTGCCGCCGCCGTGGAAGCGCATGGCGCGCCGATCGACGACGCCCTCCGGATCGAGGGAGGGCGCGCCGGAGACCTGGCTTCGGAAGCCGTGCTCCGCGTAGCTGGCATCGCGCGCGATGCCCGAGCGGGCCTCGCGAAGGGAGGCGAGCACCTCCTGCGTGTTGTTGCCGATGGACGAGACGATGCCCATCCCGGTGATGACGACACGGCGCATGATGGTGACATTACCTCCGTCGCGGCTTCGGTCGCCCGCGCCGCGTTCCGGTCAGGTAAGGTGACGCGGACACAATCTCAACAGCCGAAAACGTCCGGCGTTGCAGACCAGCCTCGAACATCAGTCGCGCGAATCCGGCTCAGCTCTGGAACAGGCCTACCCGCATGTCCTGGACTTGGTAGACGCGCTCGCCGTCGGCCTCCAGCCAGCCGTCGCCGATGCCGAGGACGAGCTTGCCCTGGCGGACGCGCTTCACATCGACGTTGTACACGACCTTCTTGATCGACGGCAGCACTTGGCCGGCGAGCTTCACTTCGCCCACCCCGAGAGCACGGCCGCGTCCCGGCGAGCCGAGCCATCCGAGGTGGAAACCGAGCATCTGCCACAGGGCGTCGAGGCCGAGACAGCCCGGCATCACCGGGTCGCCCTGGAAGTGGCAGGGGAAGAACCAGAGATCCGGCCTGATGTCGAGCTCAGCCGTCACGTGCCCTTTGCCGTGGGCGCCTCCGTCGGCGGCGATCGACGTGATCCGGTCGAACATCAGCATGGGCGGCAGTGGCAGCTGCGCGTTGCCGGGCCCGAACAGTTCGCCGCGCCCGCAGGCCAGAAGGTCTTCGTAGGTGTAATGCGACCTGCGGCTCGTGCCCTGCGCGGGTGTCTCGGCGTCTGGCGGCATTGCGGTGGCTGTTTCCTCGGTGATGCGCGCAGGGCGCGTTCTCGGGCGGCGTCGCTCGCCCTTGCGGAGGCGCGCGGGTTAGCACGGGGCGCAGCGCCTTCAAAGCCATTGCCACCCATCGCGGCCGTGCGGGCGTCGGGTTGCGACAGCCGGGCCCGTCTCATATACTAGAGGTAAGTCCGTTCCCCCGGCCCCTTTGTCGAGCGTTCAGTCCAGCAATGTCCGAACCGGTGCCATTCCAGGCCGTCTTCAACGGGCGGGTCCCCCTCCCTCAGCTGGAGGCCAACGGGACCCCGCGCCGCGGCTGCCCGCTCTCCGACCTGCGCGATCGCCTGCGCCGGGCTGGCCTGCGGCCGACGCGGCAGCGTCTGTCCCTCGGCTGGCTGCTGTTCGGTCGGGGCGACCGGCATCTGACGGCCGAGATGCTCTACGACGAGGCCATGCGCGCGAAGGTGCCGGTCTCCCTGGCGACGGTCTACAACACGTTGCACCAGTTCACCGAGGCGGGTCTGCTTCGCCAGCTCGCCCTAGATGGCTCGAAGGCATACTTCGACACCAACCCGAGCGAGCACCACCACTTTTATCTCGAGGATGAGAGTCAGGTGATCGACATGCCCGATTGCGGCATTACGGTCGATTCGCTGCCCGAGGCGCCCGAAGGTATGGAGATCGCGGGTGTCGAGGTGATCGTCCGCCTGCGCCGCAGCCGACCGGCGGGTCGCCGCTAGGGCTGAAGCCGTCGTCCCCACGACGCGAAATGTTCAAGATCGGCATGAGGCCCGGCATAGTCCGGGCCTTTCGCGTTCTAGAACGAGGACTGCGCCACAGTCGGGCCGGGGAATCGAAAACGCCGTTGGTGCTGATCCTGTGAGGTTCAGCGGTTTCCAATCCTAGGCTCCGCTGTGCGGCCCGCGACGATGGAGCGACTGGCGTCAGGGCCTCGGAAAAACCAGCGGCCTTGCTCCCCAGCCTGATCGTGCCACTTCACGCGCACCCCGGAAGGTGTTGCCGAATGGGTGGTCGGGGCTTGCCGAACCCTCGGTGATACGTCCATCACAGGGAGGCACTGCACGAACAGCTACTCCACGACCTCGTTCGGGTAGACGCCCCAGAGCCGGTTCTGCCGGATGTAACCATCCACATCCCGCTTGTTCGGTAATGCCACGATCAGGCGGCACCACGTTCCGGTGCAGCTCTTGACGTTGCCGATCACGCCCGTCTGCAGTCGCGCTTCGTCCGGCGCCCCGTCATCGGCCTTGGCCCGAAGCGATACGGCGGATTTCTCGACGCCCTTGTCGGGGCCCGCATTCACGAGGGCCGTGCGGCGCCCCGAGAGAAGTGAATGCAGCACCCAACCCTCCGTCCCTTCCGAATCGCGGATTCGGCGCCAGGTCTCGAACTCGCCGACGATTTCCACCGGCAGGCCGGCGCGCTGGAAGACCCAGAGGGTCCGGTGATCCTTCGATGGACCCTCCCGGAGATTGACGCGATCGGTCTTCAGGCTGGCATAGCGCGGTAGCGGCAGCTTGGTCACCGGACCGACGCCCGTTTCCGGTCCCGCGGGGGCCGCCACGGCTCCGGTCGCGAGGCCGCCGGCCACCAGCGCCCCGATGGCGAAGCGGAGGCGTGACACGCGCATGGTCCTCTCCCATTTTCGGACGTGACGGGTTCGAGTGCCGGGCCATTCAGAAGCGGGCCGGGCCGGCTTCCGATTGTGTTCCGGCCCACCTCTGGTAGAGAGGCCAGTGGGTCGGAACAGGCTCCGAAACCGGCGCCTCGTACCCGATCCTGTCTGGCCGAGTTCGGTTAACGGACGCTTGCGGGAAGCGGTCCGGACGGAAGTCACCGGACACGCGCTGCAACCAGGGCCGTGGGGCGACGGGGGAGAGAGACGTGTCGAAGCGCAAGCCGCTGGTGGTCGTGACGCGGCGCCTTCCGGATGCCGTCGAGACGCGGATGCGCGAGCTGTTCGACGTCCGGCTCAATTCCGATGATGCTCCCATGGGCGCGGACGCCATGGCGGTAGCCCTGCGCGAAGCCGACGTGCTCGTCCCCACGGTAACCGACGAGATCGATGCCGGGCTGATCGCGCAGGCCGGTCCAAACCTGCGGCTGATCGCCAATTTCGGCAACGGCGTCGATCACATCGACGTGGCGGCGGCGCTGGAGCGGGGCATCACGGTCACCAACACGCCCGGCGTGCTGACCGAGGACACCGCCGACATGACGATGGCTCTGATCCTGGCGGTGGCCCGCCGGGTCACCGAGGGCGCGCGCATCATCCCGGACGACGAGTGGACCACCGGCTGGTCGCCGACTTGGATGCTCGGCCGGCGGATCACCGGCAAGCGGCTCGGTATCGTCGGTATGGGGCGAATCGGTCAGGCGCTGGCCAAGCGCGCTCGCGCCTTTGGACTGCAGGTGCATTACCACAACCGCCGCCGGGTGCCCGCCGCCATCGAGAGCGCGCTCGACGCGACCTACTGGGAATCCCTCGACCAGATGCTGGCGCGGGTCGATATCGTGTCGGTGAACTGCCCCCACACGCCGGCCACCTATCACCTGCTCTCGGCGCGGCGCTTGAAGCTCCTCAAGCCCGAGGCCGTCGTCGTGAACACCGCCCGCGGCGAGGTCATCGACGAGAATGCCCTCGCGCGCTTGATCGAGGGCGGGGAGATCTCGGCGGCCGGCCTCGACGTGTTCGAGCAGGAGCCCGCGGTCAGCCCGCGGCTGGTGAAGCTCGCCCGTCAGGGAAAGGTGGTTCTCCTGCCCCACATGGGCTCGGCGACCTACGAGAGCCGCACCGACATGGGCGAGAAGGTCATCATCAACATCAAGACCTTCATGGACGGCCACCGGCCGCCGGACCGGATCCTGCCGAGCATGCTCTGAAGCGCCGTTCGACGTGGAGAACTCCCATCGGCGGTTGTCCTGAGCGGGCGACCGCTTAATCCCGATTCCTGCCGGTAGTCCCGCGTCGAATCCTAGGCCTGTGGGAAGCAGACCTCCGGGGCGGCTTCGCCATAGCTCGGGATCAGGGCGTCGGTGGGAATGGCCGGGTCAAACGGGCGGTAAGCGATTCCGGCCGACGTCTCACAGGGCGTCCCCCGCCACAACCTGCGGTTTCGCCATGCCCTGCACGCCTTGGAAGAGGCGCTCACTGGTCAGCTTGAGGAAATAGAATCCGAATTCCGGGTTCTGGTAGTAGAGCTGCTTGACGTCCGAATACGACACGCACAACGCGTGTCCGGCCTCGATACAGACCAGCGAAGCGGTGCGCGCATTTCCGGGGGACAGGAGGCCGAGCTCGCCGACGATGGCCCCTTTACGGACTTCGATCCCGACTTCTGTGATCCGGAATACGCCGCTCTCGATGTAGTACATCTCGTCGGCAGTATCACCTTTGCTGAAGACCACCTCGCCGACGCCGAACGGCCGGCGCGAGCCGAAGGGGCGCAGCCATTCGAGGGACAGGTCTCCGTCGGCCGCGGTCTCCACGTCCCGGACGAGACGCAGCATCTGCCAGAGCCGGTAGGCGTTGAACGGCATCTGGATGACTTCGGTGAGCACCACCGGCATGCTCCCGATGAGGATGCCGTACGTGATCACCGCGCAGCTTGCGCAGAGCGAGATGATCCGCAGTGGGATCATCGTGCTCATCGCGGTGGCCGAGATCGTCAGCGCGGTGCCGAGGTATCCGATGCCTTCGATCCAATCCATTGCGGCCCCCTCAAGCTCTTGGCCCGGGGGATGCCCGTCTTGTCCGAGCCCGGCAAGCTGGCCCAATGCCTGCGCGGTGCGCGTGCCTCAACCTGTGCTCGCGCGGGCACGCTCCGGGAGAGTGCCGGCGACGGCCTCGGCGACCGACCCCGCAGCCCGCGTTCCCTCCTCGTAGGCGCCGCCCACCGTCCCCCACTGCTCCCGCGAGAGCGCCTCCCCCGCGAACCAGACGGTGCCCGCGAGCGGCTCCCGCAGGAACTGGCGGGCGGGCGCGTGGCCGGGCGGTACGACCGCCCAGGATCCCAGCGACCAACGATCGTGGCGCCACGCGCTCACCGCCGGGATGGTCAGGTCACGTAACCGCGCCCGGCCGAAGAAAGCGCCGAGGACTGCGCGGACGTGGCGGCGCACGCCGTCGGGCCCCGAGCCGGCGGCATCGATCGCCGCGGCCTCGTGGAGGTCGAGTTCGTAGTAGTGGAACGGCGTGCTGTCGATACGGGTGAGCAGGCCCGCCGGGGCTCGCCGCCCGCCATGGATCGCCGCCAGCCGGTCGCGGCCCCGGAACGGGCTCGACGGCCAGTGGAGCACGGCGTGCTCGTAGATGCCCGTGGAGAAGCCGCTGATCGCGGCCTGAACCGCGTTCGGAAGCGGCGGTGAGAAGGTCGGGCCATCGCGCAGCACCATCAGGGGCACGGTGACGATCACCGCTCGGGCACGGTATTCCGCGCCGCTCTCCGCAGTGACCCGGACGCGCTCGCCTGACCAGTCGATCCGCGTCACCGGGGTGGACAGCGCCACCGGTAGTCCGTCGGCGAGGCGGGCGAGGTAGCTGCCGTAGCCGTCGGCAAGGA
Source organism: Methylobacterium sp. E-046 (assembly GCF_022829625.1). Taxonomy (NCBI): domain Bacteria; kingdom Pseudomonadati; phylum Pseudomonadota; class Alphaproteobacteria; order Hyphomicrobiales; family Methylobacteriaceae; genus Methylobacterium; species Methylobacterium sp. E-046. The sequence goes on along the minus strand of NZ_JAKSYP010000183.1, from coordinate 226,421 downwards.
AGAAATTCTCACTATACTCGAGGCTGGGGAAGTCTTGCAGAGAGACCTCACTCAGAGGTCTGCCGGACACGAGGCCGTGGACCTGAACAACCCGTCGGCCCCACGGACCCAACCCAGGCGGCAGGGCACTGGAGGCGGGGCGGTCCGAACCGGGTTGCGCGGCGCCGCGTGTCATGGCCCGATCGGCGCGTTCGAAGGCGCGAGCATTAGCGCGAACCGCATCCGGCCCGCCGGGGTGGCGATCGACCCAGACGTGGCTGTCCTGTGGAGCTCGGCGCAGCCGCTCGCCGCGGGCGCGCCCGAGGGCGACCAGGGGATTGATCGGTCCGGCATGGAGCCAGTGCGCACCCAGATCCAGGGCATGGCCGCGCAGGGCGACCGTGTGAGCGCGTCCCCCCACGCGATCCCGCGCCTCCAGCACTGCCACCCTGACGCCCCGCGCCAACAGTGTCCGCGCCGCGCCGATGCCGGCCGCGCCGGCCCCGATCACCAGGACCTCCGGCGCATCCGGAAGCGCCGCGAGACGCGATACGTAGGCAGGCCGATGCGGCGGATCGGCGCTCCTGAAGCCGTGAGCCTGAACCGCCGGGGTGTCCGTCCCTCTGTCCTGCACGTGTCCTCCCCGTCATCCATCCGAGCCACCGCGACGACCTTGCGCCACCGGTCGCATCGCTTCACAACGCAGCCGCGCCGCGCCTGGCGCGGGCCGGAACCTTCGCCCGATGCTCGTCGAGTCCGCCACGGCGGCTTTGCGCCAGACCTTTTCCCCGCCGCTGCGGGCGATCCTCTGGAAATCCCTCGGCCTGACGCTGGGGCTCCTGGCGCTGATCTGGCTTGCTTTGACCCGCCTGATCCAGGCGTTCCAGGCGAGCCACCACATCTCCGCTCAGTACCCGATCCTCGACAGCCTCGCCTATTATCTCGCAGGGTTCGGCCTCGTCGTCGTGCTGGCCTACCTGATGCCGGCGATCTCGATTCTGGTGGCTGGCTTCTTCCTCGACGACGCGGCCGCCATCGTGGAGCGGACCGACTTTCCCGAGGATCCGCCGGGCCGCGCCATGCCGTTCGGGACCGCCATGCTGTACGCGGCCCGGTTCGCCGGTGTGACGTTGCTGGTAAACCTCGCCGCGTTGGTAATCTTCTTCGTCCCGGTGATCGGGATCGCGGCCTTCTTTGCCGCCAACGCTTACCTGCTCGCCCGCGAGTATTTCGAGATGGCGGCCGCGCGGTTTCGCCCCCTTCCCGAGGCCGCCGAGATGCGCCGGGCCTTCTCGGGCCGGACGCTGGCAGCCGGATGCCTCCTCGCGGGCCTGATGGTGGTGCCGATCCTCAACCTGCTCACGCCGCTCTTCGGGATCGCCCTGATGGTCCATCTGCACAAGCGCCTGAGCGGACGCCCGCGCTTGGCCGGTCCCCGTCCGGCCTAGGCGGCACTGATCCGGCACCGATGCGGCCAAAACCCGCTCTGGCGGTCGTCGGTTACCACCGCTACCATCCCGCAGTCCCGGCTTCACGCTCGGGCGGAGAGCCGGTCGGATGAAGGCGCACGACGCGGGAGAGGACATCCCCCCGCCGCCCGGCAAGGCTCCGTTCCTGCTCGTCGGTCTCGTGGGGATTGGTCTGCTGGCCTGGGGCGGCTACGGCCACTGGCGGCGGGACGCCGAGGCGACCGCCACGCTGGAGCAGACCAAGTCCCTGATCCCGCAGGTCCGCACGGTCGTGGCGGAGCGCGCGGCGGGGCCGCTGGACTTGGTACTGCCCGGCGAGATGCAGGCCTTCACAACGGCGTCGATCGCTGCCCGCGCCACCGGCTACATCGCGGAGCGGCGCGTCGATATCGGCTCCCGCGTCAAGGCCGGAGACCTTCTGCTGCGGATCGCCGCCCCCGACCTCGACCAGCAACTGGCGCAGGCCGAGGCGCAGGTCGGCCAGTTGAAGGCGCAATTGCTCCAGGCGCAGGCGCAGGTCGAGCAGGCCCGCGCCAACGTGAACCTCGCCAACCTGACCAACAACCGCACCACGACGCTGGCCGTTCAGGGCTGGGCCTCGCGGCAGAACGCCGACAACGCGCAGGCCGGCGTGCTCTCCCAGGCGGCGACCCTTGCGGCCGCGGAAGCCGGCGTGAAGGTGGCGACCGCCAACATCCGGACGCAGGAGGCCGCGGTCGAGCGGCTGAGGGCGCTGACCGCCTTCGAGCGGGTCGTAGCGCCCTTCGACGGCGTGGTCACGACCCGCAACGTCGATGTCGGCGATCTCGTGCGGGCCGACAACGGCGGCACGCCGCTTCTGAGCATCGATCAGGACAGCATCCTGCGCATCACCGTCAACGTGCCGCAGAACGATGCAGTCGGGGTCAAGCCGGGCGTCGAGGCGGTGATCACCGTGCCGCAGCTTCCGGGTCGCAGCTTCGACGGCTTCGTGGAGCGCAGCTCGGTCGCATTGAACGCCGCATCGCGCACCCTCACCACGCAGGTCGACGTGCCCAACCCGGACCGGATCCTCCGGGCCGGGCTCTACGCCTACGTGACCCTGAAGATCCCGCGGGGCGCGCCGTCGGTCTCGGTCCCCGCGGAGGCCACGGTGTTCAATACCCAGGGCCTGCAGGTCGCCGAGGTCGGCGGCGACGATCGGGTGACGTGGCGGACCGTGCGGGTGCGGCGCGATCTCGGGCGGACCCTGGAGCTGGAATCCGGCCTGTCGGCGGACAGCCACATCATCTACAGCCCGCCGCCGGACCTCCGCGACGGTCAGGCGATCGAGCGGGTGACGCCGGCGACCGGGGCGCCGGCGATACGCTCGGCCCAGCGCTGACGGGGCTCAGTCCACGCGGACGACGAGCTTCATCTTCGGATGGATGCCGCAGAGGACCTGGAAGGTTCCACGCTCGGTGAAGGTGACCGGCGTCCGGCTGCCGGGTTCCTGATCGCCGGAATCGAAGCTGAAGCTGTCCGATTCGACGAAGACGTGATGCAGCAGGTCGCTGTCGTCGTTGACGAAGGTAATCGTGTCGCCGCGGCCGACGACGAGATTGCCCGGATGGAACATGCGTCCTTTCTGGGACACGGCCGTTCCGGCGGCCTGCCGGGTTCCCGTCAATACCAAGCCGCACAGCGCACCCGCCACCAGGGCCAGCGCGGCGGGGATCATTGTCGGACAGGGTGCAAAGTCGGACACCCGCAGTTTCGAGGCGAACATGTTAGTCCCCGGCATCACGAGATCAGCTTTGCCGGTACTTCCTTGAGAAACCATTTTCTCGATGCGCAAACTATCGCGGATCTCCTCGATCAGTCGGCTTTTAGATCGCCCGATGCGGTCGCCATCCCAGGAAATTCTGGAAACGGACGCATAAGCGCCTCTTAACATGTGGCAATTACACGTGATCGGACGTGCGATGCGGCGACCGGTGCGATGCGAGACCCCGACACAGCGGCGGACGGATACGAGCAGCCTCGGCAGGGACGCGCGGCGCGTCGGACCTTCGGGCTGACCACCACGATCCGGGGCCGGATCTTCGTCGCCTTCCTGGGCATGAGCCTGCTGTCGGGGGCGCTCGGGCTCTACGCGGTGATCGCGATCTCCCACATCGGGACGCTGATCAATCGCACGTACGACGAATCCCTGATGTCCATCAATTACGCCCGCGCGACGGCGGCCGATTTCGCCAAGATGCGGATGGCCTTCGCCCGGCGGATCAGCCGTCACGGCGCGGCCGAGACGGCCAAGCTCGACGCGGAGATCGCGGAGCTGTCGACGACGCTGGCCGAGGATCTGACGATCGCGGTCGAGCGCTCCCAGTCCGATCGGGCGGTCCGGACGGCCGGCGCGGTCCAGGCGGCGGTCGCCGCCTGGGAGGAGATGCGCCGGACGTTCGATCCCGCCACGGCCCGGCCGGAGCGCTGGGATGCCCTCGACCAGCAGGCCAGCGTGGTGGACAATCAGATCGACCTGCTGGTGAATCACACGGCGGGCGACGGCTTCACCTTCCGGCAGGCGGCGCGCACGCTGGTCGCCTGGGAGATGCGGCTCAACGCCATCGCGGCCGCCCTCGCCATCGTGACCTGCGCGCTCATCGCGTGGCTGCTCCACCGGCGCATCAGCGGGCCGCTGGCCGCGGCTTCGGCCGCCGCCGAGCGCATCGCCAGCGGGCGCCTCGAAGACCGCATCCCGGCGGGCGGTCGCGACGAACTGGGCAGCCTGCTGCAATCCATGGCGGCGATGCGCGACAACATCCGGGCCATGATGGCGCGCGAAGTCAGCCAGCGTCGCCGGGCCGAGGCGCTGGTCACCGATGCCCTCCAGACGTCCCGCGAGGCGGTGGTGATCGTCGACGCGGCCGGGCGCATCGCCCTCGCGAACGATCAGGCCCTGCACTTCTTCGACGGCCTCGAGGCCGCCATGGAAGCGGGAACCCGCCTGGACATGCCGGCCGGCGGACCCGAATCCGCCGAAGCCGAGGGCCTGGCGGATTGTTTCCGGGCGCTCGCACGGGATGGCGACCTCCGCCTCGACGACGGCCGCTGGCTGCGGGTCAGCCGCAGCGCCACCCAGCAGGGCGGGTTCATCGCGGTGTGCAGCGACATCAGCCTGCTGAAGGAGCAGGAGGATCGCCTCAGGCAGACCAACCTTCGTCTCGACGCCGCCCTCGACAACATGTCGCAGGGTCTCTGCCTCTACGACGCGCAGGACCGCCTGATGGTGGTCAACCGGCGCTACGGCGAGATCTACGGCCTTCCGCCGCGAGTCGTCGTCCCGGGGATGACCGCTGTCGAGGTCCTCTCGGCGAGCTTGGCGGCCGGCAATCACCCCGGCTGCGACCTGGACACGCTGATCCGGCAACAGGGCGAGTCCTACCTGAACGGTGTGTGGCGCACCCACTTCCAGGAGCTGGCCAACGGACGCATCGTCGCCATCGACCGTCGCCAGACCGCGGACGGCGGCTTCGTGGCCACCTACGAGGATGTCACCGAGCGCCGACGCGCCGAGGCGCGCATCGCGTTCCTGGCCCACCACGACATGCTGACGGGGCTGCCGAACCGCGTAGCCCTGAGCCAGCACATCGAGGCGGCGATGGCCCAGGCCGGGCGCGAGCACGGCTTCGCGGTCTTCGCCGTCGACCTGGACGATTTCCGGCCCGTGAACGAGACCCTGGGCCACGGCGTCGGCGATGAACTGCTGGCCGCGGTCGCCAACCGGCTCACCGCCTGCGTGCGCGAGATCGACTGCGTCGCCCGCCTGGGCGCCGACGAGTTCATCATCGTCCAGCGCGGCATCGACCGCCCGGAGGACGCCGCCGTGCTGGCGCGCCGCATCATCGAGGTGGTGGGTGCCCCCTACAGCCTGAGCAGCCACGAGATCAGCGTCGGGCTGACCATCGGCATCACGCTGGCGCCGGGCGACGGGTCCGGCGGCGAGAAGCTCCTGAAGAACGTCGAGGTCGCCCTCGACCGCGGCAAGGCCGAGGCGCGGGGCTCGTTCCGGTTCTTCGAGCCCGAGATGGATGCCCGTCTCCAGGCGCGCCGCGTTCTCGAACGCGACCTGCGCGACGCCCTCTCCCGCGAGGCCTTCGAGGTCTACTACCAGCCGATCTACAGCCTCGACACGGACCGGATCTGCGGCTTCGAGGCCCTGCTGCGCTGGAACCACCCGCAGCGCGGCTTCATCTCGCCGGCCGAATTCATCCCGATCGCCGAGGAACTCGGCCTGATCGTGCCGCTGGGCGAGTGGGTCCTGCGCCAGGCCTGCGAGGAAGCCACCCGGTGGCCGGACGGGCTCAAGGTCGCCGTCAACGTCTCGGCGGTGCAGTTCACGTCGGCGAGCCTCGTCACGGCGGTGCGCGAGGCCCTGCGCTGGACCGGACTGCCGGGCCGGCGCCTGGAGCTGGAGATCACCGAATCGGTGCTGGTGGCCAATCCCGGCGCCACAACGGCGATCCTGCACAGTCTCAAGGCGCTCGGCGTGCGGGTCGCGATGGACGATTTCGGGACCGGTTACTCGTCGCTGAGCTACCTGCGCAGCTTCCCCTTCGACAAGATCAAGATCGACCAGTCCTTCGTGCGGGATCTCTGCATCAAGGACGGGACGGATTTCATCGTCCGGGCCGTGATCGGCCTGGGCGCGAGCCTCGGCATGACGACCACCGCCGAGGGTGTCGAGACCGAGGCCCAGCTCGCGCAGCTGCGTGCCGAGGGATGCGACGAGGTTCAGGGCTACCTCTTCAGCCGCCCCGTGCCGGTCTCCGAGGTCGCCGCGGTGATCCTGCGCTGGAACGGGGCCAGCCGGGCCATCGCCTGAGCGGATCGAGGGCCTCGGCGACCGCGCTCCAGGGCGGTTCCCCGCCCCCGGCGCGCGGGACAGCGGCGGCGTCGCCCCGGAACCCGGCGCCGGTCGTCGCGCCGCCTCGCTGTCGAGACGGGAGCCGCCCGCGGCCCCGTGCCGTCCGTCCCGGTCCGGGTCCTGCTGTCGCGTCGTCCGTCCGGGACAGGGCCGGCGCGGGCCTGCCGCCCGCGCCCCCGCCCTACTCCGCCGCGTCGAGGCGCGGCCGCTCCACGTGGCTGCGCTCGGCCTTGACCAGCTCGGCCGTGCGGAACGCCACCTCCAGCGCCTGCTCCGCGTTGAGACGCGGGTCGCAGTAGGTGTGATAGCGGTCCTGCAGGTCGTCAGCGGTCAGCGCCCGGGCGCCGCCCGTGCACTCGGTCACGTCCTTGCCGGTCATCTCCAGGTGGATGCCGCCCGCGAAGGTGCCCTCGGCCCGGTGAACGCCGAAGAAGCCCTCGATCTCCTGCATGACCCGCTCGAAGGGCCGGGTCTTGTAGCGGCCCGCCGCCACGGTGTTGCCGTGCATCGGATCGCAGATCCAGACGACCTTGCGGCCCTCGCGCTCCACGGCCCGGATCAGCGCCGGCAGGTGGTCGCCCACCTTGTCGGCCCCGAAGCGGCAGATCAGGCTCAGGCGTCCGGCCTCGTTGTCCGGATTGAGCATGTCGATCAGCCGGATCAGGCCGTCGGCCTTCATCGACGGACCGCATTTGAGGCCGATCGGGTTCTTGATGCCGCGGGCGTATTCCACGTGGGCGTGGTCCGGCTGCCGGGTCCGGTCGCCGATCCACAGCATGTGGCCGGAGGTGGCGTACCAGTCGCCCGTCGTCGAATCGACGCGGGTCAGCGCCTCCTCGTAGCCGAGCAGCAGGGCCTCGTGGCTGGTGTAGAAATCGGTGGTCCGCACCTCCGGATGGGTCTCCGGATTGATGCCGATCGCCCGCATGAAGTCGAGGGCGTCGGTCATGCGGCCGGCGACATCCTGGTAGCGCGAGGATTGCGGCGAATCCTTCACGAAGCCGAGCATCCAGCGATGCGCGTTCTCCAGGTTGGCGTAGCCGCCGGTCGCGAAGGCGCGCAGCAGGTTCAGGGTCGCGGCCGACTGGCGGTAGGCTTCCAGCTGACGCCGCGGATCCGGCACGCGGGACTCGTCCGTGAAGCCGATGCCGTTGACGATGTCGCCGCGGTAGCTCGGCAGACTGACCCCGTCGAGGGTCTCGGTGGGCGAGGAGCGCGGCTTCGCGAACTGCCCGGCGATGCGCCCGACCTTCACCACGGGCGAGCCGCCCGCGAAGGTCAGCACCATCGCCATCTGCAGGAACACGCGGAAGAAGTCGCGGATGTTGTCGGCGGAATGCTCGTCGAAGCTCTCGGCGCAGTCGCCGCCCTGCAGCAGGAAGGCCTCGCCCGCTCCGACACGCGCGAGCGCGGCCTTCAGCTTGCGGGCCTCACCGGCAAACACCAGCGGTGGAAAGCTCGCGATCTGCGTCTCGACGGCACCCAGCGCGGCGGCGTCCGGATAGGCGGGCACCTGCTCGATCGGCAGATGTCTCCAGCTCTTCGGTGTCCAACGCTCGCCCATGACCTCTCTCCGCGCACCTTTCGTGCGACCGCGCTTCGTGCGCGAAGCGCGGCTTATAGAGGGGTTCCCGCCGCGTTGCGAGTGCCGGGCGTGCAGGGGCAGGCACGCCGACGCGTCAGGCCTCGCCGTCCTCGACCTCGATCCCGTGCTCGGCGAGGATCCAGAAGATGGCCTCGAGATCCTCCGCCGAGACGTCGCGGGGCGGCAGGGCCTCCTCAAGGTCGTCGTAGGTCAGGCAGCGGCTGCGCTGGGATTCTGCCTTGGCGAGGAGCTGGTCGATGGCGTGCCGGATGTCCGGCGGCAGCGCCTCGTGGCTCGGCGGCCGGTGGAAGGCCGGGCGCAGGGCGTCGGCCAGCAGGCCGTCGATGACCGCCTGTCGACGCGCATGCGCGTCGTCGCCGCCCCGTCCCTTGCCTGCGCCCTGCTTGCCCATGACCCTGATATGGCTCGGGCGAGCACCGCGTCGAGGGCCTGCGCCGCGGAGTCCTCAGCCGACGCCCACCGGATGCTTGGTGACCTCCGGGACCCGCATGGTCACGAGTTCCTCGGCGGCGGTGGGATGGACCGCGATCGTGCGGTCGAAATCGGCCTTGGTGGCGCCCATCGTCACGGCGATGCCCACCGCCTGGATGACCTCGCCGGCGTCGTGGCCGAAGATGTGGACGCCCACCACCCGGTCGGTGGCGCAGTCGACCAGCACCTTCATGAAGATCCGCTCCTCGCGGCCCGACAGGGTCGCCTTCATGGGGCGGAAACGCGCCTTGTAGACGTCGATCTTCCCGTAGACCTCCCGCGCCGCCGCCTCGGTGTGGCCGACCACGCCGATCTCGGGGGTGGAGAACACCGCGGTCGGGATCAGGCGATGGTCGACGCAGGCCGGCTTGCCGCCGAAGACCGTGTCGGCGAAGGCGTGCCCCTCGCGGATCGCCACCGGGGTCAGGTTGGCCCGGTTCGTCACGTCGCCCACCGCGTAGATCGACGGGACGCAGGTCTGGGAATAGGCGTCGACCGGGATCGCCCCCGCGGCGTCGGTCCCGATGCCCACCCGGTCGAGGCCCAGCCCGGCGACGTTCGGACGCCGCCCCGTGGCGACCAGCACCTGATCGACCGGGATCGCGCTGCCGTCATCGAGCTCGGCCCGGAGGCTGCCGTCGTGGCGCTCGATCCGCGTGAGCGTCCGCCCGAGCCGCAGGTCCATCCGGTGGCCGTAGGCTTCCGCGAGGGCATCCCGGACCTCGTCGTCGAAGCCGCGCAGCAGGCGGTCGCCGCGGTGCAGCAGGGTCGTCCGGCTTCCCAGCGCGGCGAAGACGCCCGCGAACTCCACCGCGATGTAGCCGCCGCCGATGACCAGGATCCGCTCCGGCAGGCTCTCCAGCTCGAACACCTCGTTGGAGGTGATCGCACCCTCGATGCCGGGCACCGCGGGCTCCTTCACCGGATGCCCGCCGACCGCCACCAGGATCCGTTCGGCCCGGACGGTCCGCCCCGATCCGACGAGGCGCACCATGTGCGGATCCTCGATCACTGCCCGCTCGGGCACGATCTCGACCCCGGCGCGGATCAGGTTGGCGTCGTAGATGCCTTCGAGGCGGGTCACCTCGGCGTCGCGGCGGCGCTTGAGGGTGCCCCAGTCGAAGCGGGGCTTCTCCACCGTCCAGCCGAAGCCGGCCGCGTCCTCGAACTCGTCGGCGAACCGGCCCGCGTAAACCATCAGCTTCTTCGGGACGCAGCCGCGGATCACGCAGGTGCCGCCGACCCGGTACTCCTCGGCGAGCATCACCCGGGCGCCGTAGCCGGACGCGATCCGCGCCGCGCGGACGCCCCCCGAACCGCCGCCGATGACGAAGAGGTCGACGTCGTACGCGCTCATGCCGAATCGTCCATCCCGGATCCCGTGATCGCGCCGGGCTTCGAGGCGGCGCGCATCCACGAGATGGCAGCGCCGAGCCCCGCCGTCCACCACGCGGCCCAGCCGTTGTGCTCGACGAACGCGATCGCCGCCGTGCCGGCGACGAGACCGAGGGCCGCGGCCCGGTCCGGCTGGGGCAGCCGGGCGATCCGGGCGAGGAGCAGCATCAGCGCGAGGCTGGCGAGGACCGCGCCGGGCAACCCCAGTTCGGCCCAGACCTGGAGGAAGCTGTTGTGCGGGTGCCCGACCCCGAGCAGGACCCGCATCTCGGGCGGGACCGTCCCGGCGACGGGTGTCTCGGCGAAGCGCGCGCTGGTGCCGACGCCCGCGCCCCGCCAGGGATCGGCGGCGACGCTCGCCCCGAAGCTCCGCGCGATGGCGACCCGCGCCCGCGACGAGGACTGGACGAGGCGCTCGTGGGCGGCCTCCGGCATGATGCGGGCCAGGAGATCGCCCTCGACCGGGGCGAGGGCCACCGCGAGGCCGAGGCCGAGGCCGGCCAGCCCGATCCCGATCCGCGGCGGCAGCACCCGGGCCAGGGCGAACATCGCGGCGCCGGCCAACAGGCCGAGCTGCGCGGCCCCGCTGATCGAGCGCAGCACCCCGAGCGCCGCCAGGGCGATCACCGCCGTCGCGGGGCCGCGGGCGCGCCGCCGCCACAGGACCAGCGCCACCGGGCCGGCCACGAGATCGAGCGTCAGCGCCGGCCTGTTGTGCACGAAGGCGGCGACGCGGCGCCCCAGCGCGCGTTCCAGGGCGAGATCGGACGCCAGATCCCCCGCGATCAGCAGGCCCGCGAGGCCGATCACGCCTGCGGCCAGGCGCGGCGCGAAGGCCGGGATGCGGCCGGGCGCCAGGGCGGCGAGCAGGTAGGCGGCGGCCAGGGTCGGCAGGAACTCGCCGAGCACCCGGAGCGCGCTCGCCGGGAACGGGGTCCAGCTCAGCGAGACGAGACACCAGGCCAGGAACGCCAGGGCCGTGCCCCCGAGCGCGCTCGCGAGGGGCCGGAGGAGATGCTCCCGGCAGGCGGCGGCGTCCTCAAGGCAGCGCCCGGCCAGGAAGGCGAGCGCGGCGAGGCCGACGACCGCCGGGCTCGACCGGTTGGCGAGCACCATCGCGAGCGGCATGACGGCAAGCAGCCCGCCACCCGCCGCGAAGAGGCGGCCGGCCGCGACCATGCGGTCCGTCACCGTGACCCGCTCCCGGGCGCGGCCGTCCTCACTGCATCTGGTGTCCGCGCTTGCCCATCTCGGCGCGGACGCGGACCATCACGTATTCCGAGACGTCCTGCGTCCAGTCCTGCATCTCCTGCACCATCTCGTCGAGGAGCTGCGGCTGCGCCTCGACGTAGTGCTTGCCGGCGGGCGAGCGGAAGAAGGTTGCGATCTCCTTCAGCTCGGTCTCCGAGAACTTGGTCGCGTAGGTGCGCGCCGCGATGCCGATCATGCGCTGCTTCTGCAGCTCCATCTCCGGCTGGAGCGAGGCTAGGACCTCGTCGAGGTCTTTGGCGAGTTCGGGCCGGGTGACCGCCTGCTTGCGGATCTGCTCCGCGAAGGACGGCAGCACCGAATCGAACGAGCGGGCGATGCCGGAACTCAGCATCACCTCGCGGGCGAGCGCGAGGTGGCTCTGGGAATAGGTCTCGCCGGGCGTGTTGGCGGCCGCCGTGCCGGGCGTCGCGGCCGGCTTGGCGGGCGCGGGCTTGTTCGCCTGGGCGGAGGCCGCCTGCGGAGACGCGAGGAGCGCGAGGCCGAGCGCGGCGATGAGGCGTCGGGACATGCGGGGCTTTCTTGAGACGATGGCCTGAGGGGAGCGCGGCGCCTCAGGCGAGGCTGCCGAGAACGGTGACTTCGGCCGTCCCGTCGCGGGCGGCGGCCAGGATCGCGGCGTCGGCGATGCCGAGGAACAGGCCGTGTTCGACGACGCCCGGCACGGCCCAGAGCGCGGCGCCCAGGCCTTCCGGATCGAGGATCGTGCCGAGATGCGCGTCGAGGATATGGTGCCCGCCGTCCGTGACGACGGCGCCGCCGTCCGGCCCGTGCCGGAGGCGGACCGGGCCGGCGCAGCCGGCGCGTGCGACCGCCGCCTCGACGGCGCGCTGGGTGGCGGTGAGGCCGAACGGGTTCACCTCGATCGGCAGGGGAAAGGCGCCCAGCGTCGCGACCCGCTTGGCGGCGTCGGCAATCACCACCATCCGGCGGCTGGCGAAGGCCACGATCTTCTCGCGCAGGAGCGCGGCGCCGCCACCCTTGATCAGGCGCAGCTCAGAATCGACCTCGTCGGCGCCGTCGATCGTCAGGTCGAGGTCCGGCTGCTCATCCAGGGTGGCGAGGCGGATGCCGAGGCCCTCGGCCTGCAGGCGCGTCGCCTCCGAGGTCGGCACCCCGATGATGTCGAGCCCGTCGCGCACCCGCTCGCCAAGGAGCGCCACGAAGGCCGCGGCGGTCGAGCCGGTTCCGAGGCCGAGCCGCATGCCGGGCTCGACGAGATCGAGGGCGCGTGCCGCCGCCGCGCGGCGCAGGTCCGGCCCGCTCACCGCGCGGGGTTCCTGTCGGCGATGTCGGTCGAGGGAGCGCGCATCCTGTGCCGATCGTCCTTCCGCTGAGTCCGGCCGGCCCCTAGCATGGGACAGGTCCGATCGGAACGCCCGCTCCGACAATGCCGCGACAATGCCGCGTCACCGGCGGCCGGCGCGCGTCGGCCGCCTCAGGGGCGCCCGCCCTGCGTCGGCGTGGCGCTGGCCCCGGCGCGGCCGGGCGCCGAGCCGGTCAGCGGCGCGTCGGATCCGGCCTCGGCTCCGGGCTTGCCCTGCTGGGTGCAGACCACCTGCTCCTTCTTCACGAGCACGAAGCAGATGCTCATCTCGCCGGTCCGGTAGTTCACGCGGAAGACGCCGGCCTCGCGGCTGTGGCGGCTCGCCACCAGCCCGTATTCCGACGGGGTCTGGGCGCCCGCGCCCTCGCCCGGGCCGAAGCAGACGGTCTGGCCGATCCCGCCCACCGATTCCTGCAGGCCGTACTGGCAGGAGGTCACCTCACCGGTGACCTTGTCGACGCGATACATGCGGTTGAGGTCGGTCTGGGGCGCGGGCACGAACTCGTAGGACGCCGCCGCGGCCGGCAGGGCGTGGAGCGCGGCGCACACGGCCAGGAGGGGCAGAGACGGTTTCATCGCGGATCCCTCGGGGCGGGTGAACGCAGCCTCTCGCGCCGCTTTCGGGCGAGTCTGGGGCGTGGCGTCCCATATACCGGGCCCGTCCGGAAAGGTACCTGCACGCGCCCGGACCCGCGTCGCGGCGTCGGGTTGCTCCGCGTGCCGCGCACCGCTAGCGAGACCGGACCCAACAGGAGCCCCGCATCCATGTCCGCCGAACCGTCGTCCCGCCCGCCGATCGCCGTGTTCGACCTGGACGGGACCCTCGCGGAGACCGCGGGCGACCTGATCGGCACCCTCAACGTGCTGATGAAGCGTGAGGGGTTGGCCGAGCTGCCCCTGTCGCAGGCCAGGGGCCTGATCGGGGCCGGCGCCAAGGCGCTGATCCGGCGCGGCTTCGAGGCTGAGGGGCGCGCCCTCTCGCCGGAGGATCACGAGCGCCTGTTCGACGACTTCATCGCCCATTACGGCGACCACCTCGCCGACACGTCGCACCTCTACCCGGGCGTGGTCGAGGCCCTCGACGCGCTGGAAGCGGCGGGCTTCCGGCTCGCGGTCTGCACCAACAAGTACGAGGGACAGTCGGTCGAGCTGCTGCGGATCCTCGGCATCGGCCACCGCTTCGCGGCCATCTGCGGCCGCGATACGTTCCCGCAGTTCAAGCCCGATCCGCGCCACCTCGCCGGCACGATCGCGCAGGCGGGGGGCGACCCGGCCCGGGCCGTGATGGTCGGCGATTCCCGCACCGACATCGACACCGCCAAGGCGGCGGGGATCCCGGTGGTCGCCGTCACCTTCGGCTACACCGACCGCCCGGTCGCCGAACTCGGGCCCGACCGGGTGATCGAGCATTTCGCGCAGCTGTTCGAGGCGGTCGGCGATCTGGTGCCGGTGGAAGCCGCCTGACCGTCAGCGCAGCCAGGCGCGCAGGCGGGAGACCGCCTCGCGGCACTCGGCCTCCGAGCCCGCGAACGAGAACCGGACGTGGTGGTGACCCTCCTCCGGGTCGAAGTCGAGCCCCGGCGTCGCCGCGACATGCGCCTCGTCGAGCATCCGCCGGCAGAAGTCGGAGGCGTCGCCGGTGAGGTTCGCCACGTCGGCGTAGAGGTAGAAGGCGCCGTCCGCCGGGTGGAGGCGCCCCAGGCCGAGGCCGGGCAGCGCGTCGAGCAGGATCCCGCGGTTGCGCGCGTATCCGTCGCGCACGGCGTCCAGTTCCGCCGTGGCATCGAAGGCCGCCAGCGCGGCGACCTGCGAGAGGTAGGGCGCCGAGATGTACAGGTTCTGCGCCAGGCGCTCGATCGGGCGGACCAGCGCCTCCGGCACCACCATCCAGCCGATGCGCCAGCCGGTCATGCAGTGGTACTTCGAGAACGAGTTGATCACCACCGCGTCCGGATCGAACTGGAGGGCCGTGACGGTGGGCAGCCCGTAGCTGAGGCCGTGGTAGATCTCGTCCGAGATCAGTGGCAGGCCCAGGGCCCGGGTCGTCGTGCAGAGGTCGCGCAGGGCTGCCTCCGTGATCACCGTGCCGGACGGATTGGCGGGGCTCATCACCAGCACGCCGGCCACCGCGGCACGCGCGTGGGTCTCGCGGAGGAGGGCGGCCGTCGGCGCGAAGCGATCCTCGGCGCGCAGGATCATGGGCGCCGGGACGAGGTCGAGGGCCGACAGGATGTTGCGATAGGCCGGATAGCCGGGCTGCGGCACCGCCACGCGGGCTCCGGCGTCGAACAGGCTCATGAAGGCCAGGATGAAGCCGGCCGAGGACCCGGTCGTGATCACCACGCGCTCCGGACCGACCGCGACGCCGTGCCGCTCCGCGTAATCCCGGGCGATCCGCGCGCGCAGGGTCGGCAGCCCGAGGGCTTCCGTGTAGGGCACGCGGCCGGTGGCCAGGGCCGCCTGCGCGGCCGCGATCACCGCCTGCGGTGCCGGCGCGGAGGGCTGGCCGACCTCCATCCGCACCACGTCGCTCCCGGCGCGGGCCTTCGCGGCGGCGGCGGCCATGACGTCCATGGCGAGGAACGGCTGGACGGCGGCGGCGCGCCGGGAAATCGGGGTCATGCGGTTGCCATTCTGCGCCGGGCGAGGCCGGCCCCCCGGGGTAGCCCCTCGCGGTGCCAGCCTCAAGCGGAGGGCCCGCTGGGCCGCGTCAGGACCTTGGCCGCCTGGGCCCGGCCGCCCGTACCCTCGGCCGCAAAGCCGTGCCTGATCCCGCCCTTGCCGTCCCGCCTGTCGTCAGTGCTGGCTGAGCGCCTTGGCCCCGGTGCGACCGAGCCGGTCCTCTGGCCGGGCGCGGCCGCCCGGCTTCTGGATTCGGGCGCTGCCGGACCGACGGCGGCCGCTGTATCGCCCCGCGAAGTCGTCACCGGATTTGACCGGGTGCCGTGAAAACGCCAAACCCGGTTCCTACCGCTCGCCCCACGCGCGGGCCGGCTTGCCCCGCAAGCGAGGATCCATGCCGTTCATCCGCCCCCTGCCCGCTCTGATCCTCGCGCTCGGCCTCGCGGCCGCGCCAGCGCTCGCGCAGACCGCGCAACCGCCCGCGGCGGCGCCGTTCACGGACGCGCAGCGCGCCGGTATCGAGGCGATCGTCAAGGATTACTTGGTCAAGCACCCCGAGGTTCTCCAGGAAGCGCTCGCCGAGGCCGAGAAGCAGCAGACCGAGACGCAGCGCCTCGCCCAGGCCGCCGCTCTCAAGGAGTCGCGCGAGGCGCTGCTCAACGGCCCGCACGACGTGGTCGCCGGCAACCCGTCGGGCGACGTCACGCTGGTCGAGTTCTTCGACTATAATTGCGGCTACTGCCGCAAGGCGCTGGGCGACGTGCAGGCGCTGATCAAGTCCGATCCGAAGCTGCGGGTCGTGATCAAGGATTTCCCGGTGCTCGGTCCGGAATCCCTCGAGGCCAGCCAGGCTGCCGTCGCGGTGCGTCAGCAGCTTAAGGGCGAAAAGCTGTTCGAATTTCACCAGAAGCTTCTGGAATCCAAGGGCCGGGTGAACGGCGCCAAGGCCATCCAGGTGGCCAAGGACCTCGGCGTCGACACCGCCAAGTTGCAGAAGGACATGGCCTCGCCCGAGGTGAAGGCCGCGCTCAGCGAGAATCGCGGTCTCGGCGACCGGCTCGGCCTGTCGGGCACGCCGGCCTTCATCATCGGCGACGAGGTGATCCCGGGCGCGGTCGGCGTCGAGCCGATGCGCAAGACCATCGCCGACGTGCGTCAATGCGGCCACGCCTCCTGCTGAGCGGCAGGGTCGGCCCGCCGCATGACGGAAGGTGCTCCGCGTGGCCTTGTCGCGCCGGGCTGCCTTCGTCTAAGAGCCGCCAGCCGCAGGGCCACGGTCCAGCGCCGTTCCGGATGAACCGGGCGGCGCGCCGCGATACGAAGTAGGCCGGATGCCAAAGAACGACGCCATCGATCCCGAGCTCGTGCGCGAGCTCGCCAACCTCGTCACCGAGACCGGCTTGTCCGAGATCGAGGTCGAGAAGGGCGACCTGCGCATCCGCGTCGTGCGGCGGCTCGAACCCGTGAGCGTGCAGGTCGCGGCCCCGGCGCCGATGGCGGCGATCGCCGCCCCCGTGCCGGCGGCGCCCTCGGCTTCGTCCGCCCTCGCCCCCGCCGAACCCGTGCGGACGCAGCCCGGCAGCGTGCCGTCGCCGATGGTCGGAACCGCCTATCTGCGGCCCTCGCCCGACGCCAAGGCCTTCGTGGATATCGGCTCGACGGTCGCGGTCGGCGACAAGCTGCTCCTCATCGAGGCGATGAAGACCTTCAACGAGATCGTGGCGCCCCGCGCCGGCACGGTCACCGCCATCTTCGTGGAGGACGGCCAGCCGGTCGAGTTCGGCGAGGCCCTGCTCGTCATCAGTTAGGACGTCCGCCGGGCTCGCCGTTCAGTCCTGGAAGACGCCGCACAACAAGAGGATAGTGCCTCCTGCGCGGTTCGGATCGCCAGGACGCCCTAACGGGTCCGATGTTCGACAAGATCCTGATCGCGAACCGCGGCGAGATCGCCCTGCGCATCCTGCGGGCCGCGAAGGAGCTCGGGATCGCCACCGTGGCGGTCCACTCGACGGCGGATGCCGACGCCATGCATGTGCGGCTGGCCGACGAGAGCGTCTGCATCGGGCCGCCGGCCGCCCGCGACAGCTATCTCAACATCCCGTCCCTCATCGCGGCCTGCGAGATCACGGGCGCGGACGCGGTGCACCCCGGCTACGGCTTCCTGTCGGAGAATGCGCGCTTCGCCGAGGTTCTGGCCCATCACCAGATCGGCTTCATCGGCCCCAAGGCGCAGCACATCCGCACCATGGGCGACAAGATCGAGGCCAAGCGCACGGCGCTGAAGCTCGGCATCCCCTGCGTCCCCGGCTCCGAGGGCGGCGTCGAGGATGCCGTCACCGCCAAGCGGGTCGCCGCCGAGATCGGCTACCCGGTCCTGGTCAAGGCCGCGTCGGGCGGCGGCGGGCGCGGCATGAAGGTGGCGCGCACCGAGGCCGATCTGGAGCAGGCGATCGGCATGGCCAAGTCCGAGGCGAAGGCGGCGTTCGGCGACGACGCGGTCTATCTGGAGAAGTACCTGGAGAAGCCCCGCCACATCGAGGTGCAGGTCCTGGGCGACGGGCGCGGCGGCGCGGTCCACCTCGCGGAGCGCGACTGCTCGCTCCAGCGGCGTCACCAGAAGGTCTGGGAGGAAGGCGGATCGCCGGCGCTCAACGAATCGATGCGCGCCGAGATCGGCGGCATCTGCGCCAACGCCATGAAGGAACTCGGCTATCTCGGCGCCGGCACCGTCGAGTTCCTGTACGAGGACGGCCGGTTCTACTTCATCGAGATGAACACCCGGATCCAGGTGGAGCACCCGGTCACCGAGATGATCACCGGCATCGACCTCGTCATCGAGCAGATCCAGGTCGCGTCGGGCGGTCCGCTGTCGGTGTCGCAGGCCGACATCAAGGTCGAGGGCCATGCCATCGAGTGCCGGATCAACGCCGAGCACCCGGAGACCTTCCGCCCGTCGCCGGGCGAGATCACCCACTACCACACGCCGGGCGGTCTCGGCGTCCGGGTCGATTCCGCCGCCTTCCAGGGCTACCGGATCCCGCCGCACTACGACTCGCTGATCGGCAAGCTGATCGTCCACGGGCGCACCCGCAACGAGTGCCTGATGCGCCTGCGCCGCGCGCTGGACGAATTCGTCATCGACGGCGTCGACACGACCCTGCCGTTGTTCCGGACCCTGGTTCGTAACGCGGACGTGCAGAACGGGCTTTACGACATCCACTGGCTGGAGCATTTCCTGGAAGACGGCGGCATGAAGGCCTGACCGGCTCAGGCCGGATCTGCGGCGACCGCGCCCCGCCCGGGCTCTGGTCTTCGCGCCGCCCGCGCGCGACACTGAGGCCATGCACGATCCCAGCCGCGTGGACATCACCCCCGAGATCCTGCTGAAGGCCTACGCGGCGGGCATCTTCCCGATGGCCGAGGATGCCGACGACCCGACCCTCTACTGGGTCGAGCCCAAGGCGCGCGGCGTCCTGCCCCTCCACGATTTCCGCGTGCCCCGGCGCCTCGCCCGGACGGTGCGGTCCGACCAGTTCGAGGTCCGCTGCGACACGGATTTCCACGGGGTGATCGACGGCTGCGCCGCGCCGCGCCGGGACAGCGAGCGCACGTGGATCAACGGGCGGATCCGCGACCTCTACGGCGCGCTCTACGATCTCGGCTACGTCCACACCGTGGAGGTCTATGCCGGGGAGGACCGCCGCCTCGTCGGCGGCCTGTACGGCGTCTCCCTCGGGGCGGCCTTCTTCGGCGAGAGCATGTTCCACGAGGTGCGCGACGCCTCGAAGGTCGCTCTCGTCCACCTGATGGGCCGCCTGCGCGCCGGGCGATACCGGCTCGCCGACACCCAGTTCGTCACCGAGCACCTCTCGCAGTTCGGCGCCGAGGAACTGCCCCGCCATATCTACAAGCGGCGGCTCGCCGAGGCCCTCGAACAGGCCGCGGATTGGCACGTCTGGCCCTGCGACGGCTCGGTCAGGGGCGCCCGGGTGCTCGCGGCCCTCGGGAGCGGCGACGAGGCTTAGGCGCCGCGACGGGTGCGTCCGATGGCGCCGCGCTTCCGGGGGCAAGCTGTCGGGCCGTCACGGCCGGCCCCGTCCGACCCGAGGCCCTCAGGCCGAGCTTCAGGATGAGGGTGGGCTGGAGCGTCCGCCCATGGGTCCGAATCCCGGCACCGGACGCGTTTCAGGGTTCGGGATCTGTCCTATCGGAACAGCGCGTCGAACAGGTTCTGCGGCTGCTGCTGCACGGGTGGCGGCGCCGGCGCCGGGCCCTCGTTCGACGGGAAGAATTTGCGCGACGGCTTCTGGCGGGGCTGGACCGGCACTCCGCGGGGGGCCTCCACGTCCACCTGGCCGGCGGCGTTGAGCTGCTGGGCGGTCTTCGTGGCGTCCCGGCCCGGGCGCTTGGCCTTCTCGGGCTTGGCCGCGACGGCGGGAACATCCTCCTGCTCCTTGGCCTCGGCGATCACGTCGCTGCCGCCTTTGCAGTCGACCAGCCACACGTCGTAGATCGGATGCTCGATGGCGTGCAGGCCGGGGCTCGACGCGAACATCCAGCCGGTGAAGATCCGGCGGTACTTGCTGTCGAGGGTCACCTCGTCGACTTCGAGGAACGCCGTGGTCTTCACGCTCTCGGTGGGCGGCCTCGTGTAGCAGACCCGCGGGGTGAGCTGCAGGGCGCCGAACTGCACGGTCTCGTCCACCGCGACCTCGAACGACACGATGCGGCCGGTGATCTTGTCGAGACCGGAGAAGACGGCGGTCGGGTTCTTGATCTTGTCGGCGGCGGCCGGGCTCGCGCAGAGAGCGAGCGCGAGGCTCGGGGCGAGCACGCGGCGTGCGAGGGTTGTGATGCGGCTCAAGGCTCGGACCCCTAGACGAGGGTGGCCGGCCGCGCCGTCAGGTGCGCGGCGGACGTTCGGGATTGGCCCGCCATGAACACCGCAACGGTGGCGGCAAAAGGGCGCCGCAGCGGCCGGAGCGCCGCGTCCTACTCGCCCGGCGTCCAGGACACGTAATCGCCGGTGGTCGCCGGCCGCTGCCCCCAGGAGAGCTGCGATCCCGCGGGCCGGTAGGCGTTCGGCGTCCCGGTCTGGTTCTCGACGTGGGACTTCTGCCACGCGCGCGGCTCGTAGGTCTCCTCGCTCGGGGCCACGTCGACGTTGTGGCAGAGCCAGCCGCGCCAGCCCGGGGGCACCTTCGAGGCGTCGGCGTAGCCGTTATAGACCACCCAGCGCCGCTCCGAACCGACCGAGCGGTCGATCAGGGCGCCCTCGGCCTTGTAGTACTTGTTCCCGAACTCGTCCTCGCCGACGAAGATGCCGGTGCGCGCGGTCTGCATGGCGAGGGAGACGGTCTGACCGTTCCACCACGTGAAGACGCGCAGCAAAGTGTCCTTCAGCGCCATCGCCGATCCCGAGGTCGTGCCGCGCCGCCACGGCGCGTCTGGGCGCCGTTATGGTCAGCGCGCACGTCCAAGTCCAGCCGCCTGGCGGTTGTGTCGCTCTCCGGCAACGCACCGACTCCGGATCGGGCCTTCCGCCGCACCCGATGGACCCCGGCTTCGCGTTGCGCTGTGAATCCAAAATTTTCCCGAGGCGATTCCGGGAAGCCGGAAGGACACTTATCCGGACCGCCCGGGATATCCACAGGCTTTTGCGAGCCGGCACAACATCTAGCGTGGAACAGAGTCGCCGCACACCACTTGTTGACGTGAGTGGCTTGGCGGCGGTAGTGTCCCTGCATCGGTCGCGCCCTTGAGTGGTGCGTTAGAGCAGGGCTGGCCGTTCCAAGATTCCATTCGCGGATCCGCCTCGCGCCCGGCCTTCGGGCGCGGCGGACTCCGAGTCCCATCATCGGGCACAGACCCCGCTTCGAGGCGGGGCCGGGACCGTCGTGTCCCGTCGGGAGAGGTGTGTTTCATGCGGTTCGAGCGTCGCTACACCACGGCCGGACAATCGCCCTATTCCGGCATCCCCTTCCGCAAGGCGCTGAGCGAGATCCGCAACCCGGACGGATCGATCGTCTTCCGCCTCGACGGCATCGACGTGCCGGAGAGCTGGAGCCAGGTCGCGAGCGACGTGCTCGCGCAGAAGTACTTCCGCAAGGCGGGCGTGCCGGCCCGGCTGCGCAAGGTCGAGGAGAACGCGGTCCCGTCCTTCCTCTGGCGCGCGGTGCCGGACGACGCGGCGCTGGCCGAACTCCCCGAGGATGAGCGCTTCATCTCCGAATCCTCCGCCACGCAGGTCTTCGACCGGCTCGCAGGCTGCTGGACCTACTGGGGCTGGAAGGGCGGCTACTTCTCGTCCGAGGACGATGCCGCGGCCTTCATGGACGAGCTGCGCTTCATGTTCGCCCGCCAGATGGTGGCGCCGAACTCGCCGCAATGGTTCAACACCGGCCTGCACTGGGCCTACGGGATCGATGGCCCGAGCCAGGGCCATTATTACTGCGACCCGAAGACCGGCGTGCTGACCAAGTCGGCCTCGGCCTACGAGCACCCGCAGCCGCATGCCTGCTTCATCCAGTCGGTCCAGGACGACCTCGTCAACGAGGGCGGCATCATGGACCTGTGGGTCCGCGAGGCGCGGCTGTTCAAGTACGGCTCAGGCACCGGCTCCAACTTCTCGATGCTGCGTGGCGAGAACGAGAAGCTCGGCGGCGGCGGCAAGTCGTCGGGCCTGATGAGCTTCCTCAAGATCGGTGACCGGGCGGCCGGCGCGATCAAGTCGGGCGGCACCACCCGGCGCGCCGCCAAGATGGTGATCGTCGACATCGACCATCCGGACATCGAGTCCTTCATCGACTGGAAGGTGAAGGAGGAGCAGAAGGTCGCCGCCCTGGTGACGGGCTCGAAGGTGGTCTCCAAGCACCTCAACCTCGTGATGAAGGCCTGCACCCAGTGCGAGGCGGAGGGGGACGCCTGCTTCGATCCGGAGCGCAACCCCGCCCTCAAGCGGGAGATCAAGGCCGCCCGCCGCGCCTCCGTGCCGGACGCCTACATCAAGCGCGTCGTGCAGTTCGCCCGGCAGGGCTTCACCAAGATCGACTTCCCCGTCTACGACACCGACTGGGACTCGGAGGCCTACCTCACGGTCGCGGGCCAGAACTCCAACAACTCGGTCTCGCTGACCGACGACTTCCTGCGCGCCGTCGAGGCGGATGCCGACTGGAGCCTCCAGGCCCGCACCACCGGCAAGGTCACCAAGACCCTGAAGGCCCGTGAGCTGTGGGAGCGGATCGGCGAGGCGGCCTGGGCCTCGGCGGATCCGGGCCTGCACTTCAACAGCACGATGAACGACTGGCACACCTGCCCGGCCGGCGGGCGGATCCGGGCGTCGAACCCGTGCTCCGAGTACATGTTCCTCGACGACACGGCCTGCAATCTCGCCTCGGCGAACCTGCTGACGATGTACGACCGGGAGACCAAGCGCTTCGACGTGGAGGCGTTCGAGCACCTCAACCGCCTCTGGACGGTGGTGCTCGAGATCTCCGTGATGATGGCGCAGTTTCCGTCGAAGGAGATCGCGGAACTCTCCTACCGCTACCGCACGCTGGGTCTGGGCTACGCCAACATCGGCGGCCTGCTGATGACCATGGGCCTGCCCTACGATTCGGACGCCGGCCGGGCACTCGCCGGCGCGCTCACGGCGATCATGACCGGCGTCGCCTACGCGACCTCGGCCGAGATGGCGGCCGAACTCGGCACCTTCCCGGCCTATGAGGAGAATGCCGACGCGATGCTGCGGGTGATCCGCAACCATCGCCGGGCCGCGCACGGCGAGGCGGAGGGCTATGAGTTCCTCAACGTCGCGCCGGTCGCCCTCGACCACGCCAACATCCCGCAGGCCGATCTCGGCGACCATGCCCGCGCCGCCTGGGACCGGGCGCTGAAGCTCGGCGAGGAGCACGGCTACCGCAATGCGCAGGCCACCGTGATCGCGCCCACCGGCACGATCGGCCTCGTGATGGACTGCGACACCACCGGCATCGAGCCCGACTTCGCCCTGGTGAAGTTCAAGAAGCTCGCCGGCGGCGGCTACTTCAAGATCATCAACCAGGCCGCGCCGGACGCCCTGCGGGCCCTGGGCTACCGCGAATCCGAGATCGCCGAGATCGAGGCCTACGCGGTCGGTCACGGCTCCATGGGGCAGGCGCCGGGCGTCAACCCGACGACGCTGCGCGCGAAGGGGTTCTCCGACGACAAGATCGCCGCGGTGGAGAAGGGCCTGAAGTCGGCCTTCGACATCAAGTTCGTGTTCAACCGCTGGACGCTCGGCGACGACTTCCTGACCCAGACCCTCGAGGTCCCGGCCGAGAAGCTGTCGGACCCGACCTTCGAGCTGCTGCCCTTCCTCGGTTTCTCGAAGAAGGAGATCGAGGCCGCCAACACCCATATCTGCGGGGCGATGACGCTGGAGGGCGCGCCCTTCCTCAAGCTCGAGCACTACGCGGTCTTCGATTGCGCCAATCCCTGCGGCCGGATCGGCAAGCGCTACCTCTCGGTGGAGAGCCACATCCGCATGATGGCGGCGGCGCAGCCCTTCATCTCGGGGGCGATCTCCAAGACCATCAACATGCCCAACGACGCCACGGTGGAGGATTGCAAAGCGGCCTACCTGCTGTCCTGGCGCCTCGCCCTCAAGGCGAACGCCCTCTACCGCGACGGCTCGAAGCTGTCGCAGCCGCTGAACGCCGCCCTCATCTCGGAGGAGGACGACGAGGCGGACGAGGGCATCGAGGCGCTGCTCCAGGCGCCGGCGGCCGCCAAGGCCGCGGCGGTGGCGGAGAAGATCGTCGAGCGGGTGATCGAGCGCGTCGAGCGGATCCGGTCCCGCGAGAAGCTCCCGACCCGCCGGAAGGGCTACACCCAGAAGGCGGTGGTGGGAGGCCACAAGGTCTACCTGCGCACCGGCGAGTACGACGACGGCCGCCTCGGCGAGATCTTCATCGACATGCACAAGGAGGGCGCGACCTTCCGGAGCCTGATGAACAACTTCGCCATCGCGATCTCGCTGGGCCTCCAGTACGGCGTGCCCCTGGAGGAGTACGTCGAGGCCTTCACCTTCACGCGGTTCGAGCCGGCCGGCTTCGTGCAGGGCAACGACGCGATCAAGAACGCGACCTCGCTCCTCGACTACGTGTTCCGGGAGCTGGCGGTCTCGTATCTCGGCCGTGCCGACCTCGCCCATGTCAGCCCCGCCGAGATCGGCGGCACGGTGATCGGCGGCGGCGAGAGCGGCGACACGACCCGCGAGGGTCCGAAGCCGGCGCCGGCCTCCTCGGTGGTCTCCCGCGGCCTGCTGCGCGGCTCGGCCGACCGTCTGACCCTGATCCAGGGCGGCCCGGCCGGCGGGACTGTCGGCGTCGGCGCGGTGAGTGCCGGCCAGTCGGCCCCGGCCGGCGGCGTCGTCCACGCGATCCGCGGCAGCGCGGCGCTGAAGGCCGAGCCGGCGGCTGCCGGCCACGCCGAGACCATCGCCGACACCCTCCCCTTCGCCAAGGCGGAGCGGAGCGTCGCCGACCGCCGCGCCGAGGCGAAGATGAAGGGCTATGTCGGCGAGGCCTGCCCGGAATGCGCGAACTTCACGCTGGTCCGCAACGGCACCTGCCTGAAGTGCGACACCTGCGGCGGCACCACCGGCTGCTCGTGATCGGAGCCGTCTGATCCGGCGGGCGAGCAGCGCAGGCTGCGCGCCCGCCCGGAAACCGTGTCGAACGCGTCCCGGCGGGGCGCGGTCGGCTACAGCGTCCGGACGACCGACGGCGATGCGCCCGAACGGGCACCGGACCTTACGACCGCCCGTCGCACCGGCCGCCATGCCGCGGAAAACCGGGAGCGTCCGCAGGCATTTCGCTGGAATACCAATTCCCGCTACCCGCCGGCGCCCTCTTGCACTAGCCTGGCCGCAGGGTTCGGCCGAAACGACCGGTTGGGCTCACCCATCCCGTACGGGGGCCCCATGCGTTCAGGCGACACCAAGACAGTTCGTGGCGGTTCCACCCGCCGGAAGCTCCTGCAGACCGGCCTCTCGGTCGCTGCCCTCGGATCGCCCCTGGTCTGGTCCCGCTCCGCACGGGCTGAGGCCGGCGAGCTGCGCATCGCGAAGCAGCCCGGCCTGTCCTACCTGCCCGCCGTGATCGCCGAGAAGCTCGGCCTCGTCGAGAAGCACGCGAAAGCCGCCGGGATCGACAATCTCCGGGTGAGCTGGACGCGCCTCACCAACGGCGGCGCCAGCAACGACGCGCTGCTGTCGGGCGGCGTCGACATGGTCATCAGCGGCGGCCCCAACATGCTGATCATGTGGGGCAAGACCAGCGGACGGGTGAAGGGCGTCGTGGCGACCGGCGCGCTGCCGATGAAGCTCGTCACCAACAATCCGAACGTGAAGGCGCTGAGCGATTTCGGGCCGAACGACCGCATCGCGGTTCCGACCATCCGGGTCGGGACGCAGCCCGTCGTGCTGGGGATCGCCGTCGAGAAGCAGTTCGGGGCCGGAGCCCTGGAGAAGTTCAACGCGATGACCGTCGGGATGGGTCACCCCGACGCGATGATCGCGCTCCAGAACAAGAACAACGGCGTCACCGCGCACTTCTCCCAGCCCCCCTACCAGGACCAGGAGCTGGCCATGCCGGACGTCCACGAGGTCCTCGACTCGGTGGCGGTGATGGGCGGTCCGCTGACGAACGGCTGCGTCTACAGCACGACCACCTTCCACGACGCCAATCCCAAGATCATCGCGGCGTTCGTCGGGGCCATCAAGGAGGCCATCGCGCTTATCGAGACGGACAAAGCGGCGGCGGCCGGGATCTATCTCGAGATCAACAAGGAGAGCATCTCCGCGGACGCGCTCGCCGCCCTGATCGCGCGGCCCGGGATGGTGTTCTCGGCGGCGCCGCAGAACCTCCTGCCCGCCGCCCAGTTCTTTTCCCGGGCCGGCTACATCAAGCAGAAGCCGACCAGCTGGAAGGAATTCTTCTTCGAGGAGGTCCACGATCTCCCCGGAAGCTGAAGCGCCGGCGCGGATCCGGCCGTCCTGACGGGCGCATCGACGAGGCGGGTGGGTTGGAGGGCGCCTCCGGCCGCTCGCGTCCGGCGTCGCAGATCGCTGGCGGGGACGATGGCGTCCGCCCGATCCTAACGCGGTCCTTATAAGTTCACCCCCGCGGCCGTCTCGAACCCTCACGCGGTTCGGGGCCATTCTTCCGGCCGGCCAAGACCGCCGCCGGACCTCCGCGGCCGGTCCGCCGAACCGGACCGGATCACCATGCTCGACATCGTCTTTCTCGCGGGGGGGCTCGCCGCCTTCGCGGCTTCCGCCGGCTACGCCGCCCTGTGCGAGCGGCTCTGAGCGAGGCCGCCGTGACCCTGGACCTCGCCCTCGGCGCGTGCGTGACCGCCGGCCTCCTCGTCTACCTCACCTACGCCCTCGTCCGCCCCGAGCGGTTCTGAGCGGCTGAGCACGGACCTCCCCCATGAATCTCGACGGCTGGATCCAGATCGCGCTCTACGGCGCGGTCGTTCTGGCGCTCGTGAAGCCCCTCGGGTCGTACATGACCCGCGTCTTCACCGGTGAGCGCACCCTCCTCTCGCCCGTGCTCGGCCCCGTCGAGCGCGGGCTCTACCGGGCTGCGGGGCTCGATGCCCGCCAGGAGCAGCACTGGCTGGCCTACACCGGCGCGGTGATCCTGTTCCACCTGCTGGGCTTCGCGGTGCTCTACGCGATCCTGCGCCTGCAGGCGGTCCTGCCGCTCAACCCGGCCGATCAGGGCGCGGTGGCGCCGGACCTCGCGTTCAACACGTCGACCAGCTTCATCACCAACACCAACTGGCAATCCTACGGGGGCGAGACCACGCTCTCGTACCTGTCCCAGATGCTGGGGCTGACGCACCAGAACTTCCTGTCGGCGGCGACCGGCATCGCGGTGGCGGTCGCGCTGATCCGCGGCTTCGCCCGCGCCTCCTCGGGCACGATCGGCTCGTTCTGGGTCGATGTCACCCGCGCGACCCTCTACGTGCTCCTGCCGATCTGCGTGCCCTACACCCTGTTCCTCGTCTGGCAGGGCATGCCGCAGACGCTCGGCGCCTACGCCGACGCCACGACGCTGGAGGGGGCCCACCAGACCATCGCGCTGGGGCCGGTGGCGAGCCAGGTGGCGATCAAGATGCTCGGCACCAACGGCGGCGGCTTCTTCAACGCCAACGCCGCGCACCCGTTCGAGAATCCCACCGCCCTATCGAACTTCGTCCAGATGGTGTCGATCTTCGCGATCGGCGCCGCGCTCACCAACGTCTTCGGCCGCATGGTCGGCGACGAGCGCCAGGGCTGGGCGATCCTCGGCGCCATGGGGATCCTGTTCCTGGCGGGCGTCGCCGTCACCTACTGGGCCGAGGCCCACGGCAGCTCGGTGCTTAACGGCTTCGGGCTGACCGGCGGCAACATGGAAGGCAAGGAGACCCGCTTCGGCATCGCGGCCTCGGCGCTGTTCGCGGTGATCACCACGGCGGCCTCCTGCGGCGCCGTCAACGCCATGCACGACTCGTTCACGGCGCTCGGCGGCCTGATCCCGCTGCTCAACATGCAGCTCGGCGAGATCATCATCGGTGGCGTCGGCGCCGGCCTGTACGGCATGCTGATCTTCGTGATCGTGGCGATCTTCGTGGCGGGCCTGATGGTCGGCCGCACCCCCGAATATCTCGGCAAGAAGATCGAGGCGAAGGAGGTGAAGATGGCCATGCTCGGCATCCTCTGCCTGCCGCTGATGATGCTGGGCTTCACGGCGCTCGCCACCGTGCTGCCGGCGGGTCTCGCCGGCCCGGCCAATGCCGGCCCGCACGGCTTCACCGAGATCCTCTACGCCTACACGTCGGCGGCGGCCAACAACGGATCGGCCTTCGGCGGTCTGTCGGCCAACACGCTGTTCTACAACAGCACCCTGGCCATCGGCATGCTGGTCGGGCGGTTCTTCGTGAAGATCCCGGTCCTGGCGATCGCGGGTTCGCTCGCGGCCAAGAAGACGGTTCCGGCCTCCGCGGGCACGTTCCCGACCCATGGCGGCCTGTTCGTCGGGCTCCTCGTCGGCGTGATCCTGATCATCGGCGGCCTGACCTTCTTCCCGTCACTGGCGCTGGGCCCCGTGGTCGAGCACCTCGCGGGCGCGGCCGGCCAGACCTTCGCGACGGGGGGCTGAGATGCCCCGCGCCCTCCCCGCCCGGCGTCTGCCGCGCCACCACCTCGCGCTGCGCCGGCAACCACGGCGGCGCGACCGCGCCGCGTCCCAGCCGGTGCGGACCTCCGACCTCGTTCTGGCGCTCCTCGGCGTGGTGCTGCTCGGCGGCTTCGCCCTGCTGGCCGCCTACGCGCTGACGGCCGGCAGGCTGGCCTCCTGATCCCGACAGTGCCCGGCGCGCGGCGCCGAGTTCCCCATCCCTTCCGGACATCCCCCATGTCGCGTCAGACATCATCCCTGTTCAGCGCCGCCCTGATCGGGCCGGCCCTCCTCGGCTCCGTCAGGAAGCTCGATCCCCGCGCCATGATCCGCAACCCGGTCATGTTCGTGGTCGAGGTCGTGGCGGCGCTGACCACGGTCCTGTTCGCCCGCGACCTCGTCGCCGGCGGCAGCGACCTCGCATTCTCCGGCCAGATCATCCTCTGGCTCTGGTTCACCCTGATCTTCGCCAACTTCGCCGAGGCGCTCGCCGAGGGCCGCGGCAAGGCCCAGGCCGACAGCCTGCGGCGCACCCGCACCGAGATGACGGCCAAGCGCCTCAAGGGCCCCGGCGCGACCTACGAGACGGTGCCCGGCACCGCCCTGAAGGTCGGCGACGTCGTCCTCGTGGAGGCCGGCGACCTGATCCCCTCCGACGGCGAGGTGATCGCGGGCGTGGCCTCCGTGAACGAGGCCGCCATCACGGGCGAGTCCGCCCCGGTGATCCGCGAATCCGGCGGCGACCGCTCGGCCGTCACGGGCGGAACGCAGGTCCTCTCCGACACCATCAAGGTCCGCATCACCGCTGCCGCCGGCTCGACCTTCGTGGACCGCATGATCGCCCTGGTCGAGGGCGCCGCGCGCCAGAAGACGCCGAACGAGATCGCCCTGAACATCCTGCTCGCCGGGCTGACCATCGTGTTCGTCTTCGCGGTGGCCTCGATCCCGAGCTTCGCGAGCTACGCCGGCGGTGCGATCCCGGTGATCGTGCTGGTGGCCCTGTTCGTCACGCTGATCCCGACGACCATCGGCGCGCTGCTGTCGGCGATCGGCATCGCCGGCATGGACCGCTTGGTGCGCTTCAACGTCCTCGCCATGTCGGGCCGGGCTGTCGAGGCGGCGGGCGACGTCGACACGCTGCTCCTCGACAAGACCGGCACCATCACCCTGGGCAACCGGCAGGCCACCGAGTTCCGCCCGGTCTCCGGCGTCACCGAGCAGGAACTGGCCGACGCGGCGCAACTCGCCTCCCTGGCGGACGAGACGCCGGAAGGCCGCTCGATCGTGGTGCTCGCCAAGGAGAAGTACGGCATCCGCGCCCGCGACATGGCCGCGCTCAACGCCAGCTTCGTGCCGTTCACCGCACAGTCGCGCATGTCCGGCGTCGATCTGGAGACCGCGTCGATCCGCAAGGGCGCGGTCGACGCGGTGATCGCCTCCCTGTCCGGGGCGCCCATGGCGAGCCGGGGCTCGAACGCCGCTCTGGCCTTCCGGCCGGACCCGGAGACGGCCGCCGCCACGGAAACCCGCGCCATCGCGGAGGCGATCGCCAGGGCCGGCGGCACCCCGCTCGCGGTCGCCCGCGACGGGCGGCTGCTCGGGATCGTCTACCTGAAGGACATCGTGAAGGGCGGCATCCGCGAGCGCTTCGCGGAGCTGCGCCAGATGGGCATCCGCACGGTGATGATCACCGGCGACAACCCGATGACCGCGGCCGCCATCGCGGCCGAGGCCGGGGTGGACGACTTCCTCGCCCAGGCCACCCCCGAGGACAAGCTCGCGCTGATCCGGAAGGAACAGGCGCAGGGCAAGCTCGTCGCCATGTGCGGCGACGGTACCAACGACGCGCCCGCGCTCGCCCAGGCCGATGTCGGCGTCGCCATGAACACCGGCACGGTGGCGGCCCGCGAGGCCGGCAACATGGTCGACCTCGACAGCGACCCGACCAAGCTCATCGAGATCGTCGGCATCGGCAAGCAGCTGCTGATGACCCGCGGCGCGCTGACGACATTCTCCATCGCCAACGACGTGGCCAAGTACTTCGCCATCATCCCGGCGATGTTCCTGGGGCTCTATCCGCAGCTCCAGGCGCTCAACGTCATGCACTTGGCCTCGCCGCAGAGCGCGATCCTGTCGGCGATCATCTTCAACGCGCTGATCATCGTGGCGCTGATCCCGCTGGCCCTGCGCGGCGTGACCTATCGCGCCGTCGGCGCCGCCGCGCTGCTGCGGCGCAACCTCCTGATCTACGGCCTCGGCGGCGTCCTCGTGCCCTTCGTCGCCATCAAGGCCATCGACCTCGCCGTCACCGCCCTCCATCTCGCGTAAGGTCCCGGAGACCGCCCATGCCGAACCAGCTTCGCCCCGCTCTGGTGCTGCTCACCGCGCTGACGGTGATCACCGGCCTCGCCTACCCCCTCGCCATGACGGGCCTCGCCGGGGCCCTCTTCCCCGCCAAGGCCGCCGGTAGCCTGATCGAGCGCGACGGCAGGGTCGTCGGATCCAGCCTGATCGGTCAGAGCTTCACGGGTGCCGGCTACTTCCACGGAAGGCCCTCGGCCACCACGGCCCCGGACCCCGCCGATGCCTCCAAGACGGTGCCGGCGCCCTACAACGCCGCCAACTCGTCGGGCTCGAACCTCGGGCCCACCAGCGCGGCGCTGGCCGAGCGGGTCAGGGGCGACCTCGAGGCGCTGAAGGCCGAGAACGCGAAGACCCCGGTGCCCGTGAACCTCGTGACCACCAGCGGATCCGGCCTCGACCCGGACATCTCGCCCGAGGCGGCCTATTTCCAGGTTCCCCGCGTCGCCGGGGACCGCCACGTCCCGGAGGACCGCCTGCGCGATTTCGTGACGTCCCGCATCGCGGGCCGCACGTTCGGCATCCTCGGCGAGCCGCGCGTCAACGTGTTGGCGCTGAACCTCGCGCTGGACGAGCTCGCCCGCCGCTGAAGGCGAGCGGGGTCCGGTCCGCTCCCGCGTGGGATCGCGATCCTGTCGCCCGGTCCCGGTGCGGCGGAATCGTGAGATGTGGACACCGCTTACCCGCGACCGCATCCTGTGACGTCGCGCCGGTCGCGCCGACGGAGGCGTTCCGGGATCGCGCGGCGGCCGGAGGCCTCCGTCGAGGGCTCCGTTCGCCGTCGGCCCCACAGGATGCGGTCGCCGGGGGCGTGACGGAGCCGAACAGGCGCGCCGTGGAGAATCATGCCCGAGACCGGACGCGACCCGAACCGCCCCTCCCCCGAAGCGCTCCTCGAGGCGGCGCGTCGGGAGGAGCGGACCCGCGGCCGGCTCAAGGTCTTCCTCGGCGCGGCGCCCGGTGTCGGCAAGACCTACGAGATGCTCACCATCGGTCGCGCCCGGCTGAAGGCCGGAATCGACGTGGTGGTCGGCGTCGTCGAGACCCATGCCCGGGCCGAGACCGAGGCTCTGCTCGACGGGTTGGAGACGGTAGCCCGCCGCCCGGTGGCGTATCACGGCACCGTCCTCGACGAGATGGATCTCGACGCGTTGCTGGCCCGGCGCCCGGCCCTGGCCCTCGTCGACGAACTCGCCCACACCAACGCGCCGGGCTCACGCCACCCGAAGCGCTACCAGGATGTCGAGGAGCTGCTCGACGCCGGCATCGACGTCCTGACGACGCTGAACATCCAGCACGTCGAGAGCCTCAACGACGTGGTCGCGTCGATCACCCGTATCCGGGTTCGCGAGACGGTCCCGGACGGCGTGCTCGACCGGGCCGACGACATCGAGGTGGTGGATCTCAACCCCGACGACCTGATCCAGCGCCTCAAGGACGGAAAGGTCTACGTTCCGACCAACGCCGAGCGCGCGTTGAAGCACTACTTCTCGCGCGGCAACCTCACGGCCCTGCGCGAACTGGCGCTTCGGCGCACGGCCGATCGCGTCGATGACGAGCTGCTCGGCCACATGCGGGCCAACGCCATCCCGGGGCCCTGGGCGGCGGGCGAGCGGGTGCTGGTCTGCGTGAACGAGGATCCGCGCTCCGCCGGCCTCGTCCGCTACACCAAGCGGCTCGCCGACCGCCTGCACGCGCCCTGGACGGCGCTCTCCATCGAGGGCGCGCGCACGATGTCCCTGCGCGAGGCGCAGCGCGATCGGATCGCCGAGGCCCTGCGCCTGGCCGACCGGCTCGGGGGCGATGCCGTCACCCTCCCGGGTGGCCGCCGGATCGCGGACGACGCCCTGGCCTATGCCCGTTCGGCCAACGTGAACCACATCGTGGTGGGCAAGGCGAACCGGTCGCGGCTGTTCGAACTGCTGCACGGCTCGGTGGTCCACGACCTGCTGCGCGACAGCGGCAACATCAGTGTGCACGTGGTTCCGGGGGAAGCGGCGCCCGCCGACAGGCAGACGCGCCGCGCGATCACGATGGCCGCACCGCGCCGCGGCTTCAGCCTCGGTCCCTATGCCGGGGCGCTCGCCGCGATCGCGGCCGGCCTGGCGAGCGCCATCCTGGCCCAGCCCTACGCGGGCGTCGAGAACGCCGACCTGTTCCTGCTCACCGCGGTCGTGTCGGTCGCGGTGCGCTGGGGGCTCGGCCCGGCCCTCGCCAGCGTGGTGGCGGCTTCGCTCGCCTACAACTTCTTCTTCCTGCCGCCGGTCTACACCCTCACGATCGCCGACCCGACCAACGTCGCCGCGTTCCTGCTGTTCACGCTCGTGGCGGTGCTGGTCTCGAATCTGGCCGCCCGCGCCCGCCGGGTCGCCGTGGTCAGCCAGGGCCGAGCCCGGGCCACCGAGCGCCTGTTCGGCTTCTCCCGGAAGCTCGCCGCCTGCGGTACCCTCGACGACGTGCTCTGGGCCACGAGCGCCCAGGTCGCCGCGATGCTGAAGGTCCGCGTCGTCCTCCTCCTCCCCGACGGCAAGGCCGTGACGGTCATGGCCGGCTATCCGCCCGAGGACAGGCTCGACGAGGCCGACGTGGCGGCGGCACAATGGGCCTTCGACAACGAGCGTCCGGCCGGCCGCTGCGCCGACACGCTGCCGGGCGCCAAGCGCCTGTTCCTGCCGATGCGCACCGGCCGGGGCACGATCGGGGTGATCGGCCTCGACGCCGACGGCGCTGGTCCGATCCTGACGCCGGAGGGCCGGCGCCTGCTCGATGCGCTCGCCGACATGGGCGCGCTCGCCATCGAGCGCGTGCGCCTCGTCGAGGATCTCGACCGGGCCGAGCGGGCCGCCGAGACCGACCGGCTGCGCCAGGCGCTGCTCACCTCGATCAGCCATGACCTGCGCACGCCGCTCGCCTCCGTGCTGGGCGCGGCCAGCACCCTGCGCGACCTCGACGCGGCCCTCGCGCCCGACGCGAAGGCGGAGCTGCTCGGGACCGTCATCGGCGAGGCGGAGCGCCTCAACCGCTTCATCGCCAACCTGCTGGACATGACCCGCCTGGAGGCCGGCGCGGTGGCGCCGAACCTGTCCGCCCAGGACGTCGCCGAGACGATCGATACAGCCCTGCGCCGGACCGACAAGATCCTGGCCGGGCATGCGGTGGCGGTCGAGGTCGCGCCGGACCTGCCGCCCCTCGCCCTCGATCCGGTCCTGTTCGAGCAGGTCCTGGTCAACCTGCTCGACAACGCCGCCAAATACGCGCCGGCGGGCTCGACCGTGACCCTACGGGCCGCGCGCGAGGGCGAGTCCGTGACAATCCGGGTGCTGGACGAGGGCGACGGCCTGTCCGGGGCGGATGCCGAGCGGATCTTCGACAAGTTCTACCGCGTCCAGAAGGGCGACCGGGTCCGGGCCGGCACGGGGCTGGGGCTCGCCATCGCACGCGGCTTCGTCGAGGCGATGGGCGGGACCGTCACAGCCGGCAACCGCCCCGATCGCCGCGGGGCCGGCTTCACCGTCACCCTGCCGGTTCCGGCTCGCGGCGCCGCCGAGGGCATCGCCGCCTGACGCTCGCCTTCCGCTCGGGGCCGGCGCGGCCGGGCCGGTGGCTCAATGCGCCCCGCCCGTCTCCACGAGCTTGAACAGGAACACGGCCGCGATCACCCAGACCACCGGCTTCACCTCACGGGCCCGCCCGGCCAGCAGCTTCAGCACCGCGTAGGTGATGAAGCCGAACGAGACGCCGGTGGCGATCGAGTAGGTGAACGGCATGAACAGCGCCGTGACGCAGGCGGGGATCGCCTCGGTGCGGTCATCCCAGTCGAGCGCCACCAGCTCCCGGATCATCAGGCAGGCCACGTAGAACAGGGCCGGCGCCGTGGCGTAGGGCGGCACCGCCGCGGCCAGCGGGGCGAGGAACAGGCAGGCGAGGAACAGCAGCGCCACGGTGGCGGCGGTCAGGCCGGTGCGGCCGCCCTCCTCCACGCCGGAGGCGCTCTCGAGGTAGGCTGTCGCGCTCGATGTGCCGAGCAGCGAGCCCGCGAAGACCGAGACCGAATCGGCCATCAGCGCCCGGTCGAGCCGGCGCATCCGGCCCTCGGTCAGCAGCCCGGCGCGGCTCGCCACCGCCATCAGCGTGCCGGTAGCGTCGAACAGCTCGACCAGGAACAGCACGAGGATCACGTTGAGCAGGCCTGCCGACAGGGCGGCCGGCACGTCGAGGGCGAACAGGGTCGGGGCGATCGAGGGCGGCAGGGCGACGATCCCCTGGAAGGCGTTGTCCGTCATCCCGAAGCTCAGCGCCGTGACGGTGAGGATACTGGCGAGCAGGGCCGCCCGCACCTTCCGGGCGGACAGGACGGCGACCATCAGGAAGCCGATCACCGCCAGCACCGCCTCGGGCTTGTGCAGGTCGCCCAGGGTGACGAGGGTCGCCGGGCTCGCCACGACGAGACCGGCGTTCTTGAGGGCGATGATCGCCAGGAACAGGCCGATCCCCACGGTCATCGCGACGCGCATCGAACGCGGGATCCCGTCGACGATGAGCGCGCGCAGGCCCGTCAGGGTGACGATCAGGAAGCACAGGCCGGAGATGAACACCGCTCCGAGGGCGGCCTGCCACGTGAAGCCCAGCCCCTGGACCACCACGTAGGTGAAGTAGGCGTTGAGCCCCATGCCGGGGGCCAGGGCGATCGGGTAGTTGGCGCTGAGCGCCATGATCAGCGAGCCCAGGGCCGACACGAGGCAGGTCGCCACGAAGACCGCCCCCCGGGGCATGCCGGCCTCCGCCAGGATGCTCGGGTTGATGAAGACGATGTAGGCCATCGTCAGGAAGGTCGTCAGCCCGGCCAGCACCTCCGTACGGACGGTCGTGCCGTGCTCCGCCAGCCGGAACCTGCGCTCCAGGAGGCCGCGCAGGCCGGACATCCGCGCCGGGTCCGCGGGCCGCGCCTCCGTCACAGCGTTTCCGCCAGGCCGCCCGCCAAGCTGCCGGCCACGGCCCGGTAGATCCGGTCGGCCGCGAACGGCGTCGCCGTGAGCCGGGCGCCGGTGGCGTCGCGGATGGCGTTGCCGAGCGCCGCCGCGACCGGGTTGAACGGCGATTCGCTCATGGATTTGGCGCCGAGCGGCCCCACGCTGTCATACGTGTCGGCGAACAGGACCTCGGTCTCCGGAACGTCGGCGCAGGTCGGGATGTGATAGTCGCGGAACGTCTGGGTGACGACCCGGCCGCCGTCGTCCAGCGTGAGATCCTCGTAGAGCGCGGCGCCGATCGCCTGTGCCACGCCGCCCTCGACCTGGCCGCGGCACTGCATCGGGTTGATCACGCGCCCGGCATCGGCGGCGTGGATGCTCCGGAGGATGCGGACCTCGCCGCTCACCGGGTGGACGGCCACCCGGAAGGCCTGGACGTTGAACGCCACCGAGCGCGGGCTGCCGTCGGCCCGGCCGCTCGCCTCCAGCGGGCCGATCGCCGCGAGCGGAACCGCTGCCACCGGCGTCTCGACCGCCGCGCCGGCCAGCCGACACGCCGTCGGCGCCGCGCCGGTGAGCTCCGAGGCGCGGCCGCGGATCCGATTCAGCAGGGCCTCGGCGGCGCGCAGGGTCGCGAGGCCCGCCACCACGATGCCGGTGCTGCCGTAGGCGCCCGTATCGTGGCCGACCGCGTCGGTGTCGGCGCCCACGATGCGCACGCGCTCCGGCGCGATGCCGAGCGCCGAGCCGGCGATCTGCCGGTGCACGGTGCTGGTGCCGTTGCCGAATTCGGCCGTGCCCACCCGGATGGTGACACTGCCGTCGACGGCGAGGCTCGCCCGCGCCTCGGCGTGATGCCCGCGAGGCGGGATCGTGTCGATCATCGCCATCGCCATGCCGGAGCCCGCGCACCAGCCGGGCTCCGGCTCCGGTCCGGGATCGGCCTTGAGCGCGTCCTCCACCAGGGACAGGCACTGATCGAGCCCGTAGCTGCCGTACTGGACGTCGTGCGGGGCGAGGCTGTGCGCGACCAGCGGGTCGCCGGGCTTCACGGCGTTGATCCGGCGCAGGGTGAAGGGATCGATCCCGAGGGCGCGGGCGACCTCGTCGAGGGCGGATTCCAGCGCGAAGATCGTCTGGCTCAGGCCGTAGCCCCGGAAGGCGCCCGCCGGCAGCGTGTTGGTGTAGACCGCGCGGCCCGTGACCCGCTTGTTCGGGCAGGCATAGGCGGCCAGAACCTCGTTGCAGCCGTGATGGAGCACGCCGCCCGCGTGGTTGGCGTAGGCGCCCGTGTCGGCCAGCACGTCGAGGCTGAGCGCCGTCAGGGTGCCGTCCCGGCGTGCGCCGACCTTGACGCCGACGCGCATCGGGTGGCGCGTCGGCGTCGCGATGAACTGCTCCTGCCGGGTCAGCTCCCAGCGCACGGGACGGCCGGTGCGCAGGACCGCCAGGGCGACGAGATCCTCGGTGAGCATCTCCTGCTTGCCGCCGAAGCCGCCGCCGACGCGACCGCAGACGACGCGCACGGAATCCCGCTCCAGGTCGAACAGCGCGCACAGGGCGTCCCGGGTCAGGAAGGGCACTTGGCTGCTCGTGCGCAGGGTCAGCCGCCCGTCCGGATCGCGCCAGCCGACGCAGCCGTGCGTCTCCAGGGCGGCGTGCTGCAGGCGCTGCGACTGGAAGGTCTGCGCGTAGACGAAGTCGGCCCGCGCGAAGCCAACATCCACGGCGCCGACCTCGCCCCGGACCTCGGCGGCGAGGTTCGGGTGGCCTGCGCCGGCCTGCGGATCCCCCTCCGGGCGGTCGGCGGGATCGTGGACGCGGGGCGCGTCGGGCAGAAGCGCCCGGGCCGGATCCAGGAGCGCGGGACGCAGGTCGTAGCGCACGCGGAGCGCCCGGCAGCCGGCCTCGGCGGCGGCCTCGGTCTCCGCGACCACCGCGGCGACCCTCTGGCCGACGAACCGCAGGATCGGGTCGAGGACGAGGGTGTCGGCGGCGTCGTCGCGGGGGTCCTGATGGCGGGCGGTGGAGAACCGGCGCTGCGGCGCGTCCGCGTGCGTGAGCACCGCCACGATTCCCGGGATCGCGAGCGCCGCCGACGCGTCGATCGCCGTGACCCGGGCATGGGCGTGGGGCGATCGCAGCACCTTGAGGTGCAGCGCCGCGTCGGCCGCGCTATCGAAGGTGAACCGGGCTTGCCCGCGCACCACGGCGGGCGCCGCCGGTGCCGGCAGGTTCTGTCCCACAGGGTCACCCGCTCCGCACCATTGATCTGCCTGCGCGATCCCCGCGACGGCATCCCGGACGGCGCGATAGCCGGTGCAGCGACACAGGTTGCCCTTGAGGGCGGTGCCGAGATCCTGCCTCTGTCCCTGGTCGAGGCAGGCAACCGTCATGATCATGCCGGCCGTGCAGAAGCCGCACTGGAAGCCCTGCGCCGCCAGGAAGGCGGCCTGCACCGGGTGGAGCGCCGGGGCCTCGGCATCCCCGGGTCGGCACGGTCCTGCGAGCCCCTCGATGGTGGTGACGCTGCGTCCCTCGGCGCGGAAGACCGGGATCAGGCAGCTCTGCACCGGTTCGCCGTCGAGATGGACCGTGCAGGCGCCGCAATCGCCTGCATCGCAGCCCCTCTTGACGCCGAACCAGCCGGCCTCGCGCAGGAACGTGCGCAGGCACTGCCCGGGCCGAGCCGCGCCGTCATGGACGTGCCCGTTGACGGTAAGCCTCACGGGCCGGCTCCCTCGGCCGGTGCGGCGCCGAGCGCCGCGTGGATCTCGTCGGCCGGTGCGTCGCCGAGCGCGGCGCGGATCTCGTCGGCGAGGTGCCGGGTGACGTGACGGCGCCAGTCCGGCCGACCGTGCACGTCGTCGTGATAGAGCGCCTCCGGGATCGCGTCGTCGATGGCCCGCGCCAGGGCCGCGGGCCCGGGCAGCCCCTCGAAAGTGAGGCGCAACGGCCGCCGCACCGAGGCCGTGACGGTGAGCGCGAAGGCGCCGTCCGCATCGCGGGTCCCGATCAGCAGCGCTCCCGATCGCCCGTTCGCGCTGAGGCTGGTGCGGCGGAACGCCGTGCGGCGCGCGAGGGCCACCGCCGGGATCCGCACGTCCCGGAGAATCTCGCCCGGTTGCAGGATCGTGTGCCGCGGACCGAGGACGAACTCCGTCGTGGCGAGGCCCCGCTCGCCCCCGCCCGGGGACCAGATCGTGCAGGTCGCCTCCAGGGCGGTGGCGAGCGCGATCATCGGCCCGGCCGGGAGGGCCAGGCACAGGTTGCCGCCCACGGTGGCGGTGTTCCAGATCTTGAAGGAGCCGAGCAGGGCCCGGCAGCACTGCCCTATGAGCGGGGCGGCGATCCAGGCCGGGGGCAGCGCCAGCCGGTCGAGCTGCGCGATCGTGCAGGTCGCCGCGAGGGTCAGGCCGTCCGCGGTGATGGTGTGCGGCGGCCAGCCGAGGCTCGCGAGGTCGAGGAGACGCCGCGTCGCGGGTTGCGGCTCGGAGAACAGCCACGTACCGCCGCCCAGGCACGCATCGCCGTCCCGCCACGCCGGCAGCTCGCCCCGGCTGCGCGGCTGAAGGATGGCTTCGATGGTGTTCAGGTCCATGCTCTCTCCTGAACCGGAATCACGCGTCCGAGCCGGGCAGTATGCGGACCGGCCGACGGCCGCGGTCAAGTCGCACGCCAACCGGTCTTGGAGCCGCCGCCACCCAGGCCCTAAGCTCACGCATCGTCCGTGCCGCGGTTTGCCGAGGAGATCCCCATGCCCCTGATCGCGTCCCGCTACGGCAAGGAACGGGTTCGGGTGCTGCGCCTCGCCCGCGACGGCGACCACCATGTTCCGCGCGAGCTGACGCTCTCCGTGATGTTGACCGGCGACTTCGACGCAGCCTGGACCGCGGGCGACAATCGCGCCTGCATCGCCACCGACAGCGTGAAGAACATCGTCAACGTCACCGCGGCCCGCCACCTCGCCGCCGATGCCGAGGGCTTCGTCACCGCCGTGGCGCAGGTGCTGCTCGATACCTATCCGCAAGTGGAGGCGGTCTCGATCGAGGCCGAGGAGACCCGGTGGAAGCGGCACCTCGTCGACGGCGTGCCGCACGGACACACCTTCACGCGCGACGGCAACGGCTTCGGCTTCGTCGGGCTGGGGGCGAGCCGGGCGGGCTCGTCCCTGCATTCGGGGCTGCGCGGTTTCACCTTCATGAAGACGACGCAGTCCGGCTGGTCCGGCTTCGTCGATGACGGATACCGCACCCTGCCCGACACGGAGGATCGCATCGCCGCGACCAGCATGGACGCGACCTGGACGTGGTCGGGCACCCCGCCGGACTACGCCGCGGCGAATGCCCGGATCCTGGCGACCATGCTGACGGTATTCGGCACCACGTACAGTCGAGGTGTGCAGGACAGCATGTACCGGATGGGCGAAGCAGTGCTCGCCGAGGTCGCGGATCTCGCGGCCATCACCTTCGTCATGCCCAACAAGCACTACCTCCCCGTCGACCTCAAGCCGTTCGGGCTCGCGAATGCGGGCGCCGTCTTCCTGCCGACCGATGAACCCTACGGTCGGATCGAGGCGACGGTCAGTCGCAGCCGCTGAAAATGTCGCAGCCCGTCTTCCGACGGACCGTCGGATGCGTCCAAACTTGGATATGCAACCACAGGTGGGCGATATTTAACAACATGCGCTAAGGTCTTGCAATCTCCAGATGCGTTGAAACGGGGCGCTACACAACCGTTGGCGCAAGTTTACGTGGGCGCCCAAGATCAGATCGGGCGTCTTAACTGTTGTTCAAGGCACCATCTGATAGATCCGATGTGAAACGGGTCGGGTCAGCTGCGTGGCGGTCTGCATCAATCCAGTCGCTACTGAAATTTACATCGCAGATCTGATCGGTTCGAAAAAGCGCGCGCTCTATCGCGTAGAACGCTCAAATACTTGGAGGAAGCCATGTTCGCGCGCTTGAGGAGCCGCCGAGACCAGCATGCCAAGCTGGCCGCGCTGAGTCGATCGCTCGCCACGATCGAGTTCGCGCTGGACGGCACCATCCTGGATGCCAACCAGAACTTCCTCGGGGCGATGGGCTACACGCTGGAGGAGATAAGAGGCCGCCATCACGGTCTGTTCGTCGAGCCGGGCCACCGGGAGAGCGAGGCCTATCGACAGTTCTGGGAGCGGCTGCGGCGCGGCGAGTTCCAGACCGCCGAGTACAAGCGCATCGCCAAGGGCGGCCGGGAAGTCTGGATCCAGGCGAGCTACAACCCGGTGCTCGACGCGACCGGGGCGCCGGTCAAGATCGTGAAGTTCGCCACCGACATCACGGCGCACAAGTTGCGCTCCCTGGATCTCGAAGGGCAGATCTCCGCGCTGCACCGCTCCCAGGCGGTCATCGCCTTCGGCCTGGACGGAACCGTGCTGAGTGCCAACCAGAACTTCCTCGACGCGGTCGGGTACCGCCTCGACGAGATCGTCGGTCGCCACCACGGCATCTTCGTCAGCGAAGCGGATCGTGCCAGCGAGGCTTACCGCGCCTTCTGGGCTGCGCTGGCCCGCGGCGAATACCAGTCCGGCGCGTACAAGCGCCTCGCCAAGGGCGGCCGGGAGGTCTGGATCCAGGCGACCTACAACCCGATCACCGATGCCGACGGCCGGCCCGTCCGGGTCGTGAAGTTCGCCACCGACATCACCGTGCAGGTCAACGAGCGACAGCGCCGGGCGGAGACCCAGCGGGCGATCGGCCATGACCTCGATGCCATCGGTCACGCCGTCGCGGATGTCACGCGGCAGACGGGCGAGGCGGCGGCCACGGTCGGTCGGGTCTCCGACGACATTCGGTCCGTGGCATCCGGCGCGGAGCAGCTGTCCGTCTCGGTGGACGAGATCAGCCAGCAGGTGAGCCACGCCGCGGGGATTGCCGGTCAGGCGGTCGATCAGGCGCAGCGCACCGGACGCATCGTCGCCGGCCTCAGCGAGCAGGCCACGCAGATCGGCGACGTGGTCGGGCTGATCTCCGGCATCGCCGCGCAGACCAACCTGCTGGCCCTGAACGCCACGATCGAGGCGGCCCGCGCGGGCGAGGCGGGGCGCGGCTTCGCGGTGGTCGCCAGCGAGGTCAAGACCCTGGCCGAGCAGACCGGCCGGGCGACCGACCAGATCCGCGGGCAGATCGCGTCGACCCAGTCGGCGACCCGCGAAGCGGTCGACGCCATCGGCATCATCCAGGGCACGATCAGCACGCTGAGCCAAGTGTCCTCCACCATCGCGGCGGCGGTGGAGGAGCAGTCGGCGGTGACGCGGGAGATGTCCGGCAGCATGCGGGCCGCGTCGCAGGGCGTTTCGGCGATCTCGTCCGGTATGGACACCATCGCCCAGGCGAGCGAACGGGTCGACCATGCCACCCGGCAGGTGCGCGAGGCCTCGCACGCCCTCGCCTGAGCGGGTCTGAAGTCTCAGTCCGCCTCGCCGTTCTCCTCGGCGCCGGTCTCGTCGACGACGCGTCCCACCCGGGAAACGAGGGGAAACGTCACGGTGCAGCGCAACCCGTCGGGCTCGAAGGCGAGGGCGACGCGGGCGCCGAGCTCGTAGTTCAGCATGTCGTTCAGGACCTGCATGCCGAAGCCCTGCCGCGTCGGCGGGGCGATGCCGGAGCCGCCCGTCTCGTTCCAGACGAGGCTCAGGACGCCCGGGCCCTTCGGGTCGTCGCCCTCCACCACCCACGCCACATCGACCTCGCCCCCGGCGCGGCCGAAGACTCCGTGCTCGACGGCGTTGCTCGAGAGTTCGTGGATCGCGAGCGCCAGCAGTTGCGCGGCCTTCGGCCGGAGCTTCACCGATGGCCCGGACAGCGCCGCCTGTTCTCCCTCGCGGATGAGGTGAATCATCAGCTCGTCCGAGATCAACGTGTGCAGGTTGACGTCGCCGAACGTGTCGGTGGCGACCCGGACCCGCGCGATGGCGTCGAGCCGTCCTTCGAGGTGGGTCGCGTAGCCCTCGACGCTCTCCGCCGTCTCGGCTGAGAGGCGCAGAACCGCCCGCAGCATCGCCATTGTGTCGCGCAGGCCGTGGCGCAGTCCGTCGGGTGTGCCCGTCGTATCCAGGAGGCGGCGCAGGCGCGCATTATCGGCCTCCAGCCGCGCGAGGCGAGCCGCCATGTCGTCAGCCTCTGCCATGCAGGCCTACTCCGCGGGAAACGCTCTGACGGTGGGCGGCTCAGAGGATACTGGCGACGCCCGGGAAAGCATCACGCCTCGACGAATGGGGGTCAACTGTGCCGACGGGCGGGCCCGTGCGCCGACCGTCTGCTCGGCGCGGCGTTGCCGGCGTCACGGTTCTCCCGGAGCTGCGGTCTCGCGGCGGTCTGACGCAGCGCGCGGGGCTGATCCGCGGGCTCGAAACAGCCGGCCGGCGGCCTTCATAGCCGGCGAGAACCACGGGACGAAGCTGACTCTCCGGTAGGATTAAAAAAATTGTTTCATCCCTAGGTTTTGACAAAGCTCGGTCATGAATTTTGATTTAAAGAAAATGGCGCTAATATTGTATGGTATTTATCAATATATATGTGTCTGTATATGCTGACCGCGTCATGGGAGACGTTTGCAATCAGTTTGATCGGAAGATAAAATCCGGTCCATAAGCCCAGGGTTGTGACCATATCTGGGTTTTTTGGAACTGTCGGACGATGAATGTTTCAGACCAAAAGATTTGCCTCTCGATGATCGTCAAGAATGAGGCGCACGTTATCCGTCGGTGTCTCGACTCGGTCCGGCCGATCATTGATCATTGGGTGATCGTCGACACCGGATCGTCGGACGGGACGCAGGACGTGATCCGGGCCGCCATGGACGGCTTGCCCGGCCGCCTCGTGGAGCGCCCCTGGGTCGATTTCGCCTTCAACCGAAGCGAGGCGCTGACGCTGGCGCGGCCGCACGGTCACTATTCACTGATCATCGACGCCGACGACGAACTCGTCATCCCGGCAGGCTTCACGATGCCGAGGCTCGATGCGCCGGGCTACGTCTTCACGATCCTGGATAGTTTCACCCGTTACACGCGGATTCAGTTGGTCGATAACGCCTATCCCTGGCGCTACCGCGGCGTGCTGCACGAGTTCCTCGCCTGCGAAGGGGCGTCCGGGACGGCAACCCTCCCCCTCGCGATGCGGCGCGGCGAGGACGGCGCGCGGCACCGCGACAGATCCACGTACGACAGCGACGTCGCGGTTCTCGAGAAGGCCCTCGCCACCGAGAAGGATCCGGCTCTGATCTCCCGGTACACGTTCTACCTCGCCCAGAGCTACCGGGATCGTGGTGATCGGCGGAAGGCGCTTGAACTGTACATGAAGCGCGCCGAACTCGGGTTCTGGCATGAGGAGGTCTACATCAGTCTCCTGAGCTCCGCCTATATCATGGAGGGCTTCGACGAGCCTGAGGGCGCGACCCTCGCCGTCTATGACCGGGCGATCGCGATCTGTCCGGAGCGCGCGGAGGCCCGCCACGGCGCCAGCCGGTATTGCAGGGAACGTCGCAACTACGTGAAGGGTCTGCATTACGCGGAGGCCGGCTTGCGTCTGCGCATGCCGGCCGACGCGCTGTTCCTCCAGCCGTGGATCTACGCTTACGGTCTGCAGGACGAGTATGCCGTCAACGCGTACTGCACGGGCCAGTATCGGGCGGCCCTGCAGACCTGCCTCGATATCCTCAAGCACCCGGACGTCCCGGCCGAGCATCGTGCGCGGATCGCGAGATTGTCCCAGGAGGCCTTGGACAAGATGTTGGATCCCGTCTGGGGCTTCTCGAAGACATCGTATCGTTCTGAATTCATGCCGCTGTGGCAGTTCTGACCCACGTGCAGCCGGCCCGTGCCGCGTCGCGACTTGCCGTTCCCCGGCCCTCGCCGGCCCGTTGCCGCCGATATCTCGCACGGGGGACGGTACGGGAGATC
This sequence comes from Methylobacterium sp. E-046, assembly GCF_022829625.1. Classification (NCBI taxonomy): domain Bacteria; kingdom Pseudomonadati; phylum Pseudomonadota; class Alphaproteobacteria; order Hyphomicrobiales; family Methylobacteriaceae; genus Methylobacterium; species Methylobacterium sp. E-046. The sequence goes on along the minus strand of NZ_JAKSYP010000183.1, from coordinate 181,915 downwards.
GGATGCGGCGGAAGGTGAGTCCGCGTGGCGTCGCCCGCGACAGGCCGCTGCGCGGTCCCCGGCGTGACGCTGACGTCGGCAGCGCCGTCCCGGGGGGATCGCCGCGGGACTCGTCACCGTCGAATCGTTTGTCCGTTCGTGGATGGCACGGGCTGGCTTGATGTGGCTCGGGCGGCGGTCGCGGCCGCTCTGAGGCTGCTCCGTCCCAGGGTTCGATGGCGCGTCGCGCCGGCCGCGGACAGTCGCACCCCATGCCGAGGCACTGGAAGGCCGGAAGCCACGTGCGGGCGGCGCGCCGTCAGCCCAACTTCGTCACCCGGTCGTCGCGCCGGCGTCGGGGTCTGGCGATGCCGTGGGCGGCCGATCACTCGGTCTCTCCTCGCGGGAACGATCGAATCGGGCTCGATCGAAGCGAATCGTACATGCTGATCCCGAAAACTATTTTGGGTCCGCAGATAGTATATGTGCGGATTGGATGTGACGTAGCTGATCCAAATGTATCATTAGTCGAACAAAATTTGCGCTCCTGGGGTCGGTCATTTAGATAAGACGTTCCGCTGCGTCGGTACCTGGCTGAATGTCTCTCGAGAAAATCAAATCTGCTCGGACGTCTATCTCCAGTTTGCGCGTCATCATCATCGGCACGACCCTCCTTCTGTTCGGCCTCTCTGCCGGGACCGGAGCCTTCTCGATCGCGCGTATCGGCACGATCAATGCCGTCGGCCGGGCGCTGGCCGGCGAGGTCAAGGCGTTGACGATCCTCGGGACGATGAAGCAGCTGAGCCAGGAGCTGCGCGCCCTCGATCTGCTGGCCCACAACGCCCCGTCCGAGGCGACGCGTCGGGGTTATCGTGAGCAGGCCGCCCGGGCGGCGAAGGCCTTCGCGGCGGCCTGGAGCGCCTATGCGCCGACGGTCGCCGGTGCGGACGAGCAGCGGCTCGCCCACGAGCTGAGGGAGTCGTGGCAGCACTTCATGGCGGTGGAGGCCGAGGCCGCCGCCCTCGACCGGGCCGGGGAGCGCGACTTGGCCGAGACGGTCTTCACCGCCGCGCTGCAGGATGACGCCGCGACCTTCACGCGGGCCGTGGATGCCGTGCTCGTTTTCCGGCAGGCCCGGACATCCGAACGGACGGCCGAAGCCGATGCCGTGGGCGCCAACGCATGCTGGGCGGTCATCGTGGCCGCTTCCGTCGCCGGCTCGATGACGCTGGGGGTGGTCTGGTTCGTTCTTCGCCGGGTCGCGGCACCCATCGGCACGATGACCCGCGTGATGGAACGGCTGGCCGAGAACGACCTCACCGTCGCAATCCCGCACGCGGAGCGAACCGACGAACTCGGCGCTATGGCGGGGGCCGTGCGGGTGTTCAAGGACAACATGCTGCGCGCGCGGTCGCTGGAGGTGGAGGCGGTGCAGGCCCGCATGGCGGCCGAGCAAGAGCGTCAGGCCGCTTTGCGTGCGATGGCGGAGGGCTTCGAGACCGCGGTCGGTGGAATCGTCGGTACGGTGACGTCGGCGGCGGTGGAACTGCGCGGAACGGCTGACGTGATGAGTCAGTTTGCCGGAGAAACCGCGAGCCGGTCGACGGACGTTGCGGCCGCGGCTGAACAGGCCCGATCCCACGTTCGCATGATCGCCGCCGCCGCCGAAGAATTCGGCAGCTCCGTCGGTGAAGTGGGACGTCAGGCCGAGATGACGGCCGCGATGGCCATGGCCGCCGCCGCGGAATCCGGACAGACCACGGCGCTGGTCCTGGCGCTGAGCGGTGCGGCGGACCGGATCGGCGACGTGGTGCGCATCATCGCCAAGATCGCAGCCCAGACCAACCTGCTCGCCCTCAACGCGGCGATCGAGGCCGCCCGCGCCGGCGAGGCGGGCCGCGGGTTTGCCGTCGTCGCCGCCGAGGTGAAGGCGCTGGCCGCCCAGACCAAGCAGGCGACGGACGACATCGCCGGGCACGTGGCCGTGATCCAGGGCTCCACCACCCAGGCCGTCGGCGCCATCGCGGGGATCACCACGCGGGTCGAGGACATGAGCCGGGCCGCAGCCTCGATCGCCGCGGCGGTCGAGGAACAGGGTGCGGCCACCCGGGAGATCGTCCACAGCATCGCGCAGGCCGCCCATGGCGCCGGCGAAATCAGCGCGCATATCGCGGGCGTTGCCGGCACCGCCGATCGGGCGGATGCCACCGCGCACGGGGTCCTCGCGGCGGCGAGCGCCCTGTCCCACGACGCGGAGCGGCTGAGCGCTGAACTGGACCGCTTCCTCGAGCATGTCAGGGCCGCCGGATGAGGGCGATGGCGATCAACCACGGGGCGGCAGCCGGCAGGGACCTCTCACACCCCCCACGTGCCCTCACCCGGATCGTTCGCATCGCCGCGGCGGTCGTGCTCCTCGTCGTTTCGGCGCCCGCCTGCGCCACCACGATCGGCGTCACCATGAGCCCGCCGGTGGCCTTCATGCGGCTTCTGCGGGACAGCATCGCCGAGCACGCGGCGTCCCGCGGCCTCACCGTGGACTTCGCCCATGCGGCGGACGGCGCCGGTGAGCGGCAGATCGCCCAGGTCCGGCAGTTCATCGCCGCGAAGGTCGATGCCCTGCTGGTCGTACCGGTCGACGCCGCGGCCGGCACGACCATCACGCGCCTCGCCCAGGAGGCCGATATCCCCTTGATCTATATGAACAACGGTCCGCGGGAGGACTGGGTCACCGGTCGCGTCGCCTTGGTCCTGCCGAACGATCTCGTGGCCGGGCGTCTGCAGATGCGCAAGCTCGCCCAGATGCTGAACGGAACGGGACGTGTCGCGATCCTGTCGGGCCACCCGGCCCATGCCGGCGCGGCGTTGCGCACGCGTGGCGTCAAGGAGGTGATCGCGGAGTTCCCCGGACTCCGGCTCGTTGCGGAGCGCGCGGCCGATTGGGATCGCGCGAAGGCGCGGATCTGCGTCGCGGACTGGCTCACCCGAAACATCGCCATCGATGCGATCGCCGCCAACAACGACGAAATGGCCCTCGGCGCCGCCGAAGCGCTGGAGGCCGCCGGCATTCCCACCGGCCGCATTCTGATCGGCGGAGTGGATGCCACTGCCGACGGCATCGCCGCCATGCAGCGCAAGCGCCTTGCCGTGACGATCTATCAGGACGCGGCCATGCAGGCGCGACGGGCGATCGAAGATGCCCTGGCGTCGATCTGGCGCGAGCCTGTGCAGCAATACGATTGGGTGCCCTTCGAGCTGGTGACCGATCGCATGTCGACGACGCACTTCGCCAGATGAGGCCTCGGAGGGCCGCGTTCCGGAACGCTGCCGGCGAAGCCGAGACGTGGACAGGCCGGGAGCAGGACGTGTCCGCGCACCCGGCTCTACCCCGTTAGGATATGCCGCAGCACCTTGAAGGCGCCCCTGCGCCTTCTCGCGCGGGCAGCTCCCCATTGGGGGCGGGCGTGACGTCCGACCCGCTCGACGAAGCGGACGAGTGGGCTGAAGCTGCGGCGGCGGCCGTTCCCTGCCCCGTCCGCGACGCGGCTCACCGCATCACGAACGGATTGTCCGGCGCGTCGCGGCTGGTCGAGATCCAGACGCTCTTGGTCTCCAGGTATTCCCGGATCGCCTCGATGCCGCTCTCGCGGCCGATGCCCGAGCGCTTCATGCCGCCGAACGGCATCATGTAGCTCACCGCCCGGTAGGTGTTCACCCAGACCGTGCCGGCCCGCAGCCCCTTCGACATGCGCATCGCCCGGCCGATATCCTGGGTCCAGACGCCGGCGGCGAGCCCGTAGATCACGTCGTTGCCGACCCTGAGCGCCTCGGCCTCGTCCTCGAAGCCGATGATCGACAGGACCGGGCCGAATACCTCTTCCTGGGCGATGCGCATGTCGTTGGTGACGCCGGTGAAGATCGTCGGCTCGACGAACTGGCCGCCGAGCACGCCGGGACCGGAGGCGGGATTGCCGCCGAAGACGCAGCGCGCGCCCTCGCTCTTGGCAAGCGCGATGTAGTCGAGCACCTTGGTGTACTGGGGCGGCGTCGTGATCGGCCCGATATTGGTTTCGGCCTGCATCGGGTCGCCGAGCTTGGCGGTGCGGGCGAGCTCGACCAAGCGGTCGGTGAATTCCTGTCGGATGCTGTTCTGCACCAACAGGCGCGAGCCGGCGATGCAGGTCTGCCCGGTGGCCGCGAAGATGCCCGAGATCGCGCCCGCCGCAGCGGCTTTCAGGTCGGCATCAGCGAAGACGATGTTGGGCGACTTGCCGCCGAGCTCCAGGGACACCCGCTTGATCTGCCGCGCGGCTGCCTCGTAGACCTTCGCGCCGGTCACGTCCGAGCCCGTGAAGGTGATCTTGGCGACGTCCGGGTGCTCGACGATCGCCGTGCCGGCCTCGCCGCCGAAGCCGGTGACGACGTTGAACATCCCGTCCGGAAGCCCGGCCTCCTTCGTCAGCGCGGCGAATTCCAGCGTGCTGGCAGAGGCAAATTCCGAGGGCTTCACCACGACCGCACAACCGGCGGCGAGCGCGGGGGCGCATTTCCAGGCCACGAACAGCAGCGGCGAGTTCCAGGCGGTGAGCGCCCCGACGACGCCCACCGGCTCGTGCCGGGTGAACGCGAAGGTCTCGGGTTTGTCGATCGGCACCTGCGCGCCCTCGACCTTGTCGGCGAGGCCCGCGTAGTACCACCACCATTCCGGCTGGTAGCGGGTCTGGCCGTACATCTCCGCGAAGAGCTTGCCGTTGTCGCGCACTTCGACTTCGGCGAGGGCCTTCGCGTCGCGCTCGATGAGATCGCCGATTCGGCGCAGCACCTTGCCGCGGGCCGAGGCCGTCATGGTCGCCCAGGGTCCGTCCCACATGGCGCGCTTGGCGGCAGCCACGGCCCGGTCGACATCGGCCCGGGAGGCGCGGGGGATGCGGGCCCAGGGCTCGCCCCGATAGGGATCGATCGACTCGAACCACGAGCCCTCGACCGGATCGACGTGCCGGCCGTCGATGTAGAGCTGATAGGTCTTCACGGCGCGCATCTCCGAGGCTGGACGCGCGCCATATGGACCGGGAGGCGGGCCTCGGCGAGCCCGGCCGGTCAGGCGTTGGCGCTGAGGCGCTTGATGTCGGCGTCGACCATCTCGGTGATCAGCGCCTCCAGGCTCGTCTGGGCCTCCCAGCCGAAGGTCGCCTTGGCCTTGCCGGGATTGCCCAGCAGCACCTCGACTTCCGCCGGCCGGAACAAGGCCGGGTCGATCACGAGGTGATCGTCGATATTCAGGCCGACATGCTTGAACGCGATCGCGCACATGTCGCGCACGGTCGTGGTCCGCCCGGTGGCGATGACGTAGTCGTCCGGCCGGTCCTGCTGCAGCATCAGCCACATCGCCTGCACGTAGTCGCGGGCGTGGCCCCAGTCGCGCTTGGCGTCGATGTTGCCGAGCCGCAACTCCTTCTGCTTGCCCAGCTTGATCCGCGCCACCGCGTCCGTGACCTTGCGGGTCACGAACTCCACGCCCCGCAGCGGGCTCTCGTGGTTGAACAGGATGCCGTTCGAGGCGTGCAGCCCGAAGCTCTCGCGGTAGTTGATCGTCATCCAGTGGGCGTAGAGCTTGGCCACACCGTAGGGCGAACGCGGGTAGAACGGCGTGGACTCGCTCTGGCGCTCCTCCTGGATCAGCCCGAACATCTCCGAGGTCGAGGCCTGGTAGTAGCGCGCGTGCGGCGCGGTCGAGCGCAGGCACTCCAGCATGTGCACGGCGCCGAGACCCGTCACCTGCCCGGTGAGCAGCGGCTGCTGCCAGGAGGACGTCACGAACGATTGGGCGGCGAGGTTGTAGATCTCGTCGGGTTTGGCGGCCTGGACGATGCGCAGCAGCGCAGACTGGTCGAGCAGGTTGCCGTCGACCAGCTCGACATCGTCCAGGATGCCGAGCCACTTCAACCGATGGTCGAATACGCCGGCATGGCTGGAGCGGCGCACGATGCCGGTGACCGCGTAGCCCTTCTCCAGCAGCAGCTGCGCAAGATACGCGCCGTCCTGGCCCGTCACCCCGGTGATCAGCGCTCGCTTGGCCGTCATGTACCCGTCCTGTCCCGACAACGTCCGGCTGCTACGACCGCGACGGCATCCGCGTCAAGGCGAGGTGTCTACGGCAATACTCGCTGAAGTCGTGCGCCGCCGGAGCCGGGTGGATGTTCGAAGGCGTGACGCGGACACATCGCGGGGTCAGATCTCGCAAGACGAGGATGCCGGACCTAATCCTGGCGCAGCCAGTCGATCACGCCCGCGAGCGACCGGAACTCATCGACGGCGTGGATTCGGGCCTCCGGGAGCGCGGTGCGCGCCATGGTGGCCAGGGCGTGGCCGGGGCCGAGCTCGAGCACGCGGTCCGCGTCGAACTCGCGGCAGGCTTCCAGGCAGGCCGCCCAATCGATCGCGTGCGAGATCTGGAGCGCGAGCTTCTCGAGACCGTCCGCGACACGAAAGACGGCCGCGCCGTCCAGTCCGCTGAGGAGGCGGGGTGCGGAGGGCGGCGGCGGGCGCTGCGGCGTCGCGGCCAGCGCGGCCCGGAACGCATCCGTGGCCGCAGCGAGGAGCGGCGTGTGCGAGGGCGTGTGGACCGGAAGGACCACCGCCCGTTGCGCGCCCGACGCCTGCGCGTCCCGGCACAGGCTCTCCAGGACCTCGCGCGGGCCGCCCACGACCCCGCTGTCGGCGGCGTTGCGGATCGCGAGATGGCACCCGCGTCCCGCGGCGAGGCCCGCGAGGGCGTCGAGGGACAGGCCGCGGATGCCCGCCAACCCGAAGCCCGCGCCGGAGGCCGCGTCCATCGCCTCCGCGCGCCGCGCGGCGAGTCCGAGCAGATCCGCCGGATCCAATCGTCCGACGATGCCCCAGGCCGCGAGGTCACCGACGCTGTAGCCGGCCGCGATGGCGCGAACCGGCCGAGCCGCGCCGAGGGCGCGCCAGGTGGCGAGCGCGGCGACGCAGCACAGGATCTGGCCCGTGCGGTTCTCGTGCAGGCGGTCGCCGCCGGACCGGGCGAGGTCGCGCGGGTCGACCCCGCCGAAAAGGGGCTTCGCGAACGCGAAGATCTCCTGCGCCTCGGGAGCGTCCGCCGTGAGGTCGAACATCCCGGGGTGCTGGCCGCCCTGGCCGGACAGGAGGATCGCGAGAGTCATGCGGGTGTCGCTGCACGGAGCGGATCGGCGGGCCGAATGGTCAGCCGGTCCATGCTCTTGGCCAGGACCGAACCGCCCGCCGGTGCCTCCAGCAACTCCCGCCAGTGCAGGCCGAAACCGTCCGGGAACAGGATCTCTCCGTCGACGCGCATCGGTGCGGCGGCCGCGACAACGCCGATCCGTTCGAGCAGGCCGGGCGGCACGCCGCGGTGGCAGGGCCAGAGCAGGTCGAGATCGGAGGTCGTGCTCAGGTAGGTCAGGCCGGTCACGGCCTGCCACAACAGACTGCCGAACGGCCGCGGCGTGATCTCGTGGGCCGATCCGATCGCGTCGAGAGCCCTGATGGTCGACCGCCAGGCCGGAGGGGCTTCGCCTGCGACGTCGCTCAGGCTGATCCGAGCCAGCGGCGTGAGGGCCGTCGTGGGAAACGCCAGCGCGATACGCCGCTTGCCGTCCGCGGGCGGGAGGGGCAGGCCCAGCGGGACCGCCTCGTCGCCCTCACCCGGCATTCGGCGCCGAACGATCAGCGGGCGACCCGCATCGGCCCAGCCACGAAGTTGGCGCAGGCCGGCGAGTTCGGGGTGGGCCGCGAGCCACGCCGCCCAGGCCGCCGGATCGGCCCGGACGAGGTCGTGACGCTGCAGGGGCTCAGCCAAGGCGAGCCTGATCGGCCACGGCCGCCGCGACGGCGCGGGCAACCGGCCGGCCGCCGCGCTCCTCGCCGAGCCGGTCCCGGACATCCCCCGGCTGCATCCCGGCGATGAGCGCGCCGATCTGGCCGGGGAGTGGTTTGCCGGGATCGAGGACGACGTGGACGGCGCCGGTGGCCACCATGTTGTCGAGGCCGGGCGCGAAGACCGGCGTCGACGTCGCCATGTCCTGCAGTTTCTCCAGGGGCAGCTTCGTGACGCGCGCCACCGAGGGCAAGTCCATCACGCTGGGATTGGCACCGGGCAGCGCCGCCAGCACCCGCGTGGCGAGCGCCGTGGCGATGAACGCTCCCGCGGCCGAATGGCCGTAGATCAGCCCGATGGTCGGATGTCCCGACCGGTCCGCGAGCAGCAGCGCCTTGGCGAGGTGGGCGAGGTACTCGTTCAGGCCTAGGAGTTCATCCCGCCGGCTCATGCGCTGGCTGTCGGAATCGACGGCGACCAGGATCGGGGCAACATCACCTGCCCGCACCGCGTCGAGCACGGCGCGCGACAGCGTCAGCGCCCCCTCGATGCCCAGCGGCGCGTCGCCGTCGACGCCCACGACGTGGATCCGGCCGTCCCCGAACGGTCCGCTGCCGGTCACCAACCCGTCGCGGACGGCGACCGCGTGCCCGTCCGGGAACAGGCCGAGGAGAATCTCAGCGAGCGTCATGATCGGCCTCCCCGACCCGGGCCACAATGGCCTCGAAGGCCGCCGTGTCCATGCCCGGCACCGTCGCGGGGTCGTTGACGCCGAGCCGGGCCCAGACCTCCGTGGCGTCGCGGCAATCGCCGAAGCGCGCAATCCGCGCCGCGAGCCGGGCCTGCTCGGCCTCCAAACCCGCGAGGTCGAAGGCCGGTGCACGGTCGATCAACGCGACGGCCGCCTGCCTGAAGGCCGCGACCGTGTCGGCGCAGAAGGCGTCGGCACCGCCGGTGAGTCGGCGGTGCTTCCCGCCCATGGTGCGCCAAACCAGGGCGCGGTCCCGGGAGTCGAATTCCTCGGCGCCCTTGTTGGTTTCGATCACCTCGGGTCCTGAGACCGAGATGCGACCGCCCTCTGAGACGGCCAGCCTCGAGCAGGTGCCGGCGATCAGGCCGCCGCCGCCGTAGCAGCCGGCGCGGCCCCCGATCAGTCCGACGACCGGGATTCCGGCGGCGCGGACATCGACGATGGCGCGCATCGCCTCGGCGATCGCGGTCTCGCCGGCATTGGCCTCCTGCAGGCGCACGCCGCCTGTGTCGAACAGGATCAGGACGGCCCGCGGCTTCAGGTCGAGGGCGGCGCGCAGCAGCCCGACCAGCTTGCCGCCATGCACCTCGCCGAAGGCACCCCCCATGAACCGGCCCTCCTGGGCGGCGAGCAGGACCGGTGTGCCGGCGATGTCGGCTCGACCGATCACGATGCCGTCGTCGAAGGCGCGGGGCAGGTCGAACAGCGGCAGGTGCGGGCTCATGCGCCGCTCGGTCGGCCCGAGGAACTCCCGGAAGCTGCCTGGATCGACGAGGGCCGTCACGCGCTGGCGGGCGGTGGCCTCGTACCAGCTCAGGGCATCCGGATCGATGCTCGCGGCGCGATCACCCGCCATGGTCAGGCCTCCATCAGCCGGGCGCCCTGGAGCAGGCGCAGTGACACGGTGTCGGGGCGGGCGCCGCCGTCGTTGATGCTGATGCGGATGCCGCCGGGCTGCGCCCGCGCGACGAAGTCCGCCACCACCGCCGCCCAGACATCGCCGTAGCCGGCGATCGGGGTGTCGATGGCGACCTCGCAGGCATCCGGCGGGAGCACCCGCTCCAGCAGGACCTCGAGATTGCCGGAGGCCACCACGCCGGTGACCGCGCTCGGTTGGGTGCCGGGCAGCGGCGTCTTCGTGGTGTGGCGGAAGGTCAGGGATTCCATCCGACGATTCCTTGAAGGCCCCTCACCGCGCGGAGAGGGGAACTGTTGTGATCCAACCTACCAGTTCCGAAAGCGAGCCGGCGGCTCGTAGAGCCCCCCGGACCAGTGGACGAGATCCTTGATCGACTTCGCGGCCAGCAGCGCCCGATCGGCGTCGAGCGGCTCGATCCCGAGATCCTCCGGACGGCGGATGACGCCGCGGGCCCGCAGAGCCTCGACCTTGGCCCGGTCGCGGCCGCGGCCGACCTCGGTGTAGCCGGCCACGCCCCGGATCGCCTGCTCGCGCTCGTCGGCATCGCGGCACAGGAGGAGGTTGGCGATGCCCTCCTCGGTGACGATGTGGGTGACGTCGTCGGCGTAGATCATGACGGGTGCAAGTTCGAGCCCGATCTTTCTCGCCAGCTCCAGCGCATCCAGCGTCTCCACGAAGGTGGGGACCAGCTTGTCGCCGAAGGTCTCGACCAGTTGGACCACCAGCTTGCGCCCGCGCATCAGCGCCGGATCGCCGACGATCTGCCCTTCGCGCCCCGCCTTCATCCAGGCGTCGGTGGGGTGGCGCCGGCCGTGCGGATCCGAGCCCATGTTGGGCGCCCCGCCGAAGCCGGCGACCCGCGACTGCGTGATCGTGGACGAATGGCCCATCAGGTCGATCTGGAGCGTCGCGCCGATGAACATGTCGCAGGCGTAGAGCCCGGCGGTCTGGCAGAAGGCCCTGTTCGAGCGCAGGCTACCGTCCGCGCCGGTGAAGAAGATGTCGGGCCGCTCGCGGATGTAGCGGTCCATGCCGACTTCCGAACCGAAGCAGTGGACCTGCTTGACCCAGCCCGACTCGATCGCGGGGATCAGGGTCGGGTGCGGATTGAGGGCCCAGTGCGTCGCGATCTTGCCCTTGAGGCCGAGCTTCTCCCCGTAGGTCGGCAGCAGCAGTTCGATGGCGGCCGTCCCGAAACCAATGCCGTGATTCAGACGGCGGATGCCGTACTCCGCGTAGATCCCCTTGATCGCCATCATGGCGATCAGGATCTGGGTCTCGGTCATCGCCGCCGGATCGCGGGTGAACAGCGGTTCGACGTAGAACGGCCTGTCGGCCTTCACCACGAAATCGATCCGGTCGCCCGGGATGTCGACCCGCGGGACCGTCTCCACGATCTCGTTCACCTGCGCGACGACCACACCGTTCTTGAAGGCGGTCGCCTCGACCACCGTGGGCGTGTCCTCGGTGTTCGGCCCCGTGTACAGGTTGCCGTCCCGATCGGCCGAGACGCCCGCGATCAGCGCCACGTTCGGCGTCAGGTCGACGAAGTAGCGGGCGAACAGCTCGAGGTAGGTATGCACCGCCCCGAGTTCGATCTGGCCGCCGTAGAGCATCCGGGCGATGCGCGCGCCCTGGGGCCCGGAATAGGAGTAGTCGAGCCGGCGCGCGATGCCGGTCTCGAACACGTCGAGGTGCTCCGGCAGCACGATGCCCGACTGGACCATGTGGAGATCGTGGATCTTCTCGGGATCGCAGGCGCTCAGCGCCCGGGCGAGGCAGTCCGCCTGCTTCTGATTGTCCCCTTCGAGGCAGACCCGATCACCGGGCCGCAGGATCGCTTCCAGCAGGTCGACCGCGGCGGTGGCCGGTACGATCTTGCCGGCCGCGTGGATGCGGCCGGCCGCGATACGGGCATCCCGTGCCTGCCGTTCGCCCCGCCACTCCGTCATCTGCCGACCCCCGGTTGGTATGCTGCTCATCACATAACGCGCGTGCCAGTATTATGAAAGCACCTGAGACCGTTGTTCGGTATGCGCGATTGCCGATCTGTTCATATACTGCATACTCGGTGCGGCGGTTGAAACGATCCGGGGCTCCCCGCCATGCGCGCGCCACCGCGTGCGCCGTCGATGCCGCGTCGCCGGTGCCGCACGAGGGTCAACGCCGATGGTCGTCCGGGGTGTCGCCCAGCCCGCGGCCCGCACGCTGATCGGCGTGGGTCCCCGTGATCCTCTCGGCATCGCCCTCGGCGTGAAGGCCGATATCGGTGGCGTCGGCGGCCCGATCGGTCGAGGCGGTCGCCGCGGTGGCCGGTCCGCCCCCGGTGGCGCGGCTGATCGGGCTCGACACTCCGCGTTGCGCCGGGGCGTGTGGCGGCCTGATGGGGAGGGTAAGCGGCGTCGCCCGGGGGGCTTGCGGCGACCGCTTTGACGCGGGTGTCCTGCGACGCGCCGACGGCCGCCTTCCACACGGGCACCGGCTATCCCGTCGGCCCCTCGGTCTTGGTCGCGACGGCGCGGGCCCTCGTCGGCTGAGTGTCCGGCCCGACGGATGAGGGTGTATGCCTGCATCGTCTGCCCAGACGAATGGCGGCCGCCGCGCGGTATGGTCTAGGAGGGTCGGATGCACGGTGATTTCCAGAAGATCGACAGCGGATTGTTGTCGGACCGGATCCGCGACGCGCTCACGGACGCCATTGCGTCGGGGACCATCGCGGCCGGTACCGCCCTCGACGAGCAGAACCTCGCGCAGCGCTACGGCGCCTCCCGCACGCCGGTGCGGGAGGCGCTGCGGCAGCTTGCGGCTTCGGGCCTCGTGGAGATCCGGCCCCGGCGCGGTGTCGTGGTGGTGCGGCTGACGCCGCAGCGCATCGCCGACATGTTCGAGACCACCGCCGAGATCGAGGCGATGTGCACCCGCCTCGCCACCTATCGGATGACGCCCCTCGAACGGGGCGGGCTCATGGAGCTCCACGAGGAGTCGGCCGAAGCCGTGGAGGCCGGCGACCTCGACGCCTACGACCGGTTCAACCGGACTTTCCACGAGGCGCTCTACGCGGGTACCCACAACGCCTTCATGGCCGAGCAGGCCCTGGCGATCCGGGAGCGGCTCGCAGCCTTCCGCAGGACGCAGCTGCGCCACGCCGACCGGATCCGCCGCTCCCGCGAGGAGCACGGCGACATCCTGACGGCGATCGCCGAAGGCGACGGCGAGACAGCGGCCCGGCGCATGCGCGCCCATATGCTCCGCGCGGCCGCCGCGCTCGGGCGCTACATCGCCGAGACCGGATAGCGGTTACGCGGCGCCTTCGATCGGCGCGGAGCGACCGTCCGGCGGGTCGACGGCCATCCGGCGGATGCGCGGCCCGGCGAGAATGGCCCGGCCCCGATCCTCAGCCGCGGGAGGCCGGTCCGCCGAGGGCCTCAGCCAGCTTGCCGATCCGCTCGGCGGCGCGCCCGATGCCGGCTGCCGCTCGTCCGGCGTCGTCGGCTCGCGCGCGCTCCGCAGCCTCCGCGGCGGCGCGAAGCTCCGTGACGTTCGCCTCCAGCCCGGCGAGCCGCCCCCGCAGTTCCGCCAGCTCGTCCGCGATGGTCAGCGCCGCCATCACCTGCAGGCGCATGTCGCCGATTTCCCCGAAGCTCTTGCGCATCTCGCCGATGCGGCCGTCCAGGGTCTCGGCAAGGCCCGTCAGGTGAGCCTCCTCTCCCGCCCCGCAGGCCATGCGGTAGAGGCGGCCGTCGATGGTGACGTTGATCTGCGGCAAGGGGGGCTCCGACGGGCGCTCCGGTTGTCAGGACATGCCGATCAGGCGCGATGAAGCACATCTTGAACGGTCTCGATCGCCCGGTCGAGCCGCTGGCCGACCTCGCCGGTCGTGGCCGTGACCTCGGCGAGGCGCGCGCTCGCGGCGTCCAGGGCGGCGGCGAGGCGGGCGCGATCCTCGTCCATCAGGGCGAGTTCCGCGTCGCGGCCGTCCGGCTGTGCCGCGGCCTCGAGCCGACGCGTCACGACGGCGTCCAGGCGGTTCACCGCCGCATCGAGGCGCGCGAGGGCTTCGTCGATGGCGCTGGGATCTGTCTCGTCGGCCATGGCTGTACGTCCGCTGCGACGGGTAGCTTTCCGTCGAATGCCGCCGGATTTCCAGCCCGAAATGGCATCCGATGCCGGGATCCCTGGGATCGGATGATGGAAACGCGCGAACCTGTTTATTGGTCGGTGGATCGAAGGTCTTTGTCACGGTCTCGCGTTTGACAGGTGAAGGCGCCATGTTAGACAGCCGCGCGCTCCCGAGAGGGGCCGCACGAGACATGCCGAATGGCCGGTCCGCGACAGTCCCGAGGCCTCAGCCGCGCCGTCCGATCCGACGGCCATGGGCGACGAAGCCCGGCCTCTCCCGGCCCGGTTCATCGCAGGTTCAAACCCGCCCGCCCAGACCGCCCGGCTTGCTGGCGGGCCGCCGAGACCGCTCCGTTTCCGCGGGGCCGGCGCGCGCTGAGCCGCATCAGGAAGGAGTGACGCCGTGACGAAGGTAGCCATCAACGGGTTCGGACGCATCGGCCGGAACGTCCTGCGCGCGATCGCGGAAGCGGGCCGCAGCGACATCGAAGTCGTGGCGATCAATGATCTCGGACCGGTGGAGACCAACGCCCACCTCCTCCGCTACGATTCCGTCCATGGCCGATTCCCCGGCGAGGTCGCGGTCGACGGCGAGTTCCTGGTGGTGAACGGCAAGCGCATCAAGGTCACGGCCGTGCGCAATCCCGCCGAGCTGCCGCACCGCGACCTCGGCGTCGACATCGCGCTGGAATGCACCGGCATCTTCACCTCGAAGGACAAGGCGAAGGCCCACATCGATGCCGGCGCCAAGCGCGTCCTCGTCTCCGCGCCGGCCGACGGCGCCGACCTGACGGTGGTCTACGGCGTCAACCACGACAAGCTGACGGGCGAGCACCTCGTTGTGTCGAACGCCTCCTGCACCACGAACTGCCTCGCGCCGGTGGCGAAGGTCCTGGACGAGGCCGTGGGCATCGAGCGCGGTTTCATGACCACGATCCACTCCTACACCAACGACCAGCCGTCGCTGGACCAGATGCACAAGGACCTCTACCGCGGCCGCGCCGCTGCCCTCTCGATGATCCCGACCTCGACGGGCGCCGCGAAGGCGGTCGGCCTCGTGCTGCCGGAGCTCAAGGGCAAGCTCGACGGAACCGCGATCCGCGTGCCGACCCCGAACGTCTCGGCGGTGGACCTCGTCTTCACGGCCAAGCGCGCCACCTCGGTGAAGGAGATCAACGACGCCATCAAGGCCGCCGCCGCGGGCCCGCTGAAGGGCGTCCTGGGCGTCACCGACCGGCCGAACGTGTCGATCGACTTCAACCACGATCCGCACTCGTCCACCTTCCACCTCGACCAGACCAAGGTCATGGATGGGACCTTCGTGCGCATCCTCTCCTGGTACGACAACGAGTGGGGCTTCTCGAACCGCATGGCCGACACGGCCGTGGCGATGGCCAAGCTCATGTGATCGACGAGGCCCGCTGCCCCTGGGACGGGGCGGCGGGCCACGCTCCATCGGACGACCTTTCCTCGAACCAGGGATCCTCCAGGGATGACCGACGCACCGCAGGGCATGTCGAGCGGTTCGGCTGGCGTGCCGCCCGCGCCGAGACCGGCTCCCGCCCCGCCCGGCACGATGGGCGAGCCCGTCATCGCTGGATCGTCCCAGACACTCACGACCAACCACTTCTTCGATCAGCTTGCGCGCATTGAGGACAAGTGCTCGCGCATCGAAGACAAGTACGCTCGCTCCGAGTCGCTGCTCTCGCGCGTCGAAGACAAGGTCGAGAACGCGTCGAACCGGATGAATGAGGCGGCCCGTCAATCCGACCTGGCGGCCCTGCGGACGGAGATGCGCGGCCTCTCCGAGCGCACGCGCCGCCTGCCCAGCACCGGTGCGCTGGTCCTGACTGCCGTCATCACCGCCGTCCTGACCGTCGTGCTGATGGTCGCGGTGCAGCGGCTGAACCTCGATCGCCTGCTGCCGCAGCGGGCCGCGATCGGCACGACGACCCAGTAAGATCCTTCGACCTTCACAGGACCTCGACAGCACCGCATGAGCGCCTTCCGCACCCTCGACGACGCCGGATCCCTGAAGGGCCGCCGGGTCCTCCTGCGCGTCGACCTGAACGTGCCGATGGAGAACGGCCGGGTCACCGACGCCACCCGCATCGATCGTGTCGTCCCGACGATCCGCGAGATCGCCGAGCAGGGCGCGAAGGTGATCCTGCTGGCGCATTTCGGCCGGCCCAAGGGAAAGCGTGAGCCGAAGGACTCGCTGGAACCGGTGGTCCCGGCCCTGGGCAGCGCCCTCGGCCGTACCGTCGCCTTCGCGCCCGACTGCGTCGGCGACGAGGCCGCCAGGGCGGTCGCGGCCCTCCGGGACGGCGACGTGCTGCTCCTGGAGAACACCCGCTTCCATGCCGGCGAGGAGAAGAACGACGCGGCCTTCTCCGACGCGCTGGCGGCGAACGGCGATGTCTACGTCAACGAGGCCTTCTCGGCGGCCCACCGGGCCCATGCCTCCACGGAAGGACTGGCCCACCGCCTGCCCGCCTATGCCGGGCGTGAGATGCAGGCCGAACTCGAGGCCCTGACGAAGGGCCTGGAATCGCCGCAGCGTCCGGTGATCGCCCTCGTGGGCGGCGCCAAGGTCTCGTCCAAGATCGACCTCCTGGAGAACCTCGTCGCCAAGGTCGACATGCTGGTGATCGGCGGCGGCATGGCCAACACCTTCCTGCACGCGCAAGGTAAGTCGGTGGGCAAGTCCCTCTGCGAGAAGGATCTCGCCGAGACCGCAACCCGGATCCTGGCGGCGGCCGAACGGGCCGGCTGCCGGATCATCCTGCCGGTCGATGCCGTGGCGGCCGCCGAGTTCAAGGCCCACGCGACGCACGAGACCGTGCCGGTCGACGCGGTTCCGGATTCCAGCATGATCCTCGATGCGGGTCCGCAGTCGGTCGCCGAGATCAACGCGGCCATCGACGGTGCGAAGACGCTGGTCTGGAACGGCCCTCTGGGCGCTTTCGAACTCGCCCCGTTCGACGCCGCGACCGTAGCGGCCGCCCGGCACGCCGCGGCGCGCACGAAGGACGGTCGCCTCGTCTCGGTGGCCGGTGGCGGCGACACCGTCGCGGCCCTCAACCACGCGGGCGTGGCGGACGAGTTCACCTACGTGTCGACCGCGGGCGGGGCTTTCCTCGAATGGTTGGAGGGCAAGGCCCTCCCGGGTGTCGAGGCGTTGCGGGCCCAGAGCTGAGGGCGAAGGTCTAAGGGCGAAGGACTGCGCGGTGATCGCGGGCTCTTCAAGGCCCCGGGTGGTCACCTATCTGGGTCTTGGGTTCCGCCGGTCAGTGCCGTAGTCGATGGGCGAGGCTTCGGAGATCGGGCTGCCCGGGGGGCCGCAGGTGACGATCGTTCGGTCGCGGACGGAGACAGGGGAGCGCGTCGAGGCGGCCGTGGCGGTGGGCCCGAGCAGGGCGCGTGCCTTGCTCACGACGGAGCGCCCTTCGGTTGCGGGGCGCGATGTCCGCGTCGTCGACGCGGAGGCGCTGCTCGCCAGCCTGGAAGGCGAGACCGATTAGATTACCGTCGCCATCGGCGATCGGACGGATAACGATACGGCAAACGGGAAGACAGGCACGATGGCACGCATCACTCTCCGGCAACTCCTCGACCACGCCGCCGAGCACGAATACGGCGTGCCCGCCTTCAACCTGAACAATATGGAGCAGGGGCTGGCCATCATGGCGGCCGCCGACGCCACCGACTCGCCGGTGATCCTGCAGGCCAGCCGCGGCGCCCGGGCCTACGCCAACGACGTGGTGCTGGCCAAGCTGATCGACGGTCTCGTCGAAATCTACCCGCACATCCCCGTCTGCATGCATCTCGACCACGGCAACAACGAAGCCACCTGCGCCACCGCGATCCAGTACGGCTTCACGTCGGTGATGATGGACGGATCGCTCAAGGCCGACGGCAAGACCCCGGCCGACTATAACTACAACGTCGAGATCACCCGCAACGTCACGAAGATGGCCCATTGGGCCGGCGTGTCGGTCGAAGGTGAGCTGGGCGTGCTGGGGTCCCTGGAGAGCGGCCAGGGCGAGGCCGAGGACGGTCACGGCGCCGAGGGCACGCTGAGCCACGACCAGCTGCTGACCGATCCGGACGAAGCCGTGAAGTTCGTCGAGGCCACCAAGGTCGATGCTCTGGCGGTTGCCATGGGCACGAGCCACGGCGCCTACAAGTTCACCCGCAAGCCCGACGGCGAGGTGCTGGCGATGAACGTGATCGAGGAGATCCACCGCCGCCTGCCGACGACGCACCTCGTCATGCACGGCTCCTCCTCGGTCCCCCAGGACCTTCAGGACATCATCAACCAGTACGGCGGTCAGATGAAGCCGACCTGGGGCGTGCCGGTCGAGGAGATCCAGCGCGGCATCAAGCACGGCGTGCGCAAGATCAACATCGACACCGACAACCGCATGGCGATGACCGGCCAGATCCGGAAGGTACTCACGGAGAGCCCGTCCGAGTTCGATCCGCGCAAGTACCTGAAGCCCGCCATGGAGGCGATGACCAAGCTCTGCAAGCAGCGCTTCGAGGAGTTCAACACCGCCGGCCAGGGCGCGAAGATCCGCCCGATCTCCGTGGCCGAGATGGCCAAGCGCTACGCCAGCGGCGCCCTCGATCCGAAGATCGGTGCCCGCTGACGCGGGCGCCGCAGGTCCGATGAGCACCAGCGCGCGTCTCACCCTGCTCGGGCCGCACGGCCTCGACGCGGCCGGCCTCGACGAGTTCTTGGCGGCCTTGCGGGCCGCCTGCGGAGCCGGCGACGTCGCGGCTTTGATCCTGCGGCTCGCGCCGGCCGACGACCGGAGCCTCACCGCTCGCATCAAGCAGATCGCGCCGGTGGCGCAGGACCACGGCGCTGCGCTGGTCGTGGCCTGTCCGGGTTTCACCGGGGATCTCGCCTCGGTGGCGGTCCGCGGCGGCGCCGACGGCATTCACGTCGACAAGCCGCGCGACCTCAAGGACCTGCGCGGCCGGTTGCCGGACGGGCGCATCCTGGGTGCGGGCGGCCTCGAGACCAAGCACGGCGCCATGGAGGCCGGCGAATCGGGGATCGATTACCTGATGTTCGGCGGCCTCTACCCGGACGGCATCGCGCCGGATCCGGAGACGGTCCGCGCGCGCGCGACTTGGTGGGCCGAGATCTTCGAGACGCCGTGCGTCGCCGTCGCCGCGAATGCCGACGAGATCGCCGGGCTCTGTGAAACCGGCGCGGAGTTCGTCGGCCTGGAGAGCGGCCTCTGGTTGCAGGATCCGGGCATCGTTGCCCGGGCCCTTCAAATCGCCCGGGAGGCTGGCGCGTGAGGGGACGCGTGCTTCGTCCGCTGTGGGGCGTGGCCGTCGCCTGCGCCCTGACGATGCCGGCTTGGGCGGCCCCCGGTCCCCCCGATCCGGCCAGGAATCCCGTGCCCGCGACGGCCGGCGCCGCCGTCCAGCCCGGCAAGAAGCCGTTGCCTGAACTGCCGAGCCCCTACACGCCCAACTACACGCGGGGCGCCGTTCCGCCAGCTAACGGGCAACCGCCGGATCTGGCCTACGGGGCCTATCAGCGCGGCCAGTACGTCACCGCCTTCCGGGAGGCGACAAAGCGCATCGAGGCGAATCCCAAGGATGCGCCCGCGATGACGCTGCTCGGCGAACTCTACAACCAGGGCCTCGGCGTGAAGCAGAACGCCGTCAAGGCGGCCGAGTGGTACCGGCTCGCCGCGGCGCAGAACGATGCGGCCGCCATGTCGTCGCTGGGCCTGATGGCCCTCGACGGGCGCGGGATGGCCAAGGACGCCAAGGCCGGACGCCGCTGGCTGGAACAGGCGACCGGCCACGGCTCACCCACGGCCGCCTACAATCTTGGCTTGATCCTGATCGGCAGCGGCGCCGCCGCGGACGAGGCCGCGGCGGCCACGCAGTTCCGCAAGGCCGCCGAGGCCGAGATCGGCGCGGCGCAGCACGATCTCGGAGTGCTCTATCTTCAGGGGCGCGGCGTTCCGAAGGACCCGGTCAAGGCGGCGGAATGGTTCCGGCGGGGCGCCGACAACGGCGATCTCGCCAGCGAAGTCGAGTACGCGATCCTGCTGTTCAACGGGAACGGCGTCACCAAGGACGAGCGCGCGGCGGCGCGCTACTTCCTTCACGCGGCCTCCCGCGGCAACGCGATCGCGCAGAACCGCGTCGCCCGTCTCTACGCGGTCGGCCGTGGGGTCGCGAAGAACACCGTGGAGGCGGCAGCCTGGAATCTCGCGGCCGCAGGTCAGGGGCTGTCGGACGCGTGGCTCGACCAGACGCTGTCGGGCCTCTCGGCGGATGAGCGCACCCGTGCCGAGCGCCTCGCCAACGAGCGGATCGAGCAGCGCTGATCCTTCAGGCCTCGGCCTTCGACCAGTCGACGCCGGCCTCGAGGTCTGGCAGGAGAACGACGCTCTCCTGCTCGTTCGGATCGGTCCGGGCAATCACGGCCGTCACCGGCTCGGTCTCACTGCGGTTGTAGGGCAGATGCGGCACGTCCGCGGCGATGTAGACGAACTCCCCGGCCCCCGCGATCGCATGATTTTCCAAGCGCTCGCCCCAGAAGCAGCCGGAGATGCCCGACAGGACGTAGATCGCGGTCTCGTGCGATTCGTGTTTGTGCGCATGCGCGCGCTCGCCCGGCGGGATCTCCAGCAGCTGCATGTGCAGCGCCCGGGAGGCCACGGACTCGGCGGAGATCGCCGGCCTGTAGACATGCCCCTGCTTGCCGCGGAACGGCGCACTCTCGTGCACCACCCGGAACCCCCGCGCGTCTGACCCGGAACTCATGGCGTATCCTCCACCCTGAAGGCGGAATCGATGGGGATCTGCAGGCCATTGACCAGCGCGTTCGTCTGGTTCGCCATACCGACCACCGCCAGGAACTCTCCGTGCTGCGCAGCCGTCAAGCCCTTCGTCCGCGCGGCGGCCGTGTGCGAGTGGATGCAGTACGGGCAGCCGTTGGCAATCGAGACCGCGATATAGACGAGTTCCTTGGTCAGCGGATCGAGCGTCCCCGGGCCCATGACGGTCTTGAGCGTGGTCCAAGTCCGCTCCAGCAACCCGGCATCGTGAGCGAGACCGCGCCAGAAGTTGTTGATGAAGTCAGAACCGCGGGTGGCGCGGATGTCGGCGAAGACCGCGCTGACGCGCGGATCGGCCTCCGCCTCGGCATCGCTCCAGAGCTTGACGGTCGCCATCGCTGCCCTCCCCTCAGAGCTTGCACGCTCCCGCCAGGGCCTGATTCTCGGCCTCGGAGAACAGGCGTGAGCGAATGTGGAAGCGCTTCTCGCGCCCGTTCTCCAGCGAGAACATGCCGCCGCGCCCTGGAACCACGTCCAGCAGCAGATGCGTGTGCTTCCAGACCTCGAACTGCGACCGGCTGATGAAGAAGTCGGCGCCACCGACCGTCCCGAGACGGACGTCCCCGTCGCCGATGACGAAATCACCGACCGGGTAGCACATCGGGGAGGATCCGTCGCAGCAGCCGCCGGACTGGTGGAACATCACCGCACCGTACTCGCCGCGCAACTCGTCGATCAGCGCCAGCGCCGCCGGGGTTGCCGTGACCCGCAGGGGCGTGCCGTCGGCACCGACCTGTTCGGCCGTGTCGGCGTCGATCGTCATGTTTGCACCCATGCCATCCTCCACTGTCGAGACCTGACTATGCGCGGCGGCCGGCGAAGATGCACGATGGTTCTACATCGCCGCCGCGCGCGTTGCCGTCTGATCGGTCC
The DNA here is from genome assembly GCF_022829625.1 of Methylobacterium sp. E-046. NCBI lineage: Bacteria > Pseudomonadati > Pseudomonadota > Alphaproteobacteria > Hyphomicrobiales > Methylobacteriaceae > Methylobacterium > Methylobacterium sp. E-046. The sequence continues at coordinate 160,538 of NZ_JAKSYP010000183.1, read as the reverse complement.
GAGGCTCAGCCGGGCGGTCCGGAGAGACTGCCATGCCGCACAGCCGCTCTGCCGCCTGCCTCGCTCTCGCGCCGATCCGCCTTGCAGGACCGGCCGCATCGGAGCCGCTGAGCCTGCGGGTCCAGCCCCGGGCACAACCGCTCTTCCTCCAGCACGGTGGCGTATCGCCGGAAACCCCGACGTCACGCCCGACAACCCGACGGGCGTGGTCGGCGGGGACTGGCCGCTCGACGACGTACCGAGCGTCAGCGGCGATGCCGGCCCGTGGCGCCGGGCTCGATCGCCGACGCACCCGTCGCGGCTACGGCTTCGGCCGCGAGTGACGGCTCCTCCGAGCGAAAAAGCCCCGACCTTTCGGCCGGGGCTGAAGTTGTCTCGGGGGGTTAACCCGGGAAGAGGCTCAGAAGAACCCGAGCTTCTTGGCCGAGTAGCTGACCAGCATGTTCTTGGTCTGCTGGTAGTGATCGAGCATCATCTTGTGGGTCTCGCGGCCGATGCCGGACTGCTTGTAGCCCCCGAAGGCCGCGTGGGCCGGATAGGCGTGGTAGCAGTTCGTCCAGACGCGGCCGGCCTGGATCGCCCGACCGAAGCGGTAGGCGCGGGTCCCGTCGCGGGTCCAGACGCCGGCGCCGAGGCCGTAGAGCGTGTCGTTGGCGATCGAGAGCGCCTCGGCGTCGTCCTTGAAGGTCGTGACCGACAGGACGGGGCCGAAGATCTCCTCCTGGAAGATGCGCATCTTGTTGTGGCCGCGGAACACGGTCGGCTTCACGTAGAAGCCCTCGGCGAACTCGCCGTCCTTGACGTTGCGCTCGCCGCCGGTGAGCAGCTGCGCGCCCTCCTGCCGGCCGATGTCGATGTAGCTGAGGATCTTCTCCATCTGCTCGCCCGAGGCCTGGGCGCCGATCATCGTGGCGGGGTCCAGCGGCGAGCCCTGGGTGATCGCCTCGACGCGCTTCACGGCCCGCTCCATGAAGCGGTCGTAGATCGACTCGTGCACGAGGGCGCGGCTCGGGCAGGTGCAGACCTCGCCCTGGTTGAGGGCGAACATCGTGAAGCCCTCAAGGGCCTTGTCGAAGAAGTCGTCGTCCTCGTTGGCCACGTCGGCGAAGAAGATGTTCGGCGACTTGCCGCCGAGTTCCAGCGTCACGGGGATCAGGTTCTGCGAGGCGTACTGCATGATGAGGCGGCCGGTAGTCGTCTCACCCGTGAAGGCGATCTTGGCGATCCGGGGCGAGGAGGCGAGCGGCTTGCCAGCCTCCAGGCCGAACCCGTTGATCACGTTGAGCACGCCCGGCGGCAGCAGGTCGCCGACGATCTCCATCAGCACCAGCACGGAAGCCGGGGTCTGCTCGGCGGGCTTCAGGACCACGCAGTTGCCGGCGGCGAGCGCCGGGGCGAGCTTCCACACCGCCATCAGGATCGGGAAGTTCCACGGGATGATCTGGCCGACGACGCCGAGCGGCTCGTGGAAGTGGTAGGCGACCGTGTCGTGGTCGATCTCGGAGATCGAGCCTTCCTGCGCCCGCACGCAGCCGGCGAAGTAGCGGAAATGGTCGATGGCGAGCGGGATGTCGGCGTTCGTCGTCTCGCGGATCGGCTTGCCGTTGTCCCAGGTCTCGGCCAGCGCGATCAGATCGAGGTTCTCCTCCATCCGGTCGGCCATCTTGAGGAGGATGCGGGCGCGCTCGGCCGGAGCGGTGCGGCCCCAGGCTTCCTTGGCCGCGTGGGCGGCGTCCAGCGCCTTCTCGACATCCTGCGCGTCCGAGCGGGCGACCTCGCAGATCACCTTGCCGGTGATCGGCGAGGTGTTCTCGAAGTAGCGGCCGGCCGCGGGGGCCACCCACTGTCCGCCGATGAAGTTCTCGTAGCGCGCCGAGAAGGGCGACTTGACCTTGGCGTCGCCGAGGAATTCCGGCTTGTTCATGGCTTGGTTTCCTCCTTGGGGCCCGGCCTCGCGAACCGCGGCTCTTGGGCGTCAGCTTGTTTACGGGCGGCCACTTCGTCGGGCCGCGCCGTGTTCTGCTCTGGTCACAGCCAATGGCTTTTGGCCTGCCGAATCAAGATGGACTTTTGGCCAGTGCGCGAGAGTAGGGATCCTACGCCCTTCCGGCCGATGCCGCGAGGGGACACATTCGGCGGTGCGGCCGAGGCGTAGGGCCGTCGCTCCGGACGGATTCGACATCGATTCGACGCGTGAAGACAAATCGCGCGGATGGCCCGGCGTGTCGAGATGCTGGCCGTGACCGCGCGCGCCGCGGCGTCTGCGGTTTCAGCCCGTCAGCACGAGCGGCAGCATCAGCACGGCGAGCGGTAGCGCCGTCAGGGCAGCAATCCGCAGCCAGCCCGGCTGATAGGCCATCAGCGCCACCACCAGGAGCGCCGAGCCGGTGAGCGATCCGATCCATTGCACGGGCCCGAAATTCCAGCCCCCCGCGGCGACGGCGGCCGCGAAGGACAGGGCAAGTCCCGCCCAGCCCGCGGCCCGCAGCCCGCCGGCCCGCCGCTTGGGAACCGGCGTGCGGAAGGCGGCCCGGTGATGGCGATCCAGGCTGAGCGCCAGGGACGAGAAAGCCGAAAAGCCGAGGAGCAGGCAAAGGGCGAGCGCGGCGACCGTCATGCTCTAGCCGTGGTCTGGAGGGCGCGCGCGGTCCTGCGCGGCGCATCCGCACGGCGGCGCGCGGCCAGCCGGGCGGCCAGCAGGAGGATCAGGCCCAGGATCGCCATCACCGCGTCGAACCCGACGAAGCGCGGTTGGCCGACCATCACGGCGTCGACGACGGGGATCGCCAGGAAGGCGAGCGCGGCGATCGACAGCGTTGCCGTCCAGGCCCTGCCGTGTGGCCAGAGAGCGGCGCCCGCGCCCGCGCAGGCCCAGGCTGCGAAGAAGCATCCCATCTCCCAGGCGGCGCGGGCATTGAGGCCGAGGGGCCGCAGGCGATTGGCCAGGAAGTAGGCCGCGAGGCCGATCGGAAGGCCCGCGATGGTGCCGAGATTGAGGATCCGCACCGCGCGCAAACCGAAGCCGGCCGGATCGGCCCCCTTCGGTGCTCGCGCCACGGCCCAGAGGATGAGACCGCTGGCCACCGTCGCCGCGCCGAGGGCGCCGCAGAGGAAGAAGAGCAGGCGCAGCGGCGCCGCCGCGAAGTGGGCCTCGTGCAGACCGACCATGACGGCGCCCGTGCGGGTCGCCGCGCCGGCCTCGCCCACGCGCCCGATCTCGATACCGGTATCGGCCGCGTAGACGATCTGCGGATGAAGATGCGCGAGCCCGTGCGGCTCCTCGAAATACGCCGTCACCGTCGCCCCCGCATCGCCGGGCTGGGAGACCAGCAGCACCTCCGGCACTTCGCCGGCGGCCGCCTGCGCCCGCGACAGAATGGCGCCCAGGGGCAGCGGCGTGCCGGGCCGCCCTTCCGGCGGGCGACCCGGCGACATGATCCCGGCCTCCGCGTAGTAGCGGAGGACATCGTCGCCGTAGGCCGTCTTGATCCCCCACGGCATCAGCATCGACGAGAGGGTGACGAGGCCTGTGTAGACGATCATCAGGTGGAACGGCAGCGAGAGCACCCCCGCCACATTGTGGGCATCGAGCCAGCCGCGCTGCATCGAGCGGTCGCGCCGGAAGGTGAAGAAATCCACGAAGATGCGCCGGTGCGTCACGACTCCGGAGATCAGCGCGATCAGCAGGATCATCGCGCAGGCCGAGACAATCCAGCGGCCCGCCAGCGGCGGCAGGCTCAATTCGAAATGGAAGCGATAGAGGAAGTCGCCACCGCCGGTATCACGCGCCCGCGACAGCTCGCCGGTGGACGGGTCGAGAAGAGCCCTCTGGAACGGGCCCGCCGGGTCACGCCACCAGTAGACTTCGACGGTGGGGTTCTCGGTCGTGGGCGGGCGGACGGACCAGCCCATGGCGTCCGGTACCGTCTTGCGCAGGTACGCACCCGCCCGGGTCGCGGCCGCCGCGGGATCGACCGACGTTTCCACCAGTTCAGGCCGCATCCAGCGCGAGATGTCGGAGCGATAATAGCTGGCGGTGCCGGTCACGAAGATCGCGAACAGCACCCATCCGACGACGAGGCCCGACCACGTGTGCAGCCACGCCATCGATTGGCGGAAGCTTCCCGATCGGCTCAAGCGGCGGCTCCGCCATTCAGGCCGCCCGCGAGCCACAGGGCTGCGGTCAGCACGGCGGCCACGACGCTGAGGGCCAGGGCCGCGGTGGTGAGCGTTCGCGCCGCAAAGACCCAGATCGCCGCGGCAGCCATGATGGCGAAGCTCAGGAGCGTCGCCGCGGAGACGGCCTCGGCCTTGGGGCCCGGGAGGACCAGCGCGAGAAACCCGGTCGCGAGGGCGGCGACGCCGTAGCCGCCGAGGGCCGCCAGGATCACGCGGCCCGCCACGGCCAGTCGACCGGCCAAGGTCGGCATCACACGGGCGCTCATGGCGCGGCCTCTCGATTCCGTGAGCCCATGCCGCGACCTAGCAGCGGCCGCGGCCGGGGCGCAACGGCTATGTTCCGGAACGATTCCAGTGTGTGCGGAAGCGTTTAGGCGGAACTCGAAGACGCCGTGCAGCGCGCATCGCGATGGGCGCGCGGGCGAGCCGGTGCGATGCCGGAACCCTGCCCGCGCGGACGCCGACTCCCGAGAAGCCCGTGCTTCCCGCGCAGGCCCGGCCCTGGTCCGTGCCCGATCAGCGCCCCGGACGCGTCTTTGCACCGATCCGTTCGGGTCCGCGAACCGAAGCGGACGCCTCCGAAGCGCTCGGAGGCAGGCCGGGCCCGGCACTGCGTTCGTCGATCACCCTGCGGGCATCGGGGGTTGTTACGGGGCCGTGGTGGTCCCGCCCCCAGCCGTAGCCGGCGTTGAGACCTGCATAGAAGCCCGTGAAGTCTTCCGCCCGCGCGTTTCCAGTGATCAGGATCAGAAGAATCGGCAGCAGAGCACAATGCATCGTTGACCTCAAACGGCAAAGGCGGCGGTCCCGTCGGAGCCGCCGCCCTGCAGTGTTTCCCGGATCGCGGCGGCTCGGCGGCCGCCGCGTCGCTCTCAATCTTCGACGTTGATGCTCTGAGCCTCGCGGCCCTTCTGACCCTCAACCACGGCCAGGGTGACCTGCTGGCCTTCGGCGAGGGACTCGAGCCCGGCCCGCGACAGGGCCGAACGGTGGACGAACACGTCCTTGCCGCCGTCGTTCACCGAGACGAAGCCGAAGCCCTTGGCGGGATCGTACCACTTCACGGTGCCGCTCATCTCCACGGAGGGGCCGCTCGCGAATCGGCCACCGCCGCCGCCACCACCCCCACCGTAGCCACCGCCGCCGCCGGCTCCGTAGCCGCCACCGCCGCCGGCTCCGTAGCCGCCGCCACCGCCGGCTCCGTAGCCACCAGTCCGCGGTCGCAGTTCACGCCGGGGCGCGGGCGCCTCGGCCGTTGACGTGTCGACGCTGGTGACGCTCGTCACCTGCGGGCCCTTCTGGCCCTGAGCCGTGGTCACCGACAGGCGGGTGCCCGGAAGGAGATCGGCGTGACCGGCTGCCTCGACGGCGCGGATGTGGAGGAAGGCATCACCCGAGCCGTCACCGAGCTCGACGAAGCCGAAGCCTTTCTCCTTGTTGAACCACTTGACGGTGGCATCACGCTCCGGGCCGGTCGCGACCGGCGCCGCACCCCGGGCCGGGCCGCGGTCGAAGCCGCCCCCACCGAAGCCGCCACCGCTGCCACCGCCGCCGAAACCGCCGCCGCCACCACCACCGTACCCGCCGCCGAAACCGCCGCTGGGGGGAGCTTGATCAGGCCATCTCGGCTCGCCACTCTCGTCGAAGCCGCGCTTCTGCGGCCCCCTGAAATCACGACCACGTCCCATAGAAAGCTCGCAAAAACCGTCCGCCGCCCTTGTCTCGAATACCGCGTGCGCGCCATCCCAGACAGCCCACGCCCCGCACTATCATTACCCCAGGTCGCGGTAACCAAGAATAACGCCCCAGTCCTGACGCAATCGGGCCTTGACCGCAAGGACCTTCTTGGCCCAAACGCGCCCGTTTCGTTACTTTCTTGCGGCAAACAACGGGGGCGTCTGGACGCGGGCGTTCAGGTCTTTCTCATTCGAACGAGGACGTTAGCGAAACGCAAACGCTGTCCGGCTAGCTTGGTGGACGTCCTGTAAGGCCGGCCGCTTTATGATCGCAACTCCGACCTTTCCCGATCTCTCCGCCCTCGTCGTCGACGAGAGCCTCTACATTCGCCGAATCGTGCGCGACATGCTGATGCGCGTCGGGATCAAGCGCGTCCTCGAGGCTCCGGACGGAGCCGAAGCCCTCGGCGTCCTGGCAGAGAGCAAGCCCGATATCAGCATCATCGACTGGGACCTCTCGATTCTGTCGGGCGAGGAATTCATCCGGCTCGCGCGCACGCCGACGACGTCCCCCTGCCCCACCATCCCGATCATCCTGATGCTGGCCCAGCCGCGCCGGAACGTCGTGGACCGGGCCGTGGCGCTCGGCGTCAACGAGGTCATCGCCAAGCCGTTTTCGCCCAAGACCCTGTGGTCTCGCCTGGACGAGGTGATCAACCGGCCCCGCCCCTACTCGCAGGTCAAAAGTCTCCTGCGCCCCATCCCGCGGCGCGCCAGCGCCATGAAGGCGGTGGCTTGATCGGGGCTGCGATCGGACGTTGCAGTTCCCCGCCGAGCCTGTAGGGTCACAGATCAATCAAGGCCGAGCGCGACGCTCCCGGCCGACCCGAAGGATCGACGGCCGCGCCGATGAGGGACGAGACCGCCGCGGCCGCGCCGTCCCGACCCCAGACCGGCGCCGCGCCGCTCCACGCGCCAGCCCCCCCGCCGGGCCGCGATCGCCGTCGGGCGGCCTACGGAGCGCTCGATCTGGGCACCAACAATTGCCGCCTGCTGATCGCCGAGCCGACGTTCAGCGGCTTCCGGGTGATCGACGCGTTCTCCCGCATCGTCCGCCTCGGCGAGGGCCTCGGGACCTCGGACCGCCTGAGCGAGGCGGCGATCGAACGGACCGTCGAGGCGCTGCGGATCTGCCGGACCAAGATGCAGGCCCGCGGGGTGCAGCGGGCCAAGGTGATCGCCACGGAAGCCTGCCGCCTGGCCGTGAACGGGGAGGCCTTCGTCGAGCGCGTCCGACGCGGCGTCGGTCTGGACCTCGAGATCGTGGATCGCCAGACCGAGGCCTATCTCGCCGTCACGGGCTGCGCGGCCCTCGCGGACCCGCTGGCGGAATCGGTCGTGATCTTCGACATCGGCGGCGGCTCCACCGAGATCGCGTGGCTCGACGGCGCGGCCGCCAACCCGTCCACCGACCCCACCCTGCGGATCCGGGCGTGGGATTCGCTTCCGGTCGGCGTGGTCACCCTCGCCGAGCGCCACGGCGGCGCCGAGGTCACGCGCCGGATGTTCGAGGGCATGGTGGAGGAGGTGGCCGAGAAGCTGTCCGCCTTCGCGCTCCGCGCCGCCGCCGCCGCGACGGCGCCGCGCTTCCACCTGCTCGGGACGTCCGGCACCGTCACGACGATCGCCGCGATGCACCTGCGGCTGGCGCGCTACGAGCGCCGCCGGGTCGACGGTCTGTGGATGACGGACGGCGAGGTCGGGACCGCGATCGACGATCTGCTCGACACCCGCCTCGAACAACGGGCCGACAATCCCTGCATCGGCCGGGACCGGGCCGATCTCGTGCTCGCGGGCTGTGCGATCCTGGAGGCGATCCGCCGGGCGTTCCCGGCCGAGCGCCTGCGCATCGCCGACCGGGGGCTGCGCGAGGGATTGCTGATGAACATGATGCGGGAGGACGGCGTCTGGAACAGGAAGCCGGTGCGATGAGGATCTCGCGATGACCGACCGGCGCGGCGGCGCGAGTTCCGGCGGCGGCGTGCGCGGGGAACTGAAGCAGCGGGTGAAGACCGGCCGCGGCCGGACCCTGTCGCAGAAGCGCTGGCTGGAGCGCCAGCTCAACGATCCCTACGTGGCGCGGGCCAAGCGCGAGGGCTATCGGTCCCGGGCGGCCTACAAGCTCATCGAGATCGATGAGCGTTACAAGCTGCTGCGGCCCGGCCAGCGGGTCGTCGATCTCGGCGCGGCCCCGGGGGGCTGGTCGCAGGTCGCCGCGCGCGTCGTGGGACCGTCCGGCCGCGTCGTCGGCATCGATCTCCTCGAGATCGAGCCCATGGCCGGTGTCGAGTTCATCACCCTGGATTTCCTCGATGCCGAAGCGCCGGACAAGCTGACCGCTCTGCTCGGGGGGGCGGCCGATCTCGTGCTGTCCGACATGGCGGCCAACGCCACCGGCCACAAGAAGACCGACCACCTGCGCATTATCGGACTGGCCGAGACCGCTGCCGAATTTGCCCGCGAGATCCTGGCGCCCGGCGGCGCCTACCTCGCCAAGGTGCTCCAGGGTGGCACCGAGAGCGCCCTGCTGACCGACCTGAAGCGCGACTTCGCCACCGTCCGTCACGTCAAGCCGGCCGCCAGCCGCGCCGATTCCAGCGAGCTCTACGTCTTGGCGACGGGCTACCGCGGCACGGCCGGCCGGACACCCGAGCCCGACGAGGACTGAGCCAGTCCGCGATGCCGGTCGCGCGGGCGTTGGCCCTCGTGAGTCCCACGCCGTTGCGCCTGCGGCGGCTCGGCTACGTGCGGCAGAGCAATCTGCTCCATACCTGGTCCCGCCGCCGTCGCCGGGCCTGGGCGCCACATCTCGAGCGGGCGCGCGGACATCGTCACGGCGGCTGCGGAATCCACCCTGCGGCGCCGGCACGCCCTCGTGCTGGGCTCGGGCTTCCGCGACGACGTGCCCTCAATGCCTTTGCCGGCCTCTTCGGCGGGGTCAGTCTGGTGGATGCGGTGCATCCCTGGCCGGCCCGGTTCGCGGCCGGGCGCTGCCTGAACGTGATTATGATGCACGGGGAGATCAGCGCCGGGATCGCCGGTGTCCTGAGAAATATCTGCGACGGGGCCGACCTGATGGCCTCAGCCAATCTGCTGTCGCAGCTTCCCATCGTTCCCATGGCCGTCCACGGAGCGCGCGGGCGCGACGTACCCCCTCGCCTGGGCCAGCGGATCATCGCGGCGCGCCTGATGACACTGGACCATCTGGCCGGACGCGGAACGGGTCTGTCTCACCACCGAGACCGTACAGCGCGGGGAGGACTGCTCCGGCCGCGTTACCGACAGCCTGGACCTGATGTTCGGTTCCGTCCTGCCGCCATCCGGCGTGGCCTGGGATTGGATAATCGAACCCTTCGGCGGGATCGGCCGTCGGCGGCGGCAGCATCCACCGTGTCCACGCCTCAACGGGCTGGCGGACGGCGCGGGCCTGAACCCCGACACATGAAAAAGGCTGCCCCGGTTGCCCGGGACAGCCTCCATCGCGTGTGCGGCGAGCGGGACGGACGTTTATTCCGTCGTCCCATCCTCGCCGGGCGTACCCGTTCCGCCTTCGTCCGCGGCGACGCTCTCGAAGCGCGGCCGGCGGCGGCGGCGCGGCTTGGCAGCCGGCGCTTCCTCGCTGGCCGTCGCGTCCGGCTCGGGGGCAGCCGGCGGCTCGGCCGCCGGGACAGGTCGTGCCGGAGCCATCAGGAAGGCAGGCAGGCCCGTGGGATCCTCGGCGACGGCGGCGGGCGGTGCCTCGCGGCGTCGCTCGCGACGCGGTGCCGGTTCGGCCGGCCGCGGTGCGTCGCTGCGCGGCGCGCGCTCCGGACGGTTTTCAGACCGGCTCTCGGTGCGGGGTGCCTCGGTTCGACCGTTATCGTAACGGCCCTGATCACCGCGGGCCTCCTGCCGGTTCTCCTGACGGGGCTCGTTCCGGACGTCCTGCCGCCCGTCCTGACGTTCCTGCCGGTAATCCGGCCGGTTGTAATCCTGCCGCTCCGGGCGGTCCTGCCGCTCGGGGCGGTCTTGCCGCTCGGGTCGGTCTTGCCGCTCCGGACGATCCTGCCGGTAATCCTGGCGCTGGTAGTCCTGCCGATATTCCTGACGCGGCTGATCCTGCCGCGACGGATCCTGACGCCGGTAGTCCGGCCGGGCATTGTTGTCGAAGCGGCGTTGATCGCGGTTCTGGAACCGGTCCCGGTTCTGTCGACCGTCCGCATTCAGGTCCTGGCGGCTCTCGTAGGGCTGCGGCTGCTGGCCCGGATCGCCGTCATCGTAGCCGTTGTAGGCGTGACCGTTCTGCGCCGAGCCGTTGCCCTGCCCGTCCTCGTCGCCCTCGTCCATGTCTTCATCGAAGGGACGGCTGGCATAACCTCCAGTATTGGCCGGACGGTTCTGCTCCTGGGCGCCGGAGACGATACGGAAATAGTGCTCGCCGTGCTGGAAATAGTTCTCAGCAGCCACGGGATCTCCCGCCGCCAGCGCGTCCCGCGCAAGCTGCGCGTACTTGTCGGCGATGTGTTGCGCGGTGCCGCGGATTTTGACGTCGGGACCGTTGGATTCGTACGAGCGCGTCAGCGGATTCGGACCCTTCGGCCGATTGCGGCCGCGCATCCGTCGATTCTGGTTTGGTCTCATCGGTCTGTAATGACCCTCGTTCACGCAAACGACTGTCTACGGGGGCGCCCAGCAGGGATCTCCTGACGCTCTCCGGCCAAGCGCATCCGGCAGCGCCGCGCGTGCAGCCGATCGACGGCCTGCGCGCCTGTCTGACCATCCCTCGTGCCGCGCGCTTGGATACAGGCGAGGCAGTAAGTCGATTGTCAGGTTCGAAAGCTGCCGCACCGCCGCGCATTCCTCTGCGCGCTCTGGCTCGGCGTTCTTGGGGGATCAGCGAACCAGCCAGCGACCACGGTCGCTACCGACCATAAGGCCGTCCGTCTTAACGAACGGTTCGCGATCTTCAAGCCGACTTTAGCGTTCCCCGGTTGATCCAACAAGCAATTTTTCGGTGCCGCGATCGTCAACGCAGAGTTAGGCATCCCTGTGACCGGTTGTAAGGGCCGTCCGGGCAATCGAAGCTCAAGACGCGATCACGACCTGCCAGATCCCGGTGCAACCCGCGCTCCGTGAAGCCGGCCGCGCGAGCCAGCATCCGCACCGCGTCGGCTTGGTCGAAGCCGATCTCCACGGCCAGCGTTCCGCCCCGGGCGAGGAGATCGCCCCGGCGCACCCCCTCGAGGATGCGACGGTAGGCGTCGAGGCCGTCGGCACCGCCGTCCAGCGCCGCGGCCGGATCGTGGGTGCGGACCTCCCGATCGAGGGTCGGAATCACGTCCCGCGCGATGTAGGGCGGGTTCGAGACGATGAGGTCGAAGCTGCCCCCGATCGCGTCGCACCAGTCCCCGGCGAGGAACGCAGCGCGCTCACCGATGCCGTTCGCCACGGCGTTGTGCCGGGCTACGCGCAGCGCGGCCTCCGAACGGTCGACACCGATCCCGCATGCCGCCGGGAGTTCGTGGAGGATCGCCGTCAGGATGCAGCCCGATCCGGTTCCGAGATCGAGGCAGCGCGGGGGCGCGGTCCGGCCCGCCGCGGCGGCCAGAGCGACCGCGACGAGGGTTTCGGTGTCCGGCCGCGGGACCAGGGTGTCGGGACCCAGCCGGAACGGCAGGCCCCAGAACTCCCAGGCGCCGAGGATGCGGGCGACCGGCTCGCCGGCGAGGCGCCGTGCCAGGGCCGCGTCGAGCGCGGCCGCCTCGTCGGCGGCGAGGCGCCGGTCGCCGTCGACGAGGAGATCGCGCGTCTCCAATCCGAGGATGCCGAGCAGGAGGAATCGGGCGTCCCCCGCCGCCTCGCCGAGGCCGCGGTCGCTCAGGAGCGCCGTGCTCCGCCGCAGGGCGTCACGCCGGGACGGGCCCCCGCCCGGTCCTGCCGTCACGGCGGTGCTCAGGCCATGCCCTCGGCGGCCAGAAGCTCGGCCTGATGTTCCGTGATCAGGGCATCCACCACCTCGTCGAGGGCAGTTCCGGCCATCACCTCCTCCAGCTTGTAGAGTGTCAGGTTGATGCGGTGATCGGTCACCCGCCCCTGCGGGAAATTGTAGGTGCGGATCCGCTCGCTGCGGTCGCCGGAGCCGACCTGCGCCTTGCGGTCCGCCGCCCGCGCCGAATCCTTGGCGCTTCGCTCGGCATCGTAGAGACGGGCGCGCAGCAGCGCCATGGCGCGGGCGCGGTTCTTGTGCTGCGACCGCTCCTCCTGGACGAACACCACGATCCCGGTCGGCAGGTGGGTGATGCGGATCGCGGATTCGGTCTTGTTGACGTGCTGGCCGCCCGCGCCCTGGGCGCGCATCGTGTCGATCTTCAGATCCGCGTCGTTGACGTGGATGTCGACGTCCTCGGCCTCGGGAAGCACGGCGACCGTGGCCGCCGAGGTGTGGATCCGGCCCTGGGTCTCGGTGTCCGGCACGCGCTGCACCCGGTGGGCCCCGCTCTCGAACTTGAGCCGCGCGAACACGCCCCGCCCCTTCACCTCGGCCACGACCTCGCGGAAGCCGCCGACCGTCCCCTCGCTCTCGGAGATGACCTCCACGCGCCAGCCCTTCGACTCGGCGTATTTCGCGTACATCCGGAACAGGTCGCCCGCGAACAGCGCCGCCTCGTCGCCGCCGGTGCCGGCCCGGACCTCCAGTATCGCGCTCTTCTCGTCGGCCGCATCCTTGGGCAGAAGCAGGAGCTGCAGGGCACGATGCGCGGCTTCCAGCGTCTCCTGCGCCTCCGGCTTCTCCTCCGCGGCGAGCGCCCGCATGTCGGGATCCGTCCCGGGCTCGTCGATCAGGGCTTCGACACCGGCGAGGTTCTCCAGGGCCGACCGGTAGGTCCGGATCGCTCCGACGACCGGATCGAGGTCGGACAGCTCCCGCGAGAGCTGGACGACGATGTCCGGCTGACCCTCGCCGGAGGCGAGCTGGGCGGTGACGATATCGTGCCGCGCCAGGATGGCGTCGAGGCGCTCGGTGGGAAAGGGGATCATCGCCCGTGATTCTGCAGGTCCGTGCGGTTCGCTTCGGGGCGGGCTCGGTTCGCCGCATGCGGGGGACGGTGCGTGGCTCCGAGGGTGAACCGACCCGACAGGACCTCCCCCATTCCACACCCCTTCCGTCCGCGAGCGGAAGCCGTGGCGCACCGACCGAAAGCGTCGTGCCGTTGCCGTACAACCCTGGCCGAATGTTCGGCAAGGGTCGCACACGCGCTTAGATAGGGACGCCGTTCGCGTGCGCGAAGGCGGCGAGGGCCGGGCGCAGGGAATCGCCGTCGTGCAGGCGCGCCATCTCGGTATCGATGAGCTCGGCCACGGCGCCGGCATCGAGGCTCAGCACCATCGCCTTGACGGGACCGATGGCGGCCGGCGACATCGAGAGGTCCCGAAAACCGAGGCCGATCAACGCCATCGCGTCGAGCGGCCGGCCGCCGATCTCGCCGCAGACGGTCACCGGGCAGCCGGCGGCGGTCGCCCGCTCGGCGATCAGCCTGAAGGCGCGCAGAGCGGCGATGCTCAAGGGATCGAAGCGGTTTGCGACGCGACGATTCTCGCGGTCCACCGCGAAGAGGAACTGCATCAGATCATTGGACCCGACCGACAGGAAATCCGCCTCCCGGGCGATCTCGTCGATCTGGAACAGCAGGGACGGCACCTCGATCATCGCGCCGAGGCGGCACTCCGTCGGCAGGCGGTAGCCATGGCGCTTCAGGTAGGCCTTCTCGCGCTCGACGATGCCGCGGGCGCGCACGAACTCGTCCACCGTGGCGACCATCGGGAACATGATCTTGAGCGGATCGCCGTCCGCGGCTTTCAGGAGGGCCCGGAGTTGCATCCGGAGCAGGGCCGGCCGATCGAGGCCGATCCGGATCGCCCGCCAGCCGAGTGCCGGGTTCTCCTCCTCAAGCTTGGCCATGTAGGGCAGGATCTTGTCGCCGCCGATGTCCAGGGTGCGGACCGTCACGGACTTGCCCGCCGACGCGGCGAAGACCTTGCGGTAGAGCTCCTCCTGCTCGGCCGCCGAGGGCATGCGCTGGGCCACCATGAACTGCAGCTCGGTGCGGAACAGGCCGACGCCCTCGGCCCCCGTCTCCGACAGGTGGCTGAAATCCACCAGAAGTCCCGCATTGAGGTGCAGGCCAACCCGCACGCCGTCGCGGGTCTGCGCCGGCACGTCGCGGAGCGCCCGGTACTGCTCCTGCCGGCGGGCGCGCAGACGCACCATCTCGGCATAGGCGGCCTCGACCTCCGGTCCGGGACGGACGTGGATCTCGCCGGCGACGCCGTCGACGATGATGGCGTCGCCGGCGTCGCACAGGGCCGTCGCGTTCTCGACCTCGCCCACCGCGGGGATGCCCAGTGCCCGGGCCACGATCGCCACGTGGCTGGTGGGACCGCCCTCCTCCAGGACGATGCCCCGCAACGTCGAGGCCTCGTAGTCCAAGAGCGCTGCGGGACCCATCGTGCGCGCCACCAGGATGGCGTTCTCCGGCAGGTTCACCACGCCGGACCCTTCGGAGCCGAGCAGGGTGCGCAGGACACGGTTGGTGAGGTCGTCGAGGTCGTGCAGCCGCTCCCGGAGGTACGGATCGGACTGGCGCATCATCCGGGCGCGGTTGTCCGACTGGACCCGCTCCACGGCCGCTTCGGCGGTGAGGCCGGAGGCCACGGCCTCGCGCATCCGCCGCAGCCAGCCCTTGTCGTGGGCGAACATCCGGACGGTCTCGAGGACCTCGCGCGATTCGGCGGTGCCGATCCTGTCGCCGCGCTCCACCAATGCATCGATCGCCGAGCGGACCTCCTCGATCGCCTCGTCGAGACGCGCGACCTCGCGCTCGACGTTCTCGGCGATCAGCGTCTTCACGACGACGCGCGGTTCGTGCAGCACCACGTGGCCGAGGCCGATGCCGTCGGCCAGCGCGATGCCCCGCGCCAGGACCGGGCGGCGCGCGGCCGTTCCCGCGTCCGGCGCCAGCCCCTCGAGCTCGCCGGAGGCGATCATCTCCGAGAGCACCATCGCGGTGGTCTGGAGCGCCTCGATCTCCTCCTCGGAGTAGACGCGGTAGGTCTTGTTCTGGACCGTGAGGACGCCGAGCGTGTTGCCGGCCCGGAGCAGGGGCACGCCCAGGAAGGCGTGATAGGCCTCTTCGCCCGTCTCAGGCCGGTACGAGAAGGCCGGGTGGTTCTGGGCGTCGGAGAGGGAGAGCGGTTCGGCCGTGCGGGCGATGAGGCCGACCAGGCCCTCGTCGGTGCGCATCCGTGTCTGGTGAACCGCCTCGCGGTTCAGACCTTCGGTGGCGAAGAGTTCGAGGGTGTTGTCGTCCCGCAGCACGTAGACCGAGCAGACCTCGGCCACGACGTTGGCGGCGATGAGGACGACGATGCGGTCAAGACGCGCCTGGGGGCTGACCGGCTCCGCCATCGCTTCGCGGAGGCGGCGCAGCAGCAGGCGCGGGCCTCCGGGCGCAGCGGGCATCTTTGCGTCGTTCCAGCGTTGGTGAGTGGCCTTGGCGTCGACCACCCTGCAACCTTGGCGCCAAGCTCGGGACAACCGGCGCCGGATGAACCGTGCCGCTGGTCCCAGAAGCGCTCTGAGATCGGAGGACCGGCCCGCGACTGTTCAGTTCAGACCACGCGACCCGCTCGAAACCGCGTCGTCCCAGGCTCAGGCCTGATCCAGGCCGTATAGCGAGTGAAGCGTGCGCACGGCAAGCTCCGTATAAGCTGCATCGATCAGCACGGAGAACTTGATCTCCGACGTGGTGATCGCGCGGATGTTGATCCCCTTCTCGGCGAGCGCCCGGAAGGCTTTGGCCGCGACGCCCGCGTGACTGCGCATCCCGACGCCGATCGCCGAAACCTTCACCACGTCGGTTGCGCCCTCGATCTGCGCGTAGCCGATCTGCGCGCGGGCCTCGTCGAGGATCGCGCGGGAGCGCTGGTAGTCGGAGGCCGGCACCGTGAAGGTCATGTCGGTGGTCGACTGGTCGCCCGACACGGTCTGGATGATCATGTCGACGTTGATGTTGGCGTCGGCGAGCGGTCCGAAGATCGCCGCGGCCACGCCGGGGCTGTCCTTGACCTTGCGCAGGGTGATCTGCGCCTCGTCCCGGGAGAAGGCGATCCCGGTGATGATCTGCTGTTCCACGATGTCGTCCTCGTCGCAGATGAGGGTGCCCGGGCGCGCGGCGTCGGGCGGATCGAAGGAGGACCGGACCGTGGTCGGCACCCGGTGGACCATGGCGAGCTCCACCGAGCGGACCTGCAGCACCTTGGCGCCCAGCGAGGCCATCTCGAGCATCTCCTCGAAGGTCACCCGCTCCATGCGGCGGGCCTTCGGCACGATGCGCGGATCGGTGGTGTAGACGCCGTCCACGTCGGTGTAGATGTCGCAGCGCTCGGCACCGATGGCTGCCGCGATCGCCACCGCCGACGTGTCCGAGCCGCCCCGGCCCAGGGTGGTCACCCGGCCGGTCTCTTTGTGGACGCCCTGGAAGCCGGCGATCACCGCCACCTCGCCCTGCGCGAACCCGGCCTCAAGGTTCTTCGGATCGATCTCGGCGATGCGGGCCGAGCCGTGTGCGTCGGAGGTCACGACCGGGATCTGCCAGCCTTGCCAGGACCGGGCCTTGACGCCGTCCTTCTGCAGCGCGATCGCCAGAAGGCCCGCGGTGACAAGTTCGCCCGAGGCGACGACCGCGTCGTATTCGCGCGGATCGTAGAGGGCGTTGGCGTCCTTCACCCAGTCGACCAGCTCGTTGGTCTTGCCCGACATCGCGGAGACGATCACGGCGACCTCGTAGCCGGCCGCGAGCTCGCGGGCGACGTGGCGGGCCACGTTGCGGATGCGATCGACATTGGCGACGGAGGTGCCGCCGAATTTCATCACCAGACGGGGCATGGTCTCTCGGTCGCGGGTTCCCGGTGGCGATTGAATCAGACCGCTTCATACCGGTCCGGACGGTGCCCGGCGGGTACAAGCGGCTCGGTGGAGTGTCAACAAGCGGCCCGGCATCGCACCGGCGCGTCGCAGCGACTTCCCGGGCCGCGGCGTGCTAAGGCGCGGGCGGGACGGATCACCGGGACACATCGCGGTGGGTCACACCCGTCGAACGGCCCCGGGGGATCGGGGCCGGACGCCGCGGGTCGGACGCCGGGAACTGGGTAGGGCGCGCATGGACAGGGCTGCCACGGACGGCGACGCGGAGAAGGGCGCCGGCGGAAGCGTCGACGGGTTCGTCGATCGTGGCGAGGTCGCGCGTTTCGATGCCCTCGCCGCCACTTGGTGGGACGAGACCGGACCGATGCGGGTGCTGCACCGGTTCAATCCGGTGCGGCTCGCCTACATCCGCGACGCGCTCTGCCGGCACCATGGCCGAGATCCGAACGTGCCGTTTCCTCTCGACGGACTCGCGATCTGCGACGTCGGCTGCGGCGGCGGCGTCCTGTCGGAGCCGCTGGCGCGTCTCGGCGCGACGGTGACCGGCCTCGATCCGGCGGAGCAGAACATCGCCGTGGCCCGCGCGCACGCCGAGGCGTCGGGCGTGCCCGTCGATTATCGCGGCGCGACGATCGAGGCCGTCGTCGGATCCGGGCAGACCTTCGACGCCGTGCTGATCATGGAGGTCGTCGAGCACGTCTCGGACATGCCGGCCTTCGTGCGCACCGCCTGCGCCGCCGTGAAGCCCGGCGGGATGCTGTTCGCCGCGACACTGAACCGGACCCTGCGCTCCTACGCGCTGGCGATCGTCGGGGCCGAATACGTGCTGGGCTGGCTGCCGCGCGGCACTCACGATTGGGACAAGTTCGTGCGGCCGGAGGAATTCAGCCGGGCCATCCGCGCCGGCGGACTCGCGGTCACCGATACGGTGGGCGTCGTCTACAACCCGCTCACCGACGGCTGGCGCACCGGTCGGGATCAGGCCGTGAACTACATGCTCGCCGCAGAGCGCCGGGTCTGAACCGGACCGGCCCAGCGGTGTTGGGTGTCGGTGGAGGATCCGGTGATGCTTGAGCACATACCCAGCGCCCTGGGCGCGGCACTCTCGGGGCTCAAGGCCGGCTTGGCCAAGACTGCCTTCCACGCCGCGTTCTCGGACGTTCCGGATACGATCACGCTGACCAGCCCGGCCTTCAGCGACGGAGCGGACCTGCCGGCACGGTTCACGGCCGACGGCGAGGGCCTTCTGCCACCGCTGGCCTGGCGCGGCCTGCCGGATGGAACCGATTCCGTGGTCCTGCTGGTCGAGGATGCCGGCAGCCCGACGCCACAACCGCTGGTTCATTTTATCGCCTGGGATATTCCACCCGATCCGCCCCGCCTCGGCGCGGAGGCCCTATCGGAGGGCGGCCTCCCCGGTGATGCGCCGCGAATGGGCAGGAACAGCTTCCTGCATACCGGGTGGCTGCCTCCGGATCCCCCGAGCGGACACGGCCGGCACGCCTATGTCTTCCAGATCTACGCCCTTCGACAGCCCCTGCGCCTCGCCGAGCGCTCTGGCCGGGGCGCATTGCTCCAGGCGATGCGGGGGCGCGTCATGGCCAGAGGGCACCTGATCGGCACCTATTCCCGGGTCTGATTTGCGTGGGAAGACTGGCTAAAACGAGCTGAAGATGCGCATTCGGCGTTAAGCCTTCCGCAAAGGTCAGGTATTGTGTCGACCGTATTTACGACTACGGATAGTATCGCCTTTTGAATAGGGGAGGTCTGGCCGGTGGCCGTCGACGCGCGGACGAAGGGGTTGGGCACCGCCAGCATGGCACGCGCCCTGGCCGCATCGGATGTCGGCACCTGGGAATGGCACATCGCGGACGACATCCTGCGTTGCGACGAGGCCGCGGCGGCGATGCTGGGGGTTCCGCAGGCGCGGCGCGGAAGCGGCGCTACCATCGCGCTGTTCCTGGACCGCATCCATCCCGAGGATCAGCCGCGCGTCGGTTCGCTGATCGACGGTCTCCGCCGCAGGGGCGGCCCGTACATCGCGCAGTATCGGACCGTTCCGGAATTCGGCGACGTTCGGTGGATCCTGGCGCGCGGCCGGTTCGGCGAGAACGCGGACGGGATCGTGAACGAGGCCCGCGGGATCGTCATCGACATCACCGCCGCCATTCCTGAGGGATTCCCCGACGAGGCCGCGTTCTACGCGACGGACGTCGTCGCCGGCGGTATCGACCACGTGGCGGAGTTGGCGCTGGCGCTGTTCGCCTCGGCCGAGGCCGGCTTGCCGCAACAGGGCTTCGAACGGTTGAAGCCCCTGCTGGAGTCGCTGCTGCACGAGATCGGGCGCCAGCTCGTCAGTGCGCCGCCGGTGCCGGACCTCGACAGCATCCACTGAGCCCCACCGAACCCCGTTCCTTCGGCGCCTTGCCTAGCGGGGGCGAATCCTGATATGGCGGCGCCATCCCGCGATGCGTGAGCCGTGATCGCTGGGCGCGATCACGCGTCCTGCCTCTTGGCCACGTTCCCGATACTCCACCATGGACGGCCCTCCGGGCTCGAGAGACCGATGAAGATCCGCAACTCCCTCAAGTCCCTGCGTGGCCGCCACCGCGACAATCAGCTCGTGCGTCGCAAAGGCCGGGTCTACGTGATCAACAAGACTCAGAAGCGCTTCAAGGCGCGTCAGGGCTGACGACAGATGCCCGGCTCCGGCCGGGTCCGCTAGGCCGACAACAGCCGCATCCCCCTCGGATGCGGCTGTTGTCGTGTGCGCGTCACAGCGGCGCGTTGACCAGGGAGCCGACTGCGCTCAGTCTCGCGTGATGATGCCGACGCGCCTTCTTGCCGCTCTGGTGTGCTTCACGTCGCTGGCCGTCCTTGCTTCGGCGGCCGACGCGGCACCGGATGCCGCCCGATCCGGCCGCGCAGCGCCGGAGGCCAAGCCCGCGCCCAAGCCGCCGAGCCTCGACGACCTGTTCGCCCGCCTCCGCGCCAGCGAGGATCCGGTCGAGGCCAAGGGCATCGCCCGCCTGATCGAACGGCGTATGGCCGGTTCCGGCAGTCCGACGGTCGACCTGCTCACCGACCGGGCGCGGCAGGCCGTGTCGTCTCACGACTTCGCCCTGGCGGCCGAACTGATGGACCGGGTCACGGTCCTGGAGCCGAACTGGTCCGAGGGCTGGAATCGGCGCGCGACGGTGTTCTGGCTCCTGACCGACAGGGACGATGCCATCGCGGATCTGCAGCGCGCGCTGGTGCTCGAGCCGCGCCATTTCGAGGCCTGGGCTGCCCTGGGCCGGATCTACGAATCGGCCGACGACAAGACTCGTGCGCTGGCCGCGTTTCGCCGGGCCCGCACGCTTTATCCGCAGATGGAGAAGGTCAAGGAAGCGATCGACCGCCTCACGCCTGAGGTGGACGGCCGCGACCTGTGACCCGGGTGTTCGCCGTTCTCCTGACGCTCCTCGCCCTTCCGCTCGCCATCACGGTCCTGGCCCTGGTGGTCGGCGCGCTGGCGAGTTTCATCCTGACGCTGCGGGTCGAGGCTGCGCATCCGCCGGCCGGTCCCGACGTGGCCGTTCGGGGCGGCAGACTCGCCACGATCCAGGACGGGCCCGCGGACGGCCGTCCGATCGTGCTTCTGCACGGGGCTTCGGCCAACGCCTCGGATCCGATGGAGGGTGTCGGACGCCGGCTCGCGGCGCGCGGTTTCCGGGTCATCGCCTTCGACCGTCCCGGATTTGGCTACAGCGATCGGATCGCCGGTGATGAGGCTGCCGCACCGGCCGTTCAGGCCCGCCTGATCGCGGAGGCGCTGAAGAATCTGGGCATCGGCCCGGCGATCATGTTCGGCCATTCCTGGGCTGGAGCCCTGGCGCTGGCGCTCGCCCTCGATCATCCGGAACGGGTCGCCGCGCTCGCCCTCGCCGCGCCCGTGGCGATGCCGATGCCGGATCGCATGCCGGATCTGCCTTGGTACTGGCGATTCGCCGTCAAGCCCCCCGTTGCGTGGCTCCTCAGCCGGACGGTAGGTCCGCCGCTGGCACAGCGATTCCTGCCGGAGGCCGCGCGCCGGGTGTTCCAGCCCCAGCCACCCATGCCGGACTACGCCGAGAAGGCCCGGGCATCCCTGGTGTTGCGCCCTGGCACGCTGCTCGCCAACGTGCAGGATCTACTGGGCTTGCCGGCGGCGCTGGCAACCCAGAGCCCGCGCTACGGCGAGATCCACGTGCCCACGCTGGTGATTTCCGGCGCGGCCGACCCGATCGTCCGCAGCGAAGCGCAGGCCGTTCCGCTGGCGCGGTCGATCCCCGGGGCGCGCCTCGTACTGCTCCCGGGGATCGGGCACATGCTCCAGTACGTCGCCGCCGAGCAGGTGGCCGACGAGATCACACGGCTGTCCGAAGGGCTGCCCGACGGGGCACGCGAGGCGGCCGGCCCCCCCTCGGCTGCAGCCCGTTGAGCCGCAGGCCTATGGCGGCGCCCCCTCACCCTTCGAGGCGTCGCCTCATGCCGCGGCGCCCGTGCCGCACGGCCTCGAAGCCGACCTGCTGAGATCGCCGCGATGGCGGCAGCCCGTGTCGGGAGCCTGCCAGACCCCTGTGTGACGAGACGGGTCCGCGCGCCGGTTGCTACGCCTTCTCGGCGTGCTCCCGGGTGATGAAGGTGAGCCGGACGAGGTTGGTCGCCCCCGGCGTGCCGAAGGGCAGGCCGGCCACGACGATCACCCTGTCACCCACGGCGGCGAACTTCTCGCGCACGGCGAACTTGGCGGCGCGGAACGACATGTCGTCCACGTCGCTCGCGTCCTTCGTGACGATCGGATGCGTACCCCAGGCCAGGGCGAGGCGGCGTGCGGTCTCGCGACGGGGCGTCAGGGCGATCACGGTGGCGTTCGGGCGCTCGCGCGACAGGCGCAGGGCCGTGGAGCCGGAATTGGTCCAGGCCATGATCGCGTCGAGGTTCAGCGCGTCGACCATCTGGTGCGCGGCAGCCGCGATGGCGTCGGCCGCGGTCTCGTCCGGCGTCGCGCTCTGCGCCCGGATGATCGACCAGTAGATCTGATCGCGCTCCACCTGCTCGGCGATGCGGTTCATGGTCTCCACCGCGCCGATCGGGTGCGCCCCCGAGGCACTCTCGGCCGACAGCATCACGGCGTCGGCACCCTCGTAGACCGCGGTGGCGACATCGGAGACCTCGGCGCGGGTCGGCACCGGCGCGGTGATCATCGATTCGAGCATCTGGGTCGCCACCACGACCGGCTTGCCGTATCGCCGGGCGCTCCGGGTAATCCGCTTCTGCACGCCCGGAACCTGCTCCAGGGGCATCTCCACGCCGAGATCGCCCCGGGCGACCATCAAACCGTCCGAGATCTCGATGATCTCGTCCAGGCGCGTCAGCGCCTGGGGCTTCTCGATCTTGGCCATGACCAGGGCGCGGCCGGCGCAGACCTTCTTCACCTCGGCCACGTCCTCCGGGCGCTGCACGAACGACACGGCGATCCAGTCGGCGCCGGCGTTCAGGCCGGCATCGAGGTCCGCCCGGTCCTTGTCGGTCATCGCGGGCACCGGAATGACGGTGTGGGGCAGCGACACGCCCTTGCGGTTCGAGATCCGCCCACCGACCTCGACGCGGGTCACGGCCCGGTTCTCCGAGGTCTCGACCACCGAGAGCCGCAGCTTGCCGTCGTCGAGGAGGATCGCGTGGCCCGGCTCCAGAGCCTGCAGGATCTCCGGATGCGGCAGGTGGCAGCGGGCGGCGTCGCCCGGGGTCGGGTCACCGTCGAGGACGAAGGTCGCCCCGGCCTCGATCATCGCGGATCCGTCCGCGAAGGTGCCGAGCCGGAGCTTGGGTCCCTGCAGATCGACCAGGATGCCGATCGGGTGCTTGGCCTCGCGCTCGATGGTGCGGATCACCTCGACCTTTTCGGGCAGCTTCTCCCGCGGGAGATGGCTCATGTTGAGCCGGAATACGTCCACGCCCGCGCGGAACAGCCGCTCGATCATCTCCGGCGAGTCGGAGGCCGGCCCGAGGGTGGCGACGATCTTCGTGCGGCGCGAGCGTTTCAAGCGTAATCCTCCGGCTGTTTTCGCGGCGCGCTCCAAAGCATCGCCGCGTGCTTATGATGGATGCGTGTGTGAGCACCCCGATGAGGACAGCGTCAAGGGCGCCGTCCTCACGTTACGGCTTCGCGGGTGCTTCGGCCCGATTCGGGTCGGTGAGCTGTATCGTCCAGCTCTTCTGCTCGCCGGTATCTACCTCGAAGAAGCCGTTGCGGTCGTAGCCGCGGGCGAGGCAATCCTCGATCCCGCGGATCGTGAACTCCGAATCGCGGGTGCACATCAGCGAGCGCCCGCTCCACTCTCCGCCCCGCGTGTAGTCGACTGCGAAGACGTAATAGAATCGCCCCGCCAGAGCGCCCCTGAGCAGGGTTTCGCAGGCCTTCGGCGCCAGATCCCACCAGCCTTCAGTGACCCAGCCCTGCGGGTCGCGGTAGCCCAGCGCGATTCCGACCTTGCTACCGGTCTGATTGCAGAGGCGCAGGTCCGCCCGTGCGGGGCTCGCGCTCAGAAGCGCGAGGCCGAGCGCCATGATAGCGGGGAGGACCTGAGCCGCCGGGATTCGCAACCTAGTCGACGAGGATAATGCGGCAATCGTTGACATTGGTGCAGGTCGGGCCGGGGTTCACGAGGTCGCCGATGGCCGCGAAGAACGCGGTCGAGTCGTTCTGCTCCAGCATCGCGGCGGGGTCGAGGCCGGCGGCACGGGCGCGGTCGAGCGTCGTCGGGTCGATCAGGCCGCCCGCCGGGTCGGTGGCGAGGCCGCGACCGCCGTCGGTGCCATCCGTGTCGGCGCTGATGGCGTAGATGCCCGGTGCACCCTCCAGCGCGACCGCCAGGGCCATCGCGTATTCCTGGTTCGGACCGCCGGTGCCCTCGCCCCGGATCGTGACCGTCAATTCGCCGCCCGAGATCAGCGCCACGCGCCGCCCGGCCGCCTTGTGGCGCCTGGCCTCGGCCGCGTGCTCGGCCGCGACCTCGCGCGCCTCGCCCTCCAGGTCGGCGCCGAGCATCACCGGCTCGTAGCCCGCGGCCTTCGCCGCCTCGGCGGCGGCGTTCAGCGCGTCGATCGGGCGGGCGATGATGCGGTACTCGGCGCGGGCGAAGGCCGGGTCGCCCGCCTTCGGCGTCTCATTGTTGGGGTCGTTGAGGAGGCGCACCGCCTCCTCGGGCAGCGGGATGCCGCGCCGCTCGCAGATGGCGCGGGCGTCGGCCAGCGTGGACGGATCGGGCACCGTAGGCCCCGACGCGATCACCGCCGGATCGTCGAACGGCACGTCCGAGATCGCCAGCGTCAGGATCCGCCGGGCGTTGCGGGCGGCCAGCGCGAGGCGGCCCCCCTTGATCCGCGAGATGTGCTTGCGCACCGTGTTGATCTCGCCGATCGGCGCGCCCGAGCGCAGCATCGCGCGGGTGATCGCCTGCTTCTCGATCAGGGTCAGCTCGCCGGCCGGGGCGATCCAGTTGGCCGAGCCGCCGCCCGAGAGCAGCACCAGGACCTCGTCGTCCGGACCGGCCTCGGTGGCGAGGCGCAGAGCCTCCTTGGTGGCGGCGATGCCGGCTTCGTCGGGGACCGGGTGGCCCGCCTCGACCATATGGATCCCGGGCGCGTCCTGCCCGTAGCCGTGCCGCGCGACCGCGAGGCCGACGATCCGATCGTCGCCGAGGCCGTGCTGTCGGCGGTAGAACCGGCTGGCGACCGCGCTCATGCTGCCCGCGGCCTTGCCGGCCGCCAGGATGATCAGCCGGCCGGGGCTCGGCTCCGGCAGGTGCGGCGGTAGGGCGAGGTCCGGATGGGCGGCGCGGATCGCGGCCGTGAGGATCTCGTTGAGGAGCGCGCGCTGCGCCTGCATGGCCGGATCGGCGACGGGCGGGACGGTCTCGGACATGGCGTCGAACGGGCTCCTCTCTCGATCATGTCGTGCGATCCCCGCCCGTTTCTTCCCTGGGCGGCGGGCCCGTTTCTTGCCGTGAGCGCACGATCCTTGATAGGTGATCTGCCCGAGCGGCCGCCCTACGGCAAGCACCATCGGCGCCCTCGCACAGATCTGAAGACCTCGGAGCCCCGTGACCCGCCCGGAGACAGAATCGGCCGCCCCCCCGGTGCACCCCTGCGAGATCATCCCGGGCGATCCGGCCTGCGGCCTCGTCATCGCCTGCGACCACGCCTCGAACCATGTCCCGCCGGACATCGATCTCGGCGTGCCGGCCTCCGAATTCGGACGGCACATCGCCTACGACATCGGCGCGGCGGCCGTGACGCGACGGCTCGCGGCCCAGCTGAATGCGCCCGCGATCCTCACGAACTTCTCCCGCCTGATCATCGATCCCAATCGCGGCCGGGCCGACCCGACGCTGGTGATGCGCCTCTCCGACGGTGCCATCGTGCCGGGCAATGCCCGGATCGACGAGGCCGGCAAACGGGCGCGCATCGCCCGCTTCTACGCGCCGTTCGACGCGGCCATCGACGCCGCGGTCGACGCCGCCATCGCGGCCGCCGAGACGACCGGCCGGCCGCCGGTGGTCCTGACCATGCACAGCTTCACGCCCTACTGGCGGGGGATCGCGCGGCCCTGGCAGGTCGGGATCCTGTACGACCGGGACGAGCGCTTCGCCCGCCCGCTCATCCAGGCGCTGGAGGACGATCCCGCCGGGCTCACCGTCGGCGACAATGAGCCTTACGGCGGCGGCCTGCCGGGCGATACGATTGACCGGCACGCGACGGCCCGTGGCCTCGCCAACGCCCTGGTCGAGATCCGCCAGGATCTCATCGCCGGCGAGGCCGGACAGGCCGAGTGGGCCGAGCGCTTCGCCCGTGTCCTGCGTCCGCTCCTGACGGCTTGATCTCCGCCCGGCCGGTCACAAAATCCGAACGTCCCGCCCGACACCAACGAGAGCTGCGACCGATGCGCGAGATCGACGCCAAGACCCAGACCGAACTCGAAGCCGCCGTGTTCCGCCGCCTCGTCGCGCATTTGCGTACCCGGACAGACGTGCAGAATATCGACCTGATGAACCTCGCAGGCTTCTGCCGGAACTGTTTGTCCAACTGGCTCAAGGATGCCGCCGACGAGAAGGGTCTGCCGCTCACCAAGGATGAGAGCCGCGAGGCGGTCTACGGGATGCCCTATGCCGAGTGGAAATCCCGCCATCAGACTGAGGCGAGCCCCGAGCAGCAGACGGGTTTCGCGGCCTCGCAGGCCGAAGGACACTGACGGTCCCCGTTCCTCCGGAAATCGGCTAAGCTTCCGGTAAGGCCGGCCCGTTAACCACGGGTCCAGGGCGCAACCGCGCCGCGCAGTCCGGAGAGCCTCATGAACGCCCATTCGATGCCCACCGCAGCCCAGCGGCCCGGCGGCGACGTGTCGTCGGCCGAGGGCGTGGCCGCCGACGAGTTGAAGCAGTTCATCGAGCGGCTGGAGCGGCTCGAGGAGGAGAAGGCCGGCATCATGGGCGACATCAAGGAGGTGTTCGCCGAGCTGAAGGGCCGCGGCTTCGACGCCAAGGCGGTGCGCACCATCCTGCGGATCCGCAAGCAGGATCACAGCGAGCGCCAGGAGCAGGAGGCGATCCTCGAACTCTACCTGCAGGCCCTCGGCATGGCGTAGGCGCCGGATCGCCCGGCGGGGATCATCCCGTCGGGACAGTCGACGGGTTCGCGCCGCAGCCGCTCAGCGTGGCTCGGCGGAGGCCGACTGGGCGGTATCGGTCAGGCCGAGGGTTCGGCCCGGATACCCCGCGGCGTCGAAGTAGCGGGTCCCCTCGACCGTCTGGTACTCCAGCACCGTGACCTGTCCGACCACGTCGGGCGCCGAGCGCAGGACCTGCGCCTCGAACTTCGGCGCGCTGACATTCGCCAGAGCCTCCGTGAGGACAGGCCCGACCAGCGTCCCCTTGGCGGGGATCGTGAGATCGAGGATTCGGGCGATCGTCCGTCCCAGATCGGCATTGCTGGCCGGGAGCGGGCTCGCGAGACCCTCGCGGAATCTCGGGCCGACGGCGCCCATCACGTTGCGGGTATCCGCGCGCGAGAAACGGCCGTGCATCCCCTGACCTTGTTGCAGCACGGAGTCGGCGATCTCGACCCCGCAGGTGGTCGGGTTCGCGCATCCCGTCGAGAAGCTCCGGAAGTTCACCACGATGGCGGGTATCGGCGTCAGAGCCCTTCCGTCGAGGGCGATGCTGGAGAGCGGCAGCGTCGCCGGAACCTTGCCGAGGGCGGCGCTCACGAAGAGGCCGCTAACGTAATCCTGCCGCGACAGGGCCTGCACCACCCTGTGCGCCAGAGCCCTGTCACCGCTCGGAAGGTAGACGAGATCCGAGCCGCTATTTGCCGCCACCACCACATCGGGCTTCGCCGGATCCGCACCGATCAGGCCGTTGGCCCGGCTCGGGAAGCTGTCGGCGCCGAGCCGAGCGCCCCTAGCGTCGGGATCGAAGAGGCTCAGGCCCAAATCGTGCGCGAGGTCGATAGCCAGGAAGCCCGGCGGGAGCTGGCGCGGTGGAACGCCTCTGTAGCCCCGGGTCGCGGAAACGCTCGTGGCGCTCTCCTTCGAGATGGTGGAGAAGCCGTGGTCCGACGTCACCACCACATCGGTGGTGTCGGCGAGCCCCTGCTCGCGGAGCGCCTTGAGGAGCGCCGCCAGGTTCGCGTCGGCATTGCGGATGGCGGCGAGGCTCGTCGGACCGTTGATGCCGGGAACCAGCGGGCCCAGACTATCGCCCTGGTTGTGCTGCGTCCCGTCCGGATCCCGCGACCAGAACACGAGAACGAACGGTTTCCCGCGCGCCTTGAACAGCGGCAGCACCGCCCGCGTCGCCGCGGCGGCGAAGAAGTTCTGCTGCTCGACATTGGCAACCATCGTCCCGGGCGTCACCGCGGTCTCGGCCTGTCCATTGGCACCCCGAGGCGGGGTGCCTGGAGCGGAAGGCCGGCTTCGCCGAGGCGCGCCCGAGGCTCGTCGCTCAAGGGAACGCCGCCGGGACGTCCCGTACTGTCGTCGATCAGGACTGTCCTGTCCGGCCCGCGCCGTATGGTCGAAGACCAGGGACGGCCCGAGCTTGCCGATGCTGGCCGTCGACAGCCCCTTGGCTTGGGCCGCCCGGAGGATCGTCTCCTCGTTGAGGTAGTTGCCGGCGCCATGCGCATCGACGTCGCCCAGGACCGGGTCGCTCTCGAGAAACAGGGTCGGGCTCTCACCGGCGCCCGGCACCGGAGAGCCGGTGTAGATCGTGTTGCCGAACTGCCCCGTATCACCCAGCCGATGTCCCGTCGCCATCGCGGCGGCGTTCGGCATCGTGAAGGTCGGGAACAGCGCGTGCGTGTTGGTGAACCGCACGCCGGCCTTCATGAGCCGGTCCATAGCGGGGGGCGTTCACCGCGCTCACCATCCCGTCGCGCAGGCCGTCGGCCACGAACAGGACGACGTTCCGCGGCGCGGCCAGTGCCACCCCCGAACCGGCGATGACCACCCCGATCAGACCGGAAACCATGAGGCGACGCATCCCGGATCCCCGCGCGATCCGCGGATCGGGGGTGGCCCCTCAAGATGACAGAGGCATGACGACGGCGGGGCGATCGACGATCACGATCGCCCCGCCGCGGATTGTCGTCCCGGGAACGCCTCAGGCCGCGCGCTTGGACCGGTTGAGGAGCTTGCGGTTCACCAACACCTCGGCGATCTGAACCGTGTTGAGGGCCGCGCCCTTGCGGAGGTTGTCCGAGACGCACCAGAAGTTCAGGCCGTTCTCGACCGTCGCGTCCTCACGGATGCGCGAGATGTAGGTCGCGTCCTCGCCGGCGGCCTCGTGGGGCGTGATGTACCCGCCGTTCTCGCGCTTATCGATCACGAGCACGCCGGGGGCGGCGCGCAGGATCTCGCTGGCCTTCTCGGCCGAGAGCGGGCGCTCGAACTCGATGTTCACCGATTCCGCATGCCCGATGAAGACCGGAACGCGGACGGCGGTCGCCGTCAGCTTGATCTTCGGATCGAGCATCTTCTTGGTCTCGGCGACCATCTTCCACTCTTCCTTCGTGTAGCCATCCTCCATGAACACGTCGATGTGAGGGATCACGTTGAAGGCGATGCGCTTGGTGAACTTGCCGCCCTGCTTGATCTCGCCGGCGGTGAACACCGCCCGGGTCTGGTTGAACAGCTCGTCCATCGCCTCCTTGCCGGCGCCGGAAACCGACTGGTAGGTCGAGACCACGACGCGCTTGATCGTGGCCGCTTCGTGCAGCGGCTTCAGGGCGACGACCAGCTGGGCGGTCGAGCAGTTCGGGTTCGCGATGATGTTACGCTTGGTGAAGCCCACGATCGCGTCGGCATTCACCTCGGGCACGATCAGCGGCACGTCCGCGTCGTAGCGGAAGGCCGACGAGTTATCGATCACGACGCAGCCCTGCTGGCCGATGCGCGGCGACCACTCCTTCGAGGTCTCTCCGCCGGCCGACATCAGGCAGATGTCGGTGTCGGAGAAGTCGTAGGTGTCCAGCGTTTTGACCTTGAGCGTCTTGTCGCCGTAGGACACTTCCTGCCCCTGGCTGCGGCGCGAGGCCAGAGCCACGACCTCGTCGGCGGGGAAAGCCCGCTCGGCCAGGATATCGAGCATCTCGCGGCCCACGTTGCCCGTGGCGCCGACGACGGCGATCTTGTAACCCATCTCACGTCTCCGCGCGGAAAACCCTGATCGATCCGGGTGCCACGCTCCTGCTGGAAGGCCGGCCGAAGGATCGTTCGTGCCGGGCGAGCGCCCGCTGAACGGGCGCGGCCGCAGAGCCCGGCCTCTACGGAGGTGGGATCGACGGCCTCTGCGAGCAAGGCGCGCAAGGTACCGCGCTGTCAAGGCCGCCGGATCCGCAACAAACGATTCACCCTGGGCGCGGGAAACTGTTGACGGTTGGCCGGCCACGAAACGGAACGCAATCCTTGCCGGCCAGGGTGGCGGACGCACCATGAGGTTCGTCGTCCGCACGGAGCACCATGCCGGCCGGAGCAGCACACGCCGTCGATCTGATCGAACCCGCCGCGGGGACCGGCAACGCCGCGCTCTCGCCGGTGTCCCTCGGCTTGCGCATCCTGCTGGCCTCGGCCGTGATCGCCCTCCTCTGCGTCTGCGCCGGGCGGCCCGGTCATGTCGCCGGTGAATTACCGGCCGAGCCGCGGATCGCGACGCCGTTCGTGCCCTCGACGCGGGCCGTACCGGCGCCGCCGCCGGTTGCAGCAGCGCATTTCGACTTGGCGGAGCCCGGTATCGATCCCGTACGGGTCTCGGCCCGGATCGATCCGCGGACGGGGCAGCGCGAGGATGCGCTGACCCGTGGCGACGTTGCGGCGATCGAGGCGGTCGCGGTGCGGGTGACGCTGACCCGCGGCGCGTCCCGGCATCCTGCGCCGACGCTGTTCGTGCTGATGGCTCGGCGGGCTGCCGGCGGTCCAGCCGTCGACAGGCCGGCACTCTCGGTGCTGCGGACCGGCGCCCGCGGTCAGATCCTGACGAAGTTCGGCGCCGTCGAGACCCTGGACGTGACCTTCAGCGGCTTCGCGCCGCGAACCTGCACGGGCTTCGTCACGCGCGACACCGACTTCCAGCTCGACGGCTGGTTCTGCGCGCCGCTGGGGTACCCGCCGGAACCTCAGGCCCTGGTCTGCCTGATCGACGCCTTGCGCCTGGTCGACTTGGCCGATCCCGAGACCACCGCGGCCTTCGTAAGGGCATCCCCGGCGGAACGTGGCTGTCTCGCCGCGACGGGTGCCGAGGCGGCCGGTCGAACCGGTTCGCTCGCGCCAAGCGCCCGAAACAAAAAATAAGGCTGGAGTGTGGCAAAACGCACGAGCTCGGCCGTTTCGCTGGAACAACAGCTTCGCTCAAGCGTCATCTCATCAAAGGCGGCGAACTGTTAAGCTTCGGTCGCCATACCGTTCGGCACTCTCATACAAGGTTGGCCATGCGCTCGCTCAAGATCGCCCTTCTCGGCGTCGTCGCCGCAGCCGGCTTCGGCGCTGCCGCCCCCGCGCCGGCCCAGGCCCAGGACGGGTTCGTTGCGGGCCCGGTCTACCGCGTGAGCCGGCCCCTTCCGATCCGCGTCCGCCCCCGGAGCTGGCTCGACGCCGGCAACGTGCCGCTGACCTCCAACGTTCCGGGTGCCGGCGGCTCGCGCAACCCGGCCCTGAACCCCTACCTGATCGCCGCGTCGAACCAGCTGACGCCGCCCTACGGCCCGACTGATCGCTTCGGCCGCGGGATCCTGCCCGATCCGATCACCAACGGCCCGTTCATCGGTGCGCGCTCCAGCGCGGTCCGCAACGTCGACTTGTCCTTCGTCGATCGCCTGGATCCCACATCGCCGCTCTACGGCCGTCCTTACTGACGGCACCCAGTCGAGCTGGACGGTTCTTACAGAGCGCGGACCCTCGGGTCCGCGCTTTTCGTTTGGGCGTCGGATGTTCGACACTTCTCCCAACGCCGTTATCCTATATGCCAGTCAGCCTGTGAGCCTTGTGCCGCCGCCGATGGGATCTGCGCCATGAAGCCGTTCGACTGGGTGACCGGGTACCCGTCGCTGCGCATGCCGATGTTCGGGCGCAACTGCGTGGCGACCTCGCACGCGCTGGCGGCACAGGCCGGGCTCCAGATGCTCCAGGCGGGTGGCAATGCCGTCGATGCGGCGATCGCCACGGCTGCCGCCAAGACCGTGACGGAACCCTGCAGCAATGGCCTCGGCTCGGACGCCTTCTGCATTCTGTGGGACGGCCGAGCGCTGCACGGACTGAACGCGTCGGGCGGTGCGCCAGCGGCCTGGACGCCCGACTACTTCGCGCGGAAATACGGGCCGGCGGAACGGCCGCCGATGCGCGGATGGGACTCGGTCACGGTGCCGGGCGCGGTCGGTGCGTGGGCGGCGCTCAGCGAACGCTTCGGGCGGCTGCCCTTCGCCGATCTGATGCAGCCCGCGATCCGCATCGCGGAGCGCGGGTACCTCGCGCCGGTGGTGGTGCAGCAGAAATGGGCGGCGGCCGCCGGCCTGGAGGCGATCACGCGCCAGCCGGGTTTCGCCGAGTTCTTCCTGCCGCGGGGGCGCGCGCCGGACGTGGGCGAGCTGGTGACCTTCCGGGGTGCCGAGAAGACCCTCCGACTGATCGCTGAGACCAAGGGCGAGGCCTTCTACCGCGGCGCCATCGCCGAGGCCATCGCGGCCCATGCTCAGGCCCACGGTGGCGCGATGACGACGGACGATCTCGCCGCTTTCCGACCCGAATGGGTCACGCCGACCGCCAAGGATTACCGCGGCTACACCCTCCACGAGATCCCGCCGAACGGACAGGGCATCGCCGCGCAGATCGCCCTCGGGATCTTGGAGCAGTTCGACCTCGGGGCGATGGCCGTCGACGGCCCCGAAGCCCAGCATCACCAGATCGAGGCGATGAAGCTCGCCTTCAGCGACACCTACCGGTACGTCGCCGACCCGAGCAGCATGGACGTCACGCCGGAGGCGATGCTCGATCCCGCTTACCTCGCGGAGCGCGCCAAGCTGATCGATCCGCGACGTGCCCAGGTGTTCGGTCCCGGCAAGCCGCCCGCGGGCGGCACGATCTACCTCACCGCAGCCGATGAATCCGGCATGATGGTAAGCTTCATCCAGTCGAACTTCATGGGATTCGGCTCCGGGGTCGTCGTGCCGGGCTGGGGGATCTCCCTCCAGAACCGCGGCTACGGATTCGTTCTCGACCCGCAGAGCCCCAACGTGGTCGCTCCGGGCAAGCGGCCGTTCCACACCATCATCCCGGGTTTCCTCACCAAGGACGGTGCCCCGGTGATGAGCTTCGGCGTGATGGGCGGCAACATGCAGCCGCAGGGCCATGTCCAGACCCTCGTCCGGATGCTCGACCACGCCCAGAATCCGCAGGCTGCCTGCGACGCGCCGCGCTGGCGGGTGAGCGAGGGCCTCGACATCAACGTCGAGGCGGCGATGCCGGGCGAAACCCTCGAGCGGCTGAAGGCGCTGGGCCATCGGGTCGAGGTGATCCAGGACAGCTACCAGGATTTCGGGGCCGGCCAGTTCATCTGGCGGATGGGCGATCCGGGCGTCGAGGGCTACGTGGCGGCCAGCGACCCCCGTCGCGACGGACAGGCGGTGGTGTGGTGAGGCGCTACTTCACCTGCACGCTGTCCACCACCTCACGGAACTTGGCGAGCACGCCGGTGCGCTGATCCTCGCGGACCACGCCGAGGGCGCGAAGATAGCCGTCGGGCGCGAACCGGATCGTCTGCGACACCACCACCGGTACGTTGGTTGGCTGGTCCACGGCGCGGGCCACGATCTCGTGCCAGTCCACCCCATTCGAGCGGTAGCTCTGCGACCGCTCGATGACGAAGTCCTTGAGGGTCTGGTTCGACGCCAGGGCGGCGCGGGCAAAAGCGTCCCTCTGCTCGGCGGTGGGCGGCTGCTGCACCGCCCGCGCCAGAACGAGGATCGGCTGCTCGAGGTTCTGCATCTGGTCCTTCGGACCCTGGGTGAGCAGGACCGAGTTGCCGGCCAGCACCCGCACCGGCCGGAAGCCCCCCAGGTCGGCGATGCGGAACGGCAGCGCGTCGACCTGCTGGGTCAGGCTCAGGGCCGGCCGCAGGGTGACGCCCGTCACCAGCTTGCGCATCGTCGCCTCGGTCTCGGCGTCGGGCAGCGCCTGGGCGATCACGAGACCGGTGACGCTCGGTGCGCCGACGACCAGGATCCACTTCCGGATCGCCGGTGCGGACGCGTTCGGATCGGCGGGCTGCTCGCCGGTGTAGAGCATGCCCTCGTTGTCGCCGACCTTGACCTCCTCGCGCTTCTCGACCGCGAAGCCCTGGCTCAGGAGGTTGGCGTCGGTGAAGCCGCTGACCAGTTCGGCGAAGGCGTTCGGCGGCAGTTCCACCACCGACAGCGTGGCGCCCCCCTCCTTGCGTTCGAAACCGGTGAAGCGCCGCGACAACGCCATGTCGGAAGGGGGTTCGAACCCGAAGCGGGAACCCGGCGGGAAGATCGGATCACCGGCTTGCGCCGGGCAGACCGCCAGGAAGGCGAGGACGAGTAACTGCCCGAGACGCAGCGACAGGGCACGCACCAGCATCGGACATCCATTCTCCACACGCGCCCGAGGGGCTTCGCCTCCGTGAGGGGTCGGACGCCTTGCAGCGGGTGTCAAGCCGCCAGAACATCGGTCGATCGCGCGATTCATCGGTCCGCGTCGCGCGGTGCGGGCGTGACCCGGCGCAAGGTGAGATTGCAGCGGCTCCCCGGCGGCAGGAAGCTCGGTGCGGCGGGCCCGCCGAAAAGGTCGTCGGCCGGGTAGAGGCGGTCGACGCCGTGATGGATCAGCCGCGAGGCACCGCCGATCACCAGGGCATCGCCATCCGACAGTCGCACCGACCGGGTCGGGTCGGTCCGCTTCAAGCCGCCATACCGGAACAGGGCGGACGCGCCGAGCGACAGCGACAGGACCGGCACCGTGAGATCGGCCTCGTCACGATCCTGGTGCAGCCCCATCCGTGATCCGGGTCCGTAGAGATTGAT
The DNA here is from genome assembly GCF_022829625.1 of Methylobacterium sp. E-046. Classification (NCBI taxonomy): domain Bacteria; kingdom Pseudomonadati; phylum Pseudomonadota; class Alphaproteobacteria; order Hyphomicrobiales; family Methylobacteriaceae; genus Methylobacterium; species Methylobacterium sp. E-046. The sequence continues at coordinate 126,047 of NZ_JAKSYP010000183.1, read as the reverse complement.
CAGGCAGGCTTCGGGACCGGCGGGATAAGCCACCAAGGCGTCCCAGGCCGCGAGGGCGGTCGGCGGCATTGCCGGCCAGGGACGACCGGTCTCGGGGTGCGCCGGCTGGTAGCGGTAGCCCCGGATATCCGACACCCAGCCGAGCGGGCCGGCATTCGACATCCGCACGGTGAACGGCCTGCCCGTGCGGGGCATCCGCGGTGTGACCCAGGGCGCGTCAGCGAGGATGGCCGCGGTTTCATCGGCGATCCGGGCGCGCGCTGCCGCGTCGAGATAGCCCGGATGATGGAACAGCCCGGGAGCGAGTTCCACCGCCACTCAGGGTGTCGCCCGTTCGTCGGGTACGAGCACGGTCCTGGAGGCGACCGTGGTATCGGCCTTGAGGCGATAGATCAGCGGGATACCGGTCTTGATCTCGAGCTCCGCAACGCGCTCGCCGCCCACGCCGTCGAGGACCATCGCCAGCGCGCGCAGCGAATTGCCGTGGGCGGCCACGAGGACCTGCGCGCCGGCCATAACCCGGGGCAGGATGGCGGCGATGTAGTAGGGCAGCACCCGCGCGGCAGTGTCCTTCAGGCTCTCACCTCCGGGCGGTCGTGCATCGTAGGACCGACGCCAGGCATGAACCTGCGCCTCCCCCCACCGGCTGCGGGCATCGTCCTTGTTGAGGCCCGCGAGGTCGCCGTAGTCGCGCTCGTTGAGGGCGCGATCGCGCAGGACGGGGAGATCGGACAGGCCCATCTCCGCGAGGATGAGGGCGCAGGTCTTCTGGGCCCGCACGAGCTCCGACGTGAACGCCGCGTCGAAGGCGTAGCCGTGCTGCTTCAGCCCACGACCGGCCGCCCGGGCCTCGGCGACGCCCCGCTCGGTGAGATCGGGATCCCGCCAGCCCGTGAACAGGTTCTTGCGGTTCCACTCGCTCTGGCCGTGCCGGACGAGAATCAGGATCCGTTCCATGGCCCCACGGCGCCGTCAGAAGCCGAGGACGTCGGTCATGGCGTAGAGCCCCGGCGGCTTCGGGTGGGCCCAGAGCGCCGCCTTGACGGCCCCCGAGGCGAACAGGCCGCGGTCGGCGGCGTGGTGGCTGATCGTCAGGCTCTCCCCGGTCCCGGCGAAGATCACGCTGTGGTCGCCGACGACGCTGCCGCCTCTGAGCGTCGCGAAGCCGATATCGCCGGGCTTGCGCGCGCCCGTGATCCCGTCCCGCGTCGAGACGCGGACCGCCTTCAGGTCCACGCTCCGGCCCTCCGCCGCGGCCTCGCCCAGCATCAGCGCCGTGCCCGACGGCGCGTCCACCTTCATGCGGTGGTGCATCTCGCAGATCTCGACGTCGAACTCGTCGCCGAGCGACTTGGCCACCCGTCGCACCAGCTCGGTCATCAGATTGATGCCGAGCGACATGTTGCCCGACTGCACGATGCGGGCGTGATAGGAGGCCGCCCTCAGCTTCGCGAGGTCCTCCTCGGACAGGCCGGTCGTGCCGACGACGTGGACGATGCGGGCCTGAGCGGCCAGTTCGGCGAAGGCCACGGTGGCGGCCGGCACGGTGAAGTCGAGGACCCCGTCGGCGGCCGCGAAGGCCGCGAGCGGATCGTCGGTGATCGGGACGTCGAGGGACGGCAGGCCGGCAAGCGTTCCCGCATCCTGGCCGAGGGCGGGCGAGCCCGCCCGTTCGATGGCAGCCGAGAGGGTGCAGCCTTCGGCCTGCGCCACCGCCCGCACCAGCATCCGCCCCATGCGCCCGTCGGCGCCGACCACCACGAGCCGCATCCTGGTTTCATCTCCGCTACGGGGCACGGGACGGCCGGACCACCCGGCGCCGCCCTCCCCGCCTTATCCCATCGGGCTCGCGCTCCGCCGCGGCGGAGACGCGAGCCCGGGCGACATCAGTCCTTCTCGGGCGCGATCGGCTCGAGCCCGCCGATGTGCCTCTGCGCGTAGAGCGGCAGGCCGATCTGCTTGATCAGCTCCTGCTGGGTCTCGAGGAAGTCGATATGGCCTTCCTCGTCCGTCGCCAGATCCTCGAACAGGATCTTGGAGACCCGATCGTTGATCGAATCACAGTACTTCGCGGCCTCGAGGTAGAGGCTGCGAGCCTCGTTCTCGGCCGCGAGATCGCACGCGATGATCTCCTCGACGTTCTGGCCGATCCGCAGCGGGTCGAGTTCCTGCAGGTTCGGGAACCCGTCGAGGAACAGGATCCGGTCGACGAACCGATCGGCGTGGTTCATCTCCTCGATCGATTCCTTGCGCCAGAACTTGGCGAGGTCGATGTAGCCCCAGTCATTGAGCATGCGGAAGTGTAGCCAGTACTGGCTGACGGCCGTCAACTCGCTGCGCAGACCGCGGTTTAGATACTCGATGACCTTTGTGTCGCCCTTCATGCCCCCGTACTCCTTACCGTTATCTCAGGCGGGGGGCAGAGGCACTAAGCTGCGACTCCCTCATCCGCAGTTTGGAATTTCACCAAACTACAGGCGTTCGCGCAAGCCGTCGTGCAGGCATGGCTGCCCTCAGGCGCCGCCACTTGGCCGAGGGCATTCTGCATGATGGAGCGGATTGTCCGCGCGCAACGCCCGCATTTCGGGCTGCAGCCGAGGCACGCGTAGACCTGCGCGGGGGTGCGTGGGCAGCCCGGGCCGGGCGCGAGGCAGCCGCGGACCGCGCCGTCCGATATGACATTGCAAGAACAGACGATCATGCGTGCCGCAAATCCCGTCAATCCACATCCCGACGCGGCCGTCGTGGACAGAGCCAAGCTTCCGGGCCAGATTAGAAGCGTTGAAAAGTAGCTGTCTTTTCAAGGCTTTACTGGCCGGCGGTCGACATGGCACCCACCGCCGCCCGGGTCAAGGGCGGGGTCTATTCCGGGCGGGGGCGGCCCGACGGCGCGTCAGCGGGCCAGCTCCCGCAGACCCAGGCGGATCAGCACCTTGGTCTCCGCCCCCTCCCCCGCTCCCTTCAGGGCGGCCGCGATCGCGGAAGCGGCCTGGACCTGCGGATAACCTAGATTGATGAGCGCCGAGACGGCGTCGGCCACGGGCTGAGGGGCGGCCCCCTCCTCGACGGCACCCGTCAGGGCGACCAGGGCCGCGTCCAGCGGCGCGAAGGCGGGCGCCTTGTCCTTCAGCTCGGCCGCAAGCCGGGCCGCCAGGCGCGGCCCGACGCCGGGCGCGCGGCTGATCGCGCCCTTGTCGCCGGTCGCGATGGCGCCGGCGAGGGCATCGGGTTCCAGGACGGACAGGATGGCGAGCGCCACGCGCGCGCCGACGCCCTGGACGGTCTGGAGCAGCCGGAACCATTCCCGTTCCGGGTCGGACCGGAACCCGTAGAGACGGATCATGTCCTCGCGGACATGGGTCTCGATCGAGAGCTCCGCGGGCTCGCCGACCTTCGGCATGCGCTGGAGGGTGCGCGCCGAGCAATGGACGATGTAGCCCACGCCGCCCACGTCGAGGATCACGAAATCCTCCCCGAAGGAATCCACCACGCCCTTGAGCTTGCCGATCATGTCACGCCTGCCCGCTGTCGAGGGATGCCTACAGAAGCGCGCCCGCCGCCGCCAGACGTGGTTGAGCGCGCAGGAACTTCATGGAATCAGGGGTCCCGCCGCGGTCAGGCTCGACCGCGCATCCGGGGGGACGAGCATGCGTGCGCCACTTCTAGCCGTATTAGGCCTGCTCTGCCTGGATGCGGCCCGGGCGGCGGACGATCCGGCCGGCACGCGCGTTCCGGTCGCACCGAGTGCCGATCCGACGCAGGTCCGGCCGGGCGCCTACGTGCTCGATCCCGATCACGGCAAGATCACGTGGTCGGTCTCCCATCTCGGCTACTCGACCTATTACGGCCAGCTCACCGGGCTGACCGGCACCCTCGTCCTCGATCCGAAGGCGCCGGAGAAGAGCCGGCTCGATGTGAGCGTACCGCTCGGCGGCGTCATCACCGGGAGTGCGCGGCTCAACGAGCACCTCGCGGCGCCGGACTTCTTCGACACGGCCAAGTTCCCGAACGCGACCTTCACGGCCACCGCGGTGGAGCCCACAAGCCCGACGACTGCGCGGATCACCGGCGACCTGAACCTGCGCGGCGCCGTCCGGCCGCTCGCCATCGACGCCACCTTCAACCAAGCGGGCATCCACCCGGTGGACCAGCGCTACACCGTGGGCTTCGACGGTCGCGCCGTCATCAAGCGGTCGGAATTCGGCATCAACGCCTATCTGCCGCACCTCGGCGACGAGGTGACGCTGCGCATCGAGGGCGAGTTCAAGGCCGCTCCGTAGCGGCGTCACGAAGGTCGTCGGCCGAAACGCGACCGCGCGCGGTCGTCACGCCACCAGGGAGATTCGAGCAGTGCGGAGCACGCGCGTGGTCAGCGTCAGTCTGCTGTTGTCCTTCACCGGTCCGGCCGGTGCGCAGGTCCCCGCGCCGGCCAGCCCGGCATCGCCGCTGGACAATTATGCCGAGGCGGCCTCCACCACGATCATCGCCGAGCAGGCCTGCCCGGGCGTGCAGGTAAGGGCGGGCCAGCTCACCACGCTCCGCCTCGCCGCGCGCGTCAATGCCGGCCAGGAGGTCGTGCTGGAGGAGAAGCTGCGGAGCCGGGCCGTCCAGGTGCGCCAGCAACTGGCGGCCGTCGGCCGGGAGGCGTGGTGCGCCGGTGCTTTGGCGGCGTTCGGTCCGCAGGGCACTGTCGTCAAGGGTATCCTGGCGACCGGCGCGCCGATCCGCTGAGCCGCCGCGGATTGACACGGCGCGACCGCGCCCGTAGTGACCGGGCACGGCGCGCGGCCTCTGACGGAGGTCCGCGCGTTTCGCGTTGTCCGGGCTCAAGCCCGCGCAATGACTTCAAACAAGAAGCCGGTCCAGGGGCTGCCGCCCCGGAGGCCGTTCGAGAGCACGAGAGAACGATGTTCGCAGTCATCAAGACGGGCGGTAAGCAGTACCGCGTCGCCGCCAACGACACCATCACCATCGCGACGCTCGCGGGCGAGGCCGGCGAGGCCGTGACCTTCGGCGAGGTCCTCCTGTTCGCCGACGGCGCCGGCGCCACGCAGGTGGGCGCCCCGACCCTGTCGGGCATCAGCGTCACCGGCGAGATCGTGCGCCATGGTCGCGACAAGAAGGTCATCGCCTTCAAGAAGCGCCGCCGGCAGAACTCGCGCCGCAAGCGCGGCCACCGGCAGGACCACACGGTCGTGCGTATCACCGGCATCTCGGCCTGACGCACGGCTCAAGGCTGGGCGCGTAGTGGTCCCTCAGGACCCGATCCGCGACCGCATCGAAGCAGATCAGAATTCGGAGCTCTTCCCATGGCACACAAGAAAGCAGGCGGTTCGTCCCGCAACGGCCGCGACTCGGCCGGCCGTCGTCTCGGCGTCAAGAAGTTCGGCTCGGAGGCCGTGATCCCGGGCAACATCATCGTGCGCCAGCGCGGCACGAAATGGCATCCCGGCACCAATGTCGGCATGGGCAAGGACCACACGCTGTTCGCGCTGGTACCGGGTCATGTCCGCTTCGAGACGCGCCGCGGGCGCGAGTTCGTAGCCGTTACCCCGCTGGCCGAGGCCGCGGAATAAGAGGCGGGCGCCCCAAGCGGCGAAGCTGGCGTCCCGCCCGGTGTCCCACACCGGTCCGGAGACGTCATTGCCGAGCCCCTGAAGGCCGGATCGGACGGAACACCGGGGAGGATGGGGCGCCATCCTCCCCTTCGTCGTCTTGAGGCGTTGCCCCGGAGCCGGGTGCATCGCCCGGTGAGGGCACGATGTTCCCCGATCTGACCCGCGATGATGTCTTCCGGATCGAGACGCGCCGGCTGTGGCTGCGCTGGCCCACCGCCCGGGACCGGGACGCGATCCTGAAGCTGGCCGGTGACCCCGCAGTTGCCGCGATGTTGGCGCGGGTGCCGAATCCGTTGCCGGCCCAGGTGGTGGACGCCTTCGTTCTTCAGGCCCGATCCGACAACACCGCCGGGACCGGACTGACACTGGCGCTGGCGCCGCGCGCGGCACCAGCCAGCCTGATCGGCATCGTCAGCATCGAAGGATCGGCCGGCGCGGAACCGGAACTCGGCTACTGGCTGGGACGGTCCCACTGGGGCACCGGCCTCATGCGCGAAGCGGTCTCGGCCCTGTGTCAGGCCTATTTCGCGTATGCGGGCGGGGCGGAGCTGACCGCCTCGGCGCGCTCCGCCAACCCGGCGTCCCGGCGAGTCCTGGAGGCCTGCGGCTTCGTTCACACCGGCACCGGGATGCGGCCGTTCCCGGCGCGCGGCGAGGATCTGCCCGTCGATCTCTTCCGTCTCGATCGGCGCCGGTGGCAGACTCTGGGAACGGAGCCGGCACTGACCGAAGCCGCCTGAGGCGACTTCGCGGCCCCGGCAGTTGCCGGCCGTCGCCGACTGAAGGATGGTGCGGGTCGCGGATCCGCGCCCGATTAGGGATTCGAGCCGTGAAGTTCCTCGACGAAGCCAAGGTGTATGTCCGCTCCGGTGACGGCGGTCCCGGCTGTGTCTCGTTCCGGCGGGAGAAGTTCATCGAGTTCGGAGGTCCGAACGGCGGGGACGGCGGCCGCGGCGGCGACGTCTGGGTGGAGTGCGTCGAGGGTCTCAACACCCTGATCGACTACCGCTACCAGCAGCATTTCAAGGCCAAGAAGGGCGAGCACGGCATGGGCTCGAACTGCCACGGCGCCAACGGCTCCGACACGGTCCTGAAAGTACCGGCCGGCACGCAGATTTTCGCCGAGGACGGCGAGACCCTGCTCGCCGATCTGACCGAGGTCGGCCAGAGGATCCGCCTCGCCAAGGGCGGCAACGGTGGGTTCGGCAACGCCTACTTCACGACCTCCACGAACCGCGCCCCGAAACACGCCAATCCCGGCCTGGAAGGCCAGGAAATGTGGATCTGGCTGCGGCTCAAGCTGATCGCCGATGCCGGCCTCGTCGGACTGCCGAACGCCGGCAAGTCGACCTTTCTGGCGAGCGTCACGGCGGCCAAGCCGAAGATCGCCGATTACCCGTTCACGACTTTGCATCCCGGGCTCGGCGTGGTGCGGTCGGATGGGCGCGAGTTCGTGCTCGCCGACATCCCCGGCCTGATCGAGGGCGCGCACGAGGGTGTCGGTCTCGGCGATCGGTTCCTCGCCCACGTGGAGCGCTGCCGGGTGCTGCTGCACCTCGTCGACGGCACGAGCGAGCATGCCGGCAAGACCTACAAGCTGGTACGCGGCGAGATCGAGGCCTACGGGAACGGCCTGGCGGAGAAGCCCGAGGTCGTTGCACTCTCCAAGGCCGATGCCCTCGATGCCGACACCTTGAAGAGCCAGGTCGCCAAGCTGAAGCGGGCCGCCGGCCGCGCGCCTCTGGTCCTGTCGTCGGCGAGCCGGAAGGGCGTGCCCGAGGCGCTGCGGGCGCTCCAAGCCGAGATCGACGCCAGCGCCGCGGCCGAGGCGCAGCCCGTTGCGGCGTGGCAGCCGTGATCCGATGAGAGCACCGCGCAAGATCTGAGTCCGGCGTCGACGGACCTGCGACCCGGGTCTGCCGCGGGGCGCTTGTCCGACGGCGCGCTGTTCTCCCGATCGTCCTGGCTCCGGTACCCTGCGAAGCATCATGATCCCGGTTCTCGAAGATTTCCGTCGCGTCGTCATCAAAGTCGGATCGGCCCTCCTGGTCGACCGGGCCGCCGGACGCCTGCGGCACGCCTGGCTCGCGGCTTTGGCCGAGGACATCGCCGAGCTGCACGCGCGTGGCGTCGACGTTCTGGTCGTCTCCTCGGGCAGCATCGCGCTGGGACGGACCGTGCTGGGGCTGCCCCCCGGCCCCCTGCGGCTGGAGGAGAGCCAGGGGGCCGCCTCGGTGGGGCAGATCACCCTGGCGCGTCACTGGGCCGAGGCCCTCGGTCATCACGGCATCGTGGCCGGTCAGATCCTGGTGACGCCGCAGGACACCGAGGAGCGCCGTCGCTACCTCAATGCCCGGGCGACGGTGCTGAAGCTCCTGGAGATGCGCGCGGTCCCCGTGGTCAACGAGAACGACACGGTGGCGACCTCCGAGATCCGGTACGGCGACAACGACCGGCTCGCCGCCCGGGTCGCCACCATGATCGACGCCGACGTGCTGGTCCTCTTCTCCGACATCGACGGCCTCTACACCGCACCGCCCTCGAGCGATCCGCATGCGAAGCATCTGCCGGTGATCGAGCGCATCACGCCCGAGATCGAGGCCATGGCCGGCGGGCCGGCCTCGGAACTGTCGCGGGGCGGCATGCGCACGAAGGTCGAAGCGGCCAAGATCGCGGTCTCGGGCGGCACGCATCTGGTGATCGCCGACGGGCGCGGTAAGAACCCGCTCCGCGCCGTGCGGGACGGGGCCCGCTGCACGTGGTTCCTCTCCGGCTCCACGCCGACTGCGGCCCGTAAGACCTGGATCGCCGGCTCTCTCGAGCCGCGCGGCATTCTCACCATCGACACCGGCGCCGTGAAGGCCTTGCGGGGCGGCGCGAGCCTGCTGCCGGTGGGCGTGCGGGCGATCGAGGGCAGCTTCTCCCGCGGCGACGCGGTGGTGATCCGCGACGGGGAAGGCCGGGTGCTCGGTCGCGGCCTCGTCGCCTACGACAATGCGGAGGCCGCTCTGATCATCGGACATCCGAGTGCGCGGATCCCGGAGCTGCTCAATTATCCTGGTCGTGCCTGGATGGTGCATCGCGATGATTTGGCATTGTTCTAGGGTTCTTGTCAGATTTTGAATTAATCACAATCTTGCGGTCACTGACTATTGTGACTTCTAGAGCTCGGACACCCTTGTGTCCGCGGCGCGCGATATGCAAATACGGCCTCACCCTTTGTCGAGCCCCCCTGAAGGCGGCCGAGCAACCGAGGACGCCAGCGTGCCCGTCCTGAATCTGAGATCGGACTTCGCCGAGGCCGAGGCCCTCCCAGAGCAGATGGCCGCCATCGGCCGCCGCGCGCGCGCCGCCGCGCGCCTGATGGCGCTGGCCTCCGCCCGGACCAAGGACGTCGCCCTGAAGGCGATTGCCGAGCGCCTGCGGGCCAGCCGCGACGAGATCCTCGCCGAGAATGCCCGCGACGTGGCGGCCGCCCGGAGCGCCGGCCAGACCGCCGCGCTGATCGACCGGCTGACTCTGGATCCCGGTCGGCTGGGGGCTATGGCGGACGCCGTCGAGAAGGTCGGATCGCTGGCGGACCCGGTTGGGCGCCAGCTCGCCGCGATCGAGCGCCCCAACGGTCTGCTGATCGAGCGCGTCGCGGTACCGCTCGGCGTGATCGGCGTGATCTTCGAGAGCCGTCCGAACGTCACGGCGGATGCCGGCGCCCTCTGCCTCAAGGCCGGGAACGCCGCCATCCTGCGGGCGGGATCGGACAGTCACCGCACCGCCATGGCCATCGCCCGGTCCATGAGCCGCGGCCTCGCAGATGCCGGCTTGCCGGAGAACGCGATCCAGCTCGTGCCGACCCGCGACCGGGCCGCCGTGGGCCTGATGCTGGCCGGCCTCGACGGCTGCGTCGACGTGATCGTGCCGCGCGGCGGGCGCGGGCTCGTCACGCGCGTCCAAGCGGAGGCTCGGGTTCCCGTCTTCGCCCATCTCGACGGCATCAACCACGTCTACGTCGCCGCCGGGGCCGATCCCGAGATGGCGCGCAGGGTGCTGCTCAACAGCAAGATGCGGCGGACCAGCGTCTGCGGCGCCGCGGAGACGCTGCTGGTGGACCGAGCCTGCGCGGCGACGCAGCTCGCGCCGCTGGTGCGGTCGCTCCTCGACGCCGGCTGCGCCGTCCGCGGGGATGCCGAGACCTGCGCGGTCGATCCCAGGGTCACGGCGGCCTCGGAAGAGGATTGGCACACCGAATATCTCGACGCGATCATCGCGGTTCGGGTGGTGGAGGGGATCGATGCCGCGATCGAGCACATCGAGACGTACGGCTCACATCACACCGACGCGATCATCACCGAAGACGACGCGGAGGCGGCGCGGTTCCTAGCGGAGGTCGATTCGGCAATCGTGACCCACAACGCCTCCACGCAGTTCGCCGATGGCGGCGAGTTCGGCTTCGGCGCCGAGATCGGCATCGCCACCGGGCGCATGCACGCACGCGGGCCGGTCGGGGTCGAGCAGCTGACCACATTCAAATATCGCGTCCACGGCAGCGGCCAGACCCGCCCGTGACGCCGATTCAGGACCCGGCGTGCGGCTGACCCTGCCGCCGAGCGCCCCCGGCATGCGGATCGGCCTCTACGGTGGATCCTTCAATCCCGCCCATCTCGGCCACAGGCACGTCACCGTCATGGCGCTGCGCCGGCTCGGGCTGGACCGGGTCTGGTGGCTGGTCAGTCCCGGAAACCCGCTGAAGAACCGGAACGCGCTTCCTCCCGTGGTGACCAGGTGCGCGCAGGCGCAGCGGGTCGCCCGGCACCCGCGCATAGCGGTGACCGGCATCGAGGCGGCGCTCGACGTGCGCTTCACGGTGCAGACGCTCCGGTTTCTCGTCCACCGCCGGCCCGGGGTGCACTTCGTGTGGATCATGGGCGCCGATTCGCTCGGTACGTTCCACCGCTGGAAGGGCTTCGCCGAGATCGCCCGCCTCGTGCCGATCGCCGTCATCGACCGGCCCGGCTTCACCATGACGCCGTTGAGCGCGCGGGCGGCGCGCCGCTTGGCGAAAGCGCGGCTGCGCGAGACGGCCGCGCCCACGCTTGCGCTGCGCGAACCGCCCGCCTGGGTGTTCCTGCACGGGCCCCGCTCGACCCTGTCGTCGACGGCGATTCGCGAGGGCCTCCAGGGACGCACTGCGCATTCGGGGACGCCACGGTTGCAATCGGCGCCCGATGCCGCCAATTTCACAGGATCCCGCGAGGCGTGACTTTGCCCGCGGCACCACGAGGAACCAGGACTCTGCCCGAGACCATCCGCACGGAGACGATCCGCACCCCCGTTCAGGCTCCGGGTGAGCCAGGCCAAGCGCGCTCGGACGACCTGAAGGCCCTCGCCCTCGGATGTCTCGACGAGATGAAGGCCGAGGAGACGATCGCCATCGATCTCGCCGGGAAGACCTCTCTCGCCGACACGATGATCATCACATCGGGGCGGTCGCAGCGCCATGTCGGCTCCATCGCCGACAAGGTCATCCAGGAGATGAAGAACCGCGGCTTTGGCAACGCCCGCGTCGAGGGCCTGCCGGCCTGCGACTGGGTGCTGATCGACGCCGGCGACGTGCTCGTGCACATCTTCCGCCCCGAGGTGCGCGGCTTCTACAACCTCGAGAAGATGTGGGGCGCCGATCGGCCGATCGGACTCGCGGCCGGCTAGAACGGACTGCACGGTTGCGCCTCATCCTGGCGGCGGTCGGGCGGCTCAAGGCCGGCCCTGAGCGCGAACTCGCCTCACGCTACCGCGAGCGGGCGGCGCAGCTCGGACGCGGCTTGGGTTTCCCAGCCTGCGACAGCATCGAGATACCCGAATCCCGGGCCCGGCGTGCCGGCGACCGCTGCGCCGAGGAGGCGGCGGCGCTCCTCACCCACCTGCCGTCCGGCGGGGCGCTGCTGGCCTACGACGAGCGCGGGCGCTCCGATCTCGCAAGCGAAGCGCTGGCGGAGCGCGTGGCCGCGTGGCGCGACGTCGCGCGACCGGCCCTCGTGGTGGCGATCGGCGGACCGGATGGTCTGGACGCCTCAATTCGGACGAAGGCGGAGTTGATCCTGTCCTTTGGGGCCGCCACCCTGCCCCACGGACTCGTGCGCGTGCTTGCCCTCGAACAGATCTATCGCAGCCTGACGCTCCTGGCCGGCCATCCGTATCACCGCGGCGAGGCGGGCTGACCGGCCGTGACGATACTGGGGATCGCGGAGAGGCTTGCCGCTGCATCGGAGAAGGTTTCCGCCGAGGTCGAGCGGCGGGCGGAAGCCACGGGGGTCGGCACGGCTCCGAGGCTCCTGACCGGTGAAATCTCCCGTCGCCGTCCTTATCCCGGCATACCCCGATCGGCGGGCCTCGAAGGCGCCCTCGGGGCGGCTGCGCGATGGCTGAAACCGGCTTTCGACGCCGGCGCCGCACTCCGGCATATCGGTCCGGGCGGGACGGGTGGTGGGGGGCGTCTCGCCCGCCGCAGGCTTTCCGCCCTGGCTCTCCTGGCGCTCAGCGGCGGCACGCTGCCTGCGCGCGCCGAACCCCCCGCGGATGCGGAGGCGAACCAGCGCGCCAGCGAGGAGCGCGACCGTCGCGCCGAGAACCTCAAGCGCGTGCAGGACGCGCTCGCCGCCAGTGCCGGCCAGCGCACCCAGTTCGAGACCGAAATCGCCGCGATCGGCACCGACCGGGCCAAGCTGGACGCCGCGCTGGTCGATGCCGGTCGGCAGGCCCAGGCGACCGAGGATCGTCTGAGCCGCCTGGAAGAGCGCCTCAAGGCGATGAGCGAGAGCGAGTCGGCGATCCGGCGCTCGCTTCAGGCGCGGCGCAGCATCGTCGCCGAGATTCTGGCGGCGCTCCAGCGTATGGGACGCCGTCCGCCCCCGGCGGTGCTGGTGAGTCCCGAGGACATGCTCGCGGCGATTCGCACGTCGATGCTGCTCGGCGCCGTGGTGCCTGAGCTACGCGGCGAGGTCGACACCCTCGCGGCCGACCTGACGGAGATGATTCGGCTGCGCGGCCTGATCGCGCAGGACAAGGAAGGTCTCGCGTCCGACCTCGCCGGCTGGGCGCGCGAGCAGCAGCGCCTGCAGGCGCTGGTCGCCGCCCGCCGCGCCCGTCAGGCCGAGGTCGAGAGCGGTCTCTCCGCCGAGCGCCGACGTGCTGCCGAACTCGGCGCCCAGGCCAAGACCCTCAAGGATCTCCTCGACAGGACCGAGGCGGAGGTCGCCGCCGCGAAACGCACAGCCGACGAGGCGAAGGCCGCAGCCGAGCGCGAGGTGCGGGTTGAGCAGGAGCGATTTGCCGCGGCCGGGTTCCGGGATCCGGCCCGGTTGGCCCCGAAGGTGCATTTCTCGGATGTGCGGGGCGAAGTGCCGCGGCCGGTCAGCGGGCGGGTGATGCGTGGTTTCAACCAGCCTGACGGCAACGGCGGCACCACGCGGGGCGTGTCCTACACGACGCGGCCGAAGGCGACGGTCTCCGCCCCGGCCGATGGGTGGGTGCAGTTTGCCGGGCCCTTCCGGTCCTACGGGCGACTCTTGATCATCAACGCTGGCGACGGCTACTATCTTCTGCTCGCGGGGATGGATCAGATCAGCGTCGAGGTCGGTCAGTTCGTGCTCGCGGGCGAACCGGTCGGTAGCATGGGCGAGAAGGGTGCGGGTTCGCCCGGATCCGATGGCGATCCCACCCTGTACGTCGAGTTCAAGAAGGACGGCGGCTCCATCGATCCGGAGCCGTGGTGGGCGAAGAGCCCGAACAATACGGTACTTGGCGAGAAGGTTCGCGGCTGATGCGCAAGACATCCCTGATCATGCTCGGCGCCTTCCTGGGTGCCGGCACCTCCATGGTGGCCACCCAGACCGACTTCCTGTCGGGTCCGCGGGCCGTGGCCGCCTCGGCCGAGACCTACCGCCAGCTCAGCCTCTTCGGCGACGTCTTCGAGAAGGTCCGCACCGACTACGTCGAGAAGCCGGACGAGTCGAAGATGATCGAAGCGGCCGTCAACGGCATGCTGACCTCCCTCGACCCGCATTCGAGCTACATGGACGCCAAGGCGTTCCGCGACATGCAGACCACCACTCGCGGCGAGTTCGGTGGGTTGGGCATCGAGGTCACCATGGAAGACGGCCTGATCAAGGTCGTCACCCCGATCGACGACACGCCGGCCGCCAAGGCGGGCCTGCTGGCCAACGATGTCATCACGCAGATCGACGACGATCAGGTTCAGGGTCTCACCCTGAACCAGGCGGTCGACAAGATGCGCGGTCCGGTCAACTCGAACGTGAAGCTCAAGATCTCCCGCAAGGAGTCGAAGGACCCGATCGACGTCACGCTGACCCGCGACGTGATCAAGATCAAGCCGGTGCGCTCGAAGGTGGAGGGCGGCGACGTCGCCTACATCCGCCTGACCCAGTTCAACGAGCAGACCTTCGACGGCATGCGGGCGGCCATCGACAAGCTGTCGGGCGAGATCGGCAACGACAAGATCAAGGGCTACGTCATCGATCTGCGGAACAACCCGGGCGGCCTGCTCGATCAGGCCGTGATGGTCTCGGACGCCTTCCTGGATCGCGGCGAGATCGTCTCCACCCGCGGCCGCAACCCGGACGAGACGCAGCGCTTCTCGGCGAAATCGGGTGACCTCACCAAGGGCAAGCCGGTGGTCGTGCTGGTCAACGGCGGTTCCGCCTCGGCCTCCGAGATCGTCGCCGGCGCTTTGCAGGATCACAAGCGCGCGACCATCATGGGGACGCGCTCGTTCGGCAAGGGGTCGGTCCAGTCCATCATCCCGCTCGGCGGATCCGGCGCGCTGCGGCTCACCACAGCGCGCTACTACACGCCCTCGGGCCGCTCCATCCAGGCGAAGGGCATCGAGCCGGACGTCGAGGTCCTGCAGGATGTGCCGGACGAGCTGAAGGGCAAGGACGAGACCAAGGGCGAGGCCGGCCTGAAGGGCCACCTCAAGCAGAAGGACACCGACGAGCGCGGCGGATCCTCCGCCTACGTCCCGCCGGATCCGGCCAAGGACAAGCAGCTGATCTCGGCCATCGACTTCCTGCACGGGATCCAGAAGGGGGCCGCCAATGGAACGCCGGCTGCCCAGCAGCAGAAGCCGAGCCTGCCGAACTGATCGATCCCGCTTCGGCGGATCGTGCGCGCTTCAGTCCCGTCCGGCTAGCTGCCGGGCGGGACTTCCGTTTCCGAGGGGCCGCATTAGCGGAACGTTAACCCTATCCGACGGGAATGGGGGTCGGGATCCGCACCGCGCCCGCGGGTGCAGGGACCACGATCCCGCATCGAGAGCCCGTTGACCGAGTCCACCGACGATATCCTCACGCGACCCCTCGGGGTGCCGGAGGCGGAGGCGCCGGACCAGCCCGGCCGCCGTTTCGGATGCCTCGTCGCGGGCGTACGCCGCCCCAGGATCGCCGGCGGTGCCATCATGGCAGCGCTCCTCGCAACGGCGGGGCTGGTGGTCGCTCTCGGCGACCCCACGGGTGGCGAGCCCCGCGCCGAGGCCAAGATCACCCTCCGCGAGCCGATGCCGCGGTCCGCACCGCCCGCGCCGGTCGTCGCCGCGGCGCCAATCGCTGCGACTCAGCCCGGCACATCGCCGCTCCAGCGCAGCGCGGAGGAGATCGAGACCGCCTCTGGCGTGACCGTCGTGCGTCCCGCAGGGTCCGGTCCCACCGACGCCGTACTGATCCGGGTGCCGCCGCCCAACGTGGCGCGGCTCGCGCCGGCACCGGACCCACGGATCAGCGAGGCGGGACGCCACGGGCTCATGCCGAAGCTCGGCGAGGGCCGGGTGCGTGCCCTCGATGTTTATGCCCGCACCGAGGAACCCGGCACCGGCCCGCGGATCGCCGTCGTGATCACCGGACTCGGCGTGGGCCAAGCCGCCACCGCCGGAGCGACCGCCCGGCTGCCGGCGGCCGTGAGCCTCGCGTTCCTGCCCTATGGCGGCGAGGCTGAGCGGTCGGCGGCGAGGGCCCGCGATGCCGGCCACGAGGTGTTCCTGCAACTCCCCATGGAGCCCTTCGATTACCCCGACAGCGATCCCGGTCCGCAGGCCCTGCTCACGGCCCTGAAGGGACCCGAAAACGCCGACCGCCTCGCCTGGGCGCTGGCCCGCTTTCCCGGCTATGTCGGTGTCGCGAACTTCATGGGCTCCAAGCTGATGGCGGATGCCGCCTTCGAGCCGGTTCTGCGCGAGATCGGCGCCCGCGGCCTGGGCTTTCTCGACGACGGCACCGCCGCCAAGGCGGCGAGTGCTCCGGCCAACAAGGCGCGGACGCCCATCGCCCGCGCCGAGATCGTCCTCGACGCCACGCCGCGCGCTGATGCCATCGATGCCGCCCTGGCGCAGGCCGAGGCCCGCGCCAGGGCGAATGGTTTCGTCCTCGTCTCGGCGAGCGGTGCGGCGCTCAGCGTCGACCGAATCGCCCGTTGGGCCAAGGATCTCGATGCCCGCGGGCTTCGACTCGTGCCGGCCAGCGTGGCGCTGCGCGGCGCGCGCGACAAGCGCGTCTCGACGGCCGATTGAGTGTCCGCGCGTAAATCATCCGTCAGAGTAGGCAAACCGGCTCCGTCGGGTTCGAGGTCCCTGGTCGGCGTTGCCGCCCCCGGCGTGCCTGACCTATGCTCGCCGCGATGACGACACATTCGGATACCGGCAGCACCCTGCCCTACCGCCCCTGCGTGGGCGTCGCCCTGATCGCGCGATCGGGCGGCGTCTTCGTCGGACGTCGGAGCAAGAATGCGGGCCCTGAGCACGTCGCCGGCCCGCACATGTGGCAGATGCCGCAGGGCGGCATCGACCCCGGCGAGGAGCCGGAGGAGGCTGCCCGCCGGGAACTCTACGAGGAGACGAACGTGCCGCCGGACGCGCTCGAACTGCTCGGCGAGATCCCGGATTGGCTCGCCTACGACCTGCCGCAAGACGTCATGAAGCAGGCGTGGCAGGGACGCTATCGCGGCCAGTCGCAGAAGTGGTTCGCCTACGGTTTTCGGGGCAGCGAGGACCTGATCGACGTGCTGAACCCGGGTGGGGGCGCGCACAAGCCCGAATTCGACGCGTGGCGCTGGGCGCGTTTCCCGGAGCTGCCGGAACTGATCGTGCCGTTCAAACGCCCCGTCTACGAGCGCGTGGTGGCGGCCTTCTCCGGGCTCGAGCGGTGGGCGCCCGAGTCATGACGCCGCGAAGCGGGTTCTGATCCCGTGCGCTGGCTCGCGATCCCGCTTGCCCTCGCCCTGGCATGGCTGGCCTTCACGCTGAGCCCGCTCTGGTCGCTCTACGATCTCGCGCAGGCGGTGCGCCGGCACGACGCCGCCTATGTCGAGAGTCACGTGAATTTCCGGACGCTCCGCCTGTCGCTGGTCCGGCAGATCACGGCGGCCATGCGGGTTGCGGCCGAGACCGACACGGATCTGGAACCCCGCGACCGCCAGCGGCTCAACGATGCCGCCTACGGTCTGGCACTCGCCCTGTCCGAGACCATGGTGACGCCGGAGACCGTGATCGATCTGCTCGCCAACGGCTGGCCCGACAAGCTCGATGTCGAACGGCCGGCGGGGGCGCGGCCGGAGGGTCTCGCGATCCGCAATCTCGGCCGGCTGATGCCCTATTATGCGGCGCTCGAAATGCGGGGTTTCCGCGCCGTCGTGATCCCGATCCCCCCCGAGGCGCCGCGCGCGGAGCGCACGCGCATCCGGCTGCGCCTGCGCGGGCTCAGCTGGCGGCTCGTCGATATCGAGATGGCCGACATGTTGCGCGAGCAGATCGCCGCCAAGCTCGGCCGCGCCCTCGCGCGCGCCAAGATCGGGGCGAGCGCCGGCGAGGAGCGCTAGTCGCCGGCCAAGCGTCGCGACGCTCCGGCAACGGCGCTCCCAGTTGCGCCGGAGGTGAGGGATCGGAACCACGCCCCCGCGGATGGCGGCGGCTCCAGGGTGATGGTCGGCCGCGCAGACGTGTCGGAGCGCCGCTGCCGAGAGCCCGCCGGGCCCCCCATTCACTTCGCCTTGGTGCTGCCGGCGGCGTCCTTGGGTTCGCGCGCTTCGCTGAGGCTGTCGGCCTTGTCCTCGTCGGTGTCGCCGCCCTGCTCGATGGTCTTGGACGGATTGGCCAGGAGCGATTTCGCGATCCCGAGCAGGTTCTCGCACTCGCCCGGGAACTTGTAGGTCTCGAGCACGATGGCGGCGTCGCGCAGCGTGCGCAGATCGCGCACGAGCTGGGTGTTCTGATCTGCGCGCAATTCGCTCTTGGCGGCGATCGCCTCCTCGATCTGTGCGCCCTTCACGTCGCAGGCGGCGACGGCCGGCGAGGCGGCAGCGGACAGGGCGAGGGCGAAACCGGCTGCGGAAAGGGTGCGCCGCATGGCGTGGGTCCTTGGGGGCGGGATCAGGCGTGGTCGAGGGACGCGGCGCGCAGGACGTCGCGGGTGAGGGTCACGAGCTGGCCCGGCCGGTAAGGCTTCGGCACGAAGATCGACCCCGGCACGGCCTCGTTGGCCGGCAGGCAGGCGCGGCCGCCGGAGGTGTAGACCACCGCCAGCTCAGGGCAGAGCCGCCGCGCCCACCGCGCCAGCGCGAGGCCGTTCGTGTTGCGGGCGAGATCGATATCGGTGAAGAGCATGTCGATGCTCTCGCCGGCCAGGATGGCCTCGGCCTGCCAGGCATCCGCGGCGGTGATCACCCGGTAGCCCTCGTCGAGGAGCGTCTCGGCGGCAAGCTCGCACACGGTCGGCTCATCCTCGACGACGAGGATGGTGGCGGCGGCCGGGTCCAGGACCGGCATGGACGGGCAGACGAAAGCGGCGGCGAACGGAACCATGACGCAACTCCCACTCACCCGGCGGGGGCGCGATGTCCCCGGACCGGATCGCAGGGGCAACGGCCCCTCCCGACACGGTGTTCACCCTGTTTGCATCGAATTGCCTGGGTTTGGTGAGTGTCGCGTTAACCGCAGCCCGGCAGTGCTGAACGAAGCGGCCGGAATGGTTAACGGAAAGTTACCGGCCGCGCGCCGGGGAGGCCGGGCGTGACCCGGCCATGGCAGCTCGGCATCGGCCTGCTCCTCACGGGGCTGGCCGGCTACGTCGATGCCCTGGGCTTTGTGCGCCTGGGCGGCCTCTACACGTCGTTCATGAGCGGCAACACCACCCAGTTCGCGGTCTTCGGTGCCGAGGCCGAGCTGCATCGCATGGTCCTCCCGGCGGTCCTGCTGCTGGCCTTCCTCACCGGCTCAGTCCTCGGAAGCGGGCTCGCCATCCTCACGCCGCCGCGCTGGACGACGCCGATCGTCCTTGCCTACGAATCGCTGCTGATCCTGGGCGGTCTCGGGCTGGGCCTGGAATCGCCGGAGCTGGGCCTCGCGGCCTTCTTCGTCGCCGTGGCCATGGGGTCGCAGAACGCGGTCCTCGCGCAGGTCAAGGGGTTTCGCGCCGGCACCACCTTCGTCACCGGCGCCCTGTTCAGCCTGGGCCAGAAGATCGCCCAGGCCTTGACCCGGACCGGCGACCCCCTGGGCTGGATCGGCGACGGGCTGGTCTGGATCTCCTTGCTGTTCGGCGCATTTCTCGGCGCGCACGCCTACGGCCTCTTCGCCCTCTACGCGCTGATCGCGCCGGCGGCGATCTCGGGCGGGCTCGCGTTGATTACGGCGTTCCTGGTCTTGCGCGCGGCGCCGCCCGCCGCGAAGGTCCCCCCGACATGACGAGCCCCCTCAGCAATCCGTCCCTCACCAGCCACGTGGCCGCCCTGGAGCCGGGTGCCCACGTCGTCGCGGCCCATTTCCTCAAGGACGTTCCGGTGCTCGCGCTGAGCGACGGCACGGTCGCCCTGGCGCGCGACGGTGGCCTCGATCGGCTGGCAGCCCATCCCGACAGCGGGATCCTGGTGGCCGCGGGCAGCGGCGACCGCCTGGTCACGGGCGGCGACGACGGGCGCGTAGTCGAGATCCGCGCCGACGGCGCGATGGAGCAGCGCGGCCGTTCCAACGGCAACGCCTGGATCGACGCGCTGGCGCTTCATCCGGACGGTGCCGTGGCCTGGTCTGCGGGCCGCAACGTCGTGACGCGGGACGCCAAGGGGCGCGAGAAGCAGTTCCAGGCGCCCTCGACCGCCCGGGGCCTCGTCTTCGCCCCCAAGGGCTACCGCCTCGGCGTCGCCCACTACAACGGCGTGAGCCTCTGGTATCCGAACCTCGAGACGCCGGCCGAGGTGATCAGCTGGAAGGGCTCGCATATCGACGTGACGTGGTCTCCGGACGGCCGCTTCGTGGTGTCCACCATGCAGGAGAATGCCCTGCACGGCTGGCGGCTTCAGCCGGACCGCGGCCACATGCGGATGTCCGGCTATCCCGGCAAGGTCCGCTCGGTGGCGTGGTCGTTCGACGGGCATTGGCTCGCCACCGGCGGCGCGGAGGCGGCGATCGTCTGGCCCTTCGACTCGAAGGAAGGACCGACCGGCAAGGCTCCGCGGGAATGCGGCGTGCGGCCGGCCCGGGTCTCCCGCGTCGCCTTCCACCCGAAGGCACCGGTTCTGGCGGTCGGCTACGAGGACGGCTGCATCCTGCTGGTCCGCTTCACCGATGCGGCCGAGCTGCTGGTACGACCGGCGGTCCCGGGCAGCACGGTCACGGCGCTGGCCTGGGACGGGCGCGGCGCGCGGCTGCTGTTCGGCTGCGCCGACGGGGCGGCTGGCCTGCTCAGCCTTCCGAGCTGAGTCGGGCTGGAACCCCGGCCTTCGGCATGCTCTTTGTCGAGGGACGATTCCCCGTGCCGGAGGCCAGACGTGTTCCGCGTGTTCCGTACCCTCGGCCTCGCCCTGGGTCTGCTCGGCGGCGTCGTGGCGGCGCAGGCTCCAGAATTCGCGCAGCAATACACGCAGCGTCTCGGCGGTGCCGCCGATGAGCTGCGCCGGCAGGTCGCCATCCTCGAATCGGACGCGCAGGCCTCCGGCACGACCCGCGACGACGCGGTGGACCGGCTGCGCACCAACCCGGATCAGCTCGTCGCCCGGCGCGGCGACGCAGCCCGGGCCGACATCGCCCGGCTCGCCCGGCTCAGCGCCCAGCAGCAGGCGCTTGCCTCGGCGACGAGCCCGCTCGGTCGCGTGGTGGCGATGCTGCGCGATCCCGATCTGCCGGTGGCCCAGGCCGCCTACCGCGACTTCAGCCCGGCCATTCCCACCAATGCGGACGGGCTCGCCGCGGGATTGATCGGTTTCTTCGCCGCCTGGGGCGGTTGGCGGGTGGTGTCGGATCTCGGCCAGCGTGCGGCGCGCCGCCGACCGCGCCGGACCGTGACGGCCGCCTGAGACGGCCGGAGGCCGCCTGACGCCGCATCGTGCGGCCCGAAGTGTGGCTTCGCGTCTACAGCGGCTTGCGCGCGCCTTGCGTATCGAGCAGGGATCCGGCCGTCCCGGTTCGGAAGAAGGCGCCAGATGCCTCGCGCGTCGAACTCGTCCACCATCGATCCGGCCCTCGACGCCGCCGCCCTGCTTCGGCGCATCGGCTTCTTCGGCCTGTTCGTGGTGCTCCCGGTCCTCGCGCAGGTGGCGCGCCGCGCCTCGGTGATCCTGGCGCCCATCGCCGTCATCCTGCTCATCATCGCCAGCGTGATCGACCGGCGCCAGCGCCCGGTGCGACTGGCCACGCGCCGCCTGCTCACCGCGCCGGCCTTCCTGGCGGGCATGCTGGTGGTGCTGTGGTCCGCGCTGTCGCTGACCTGGACGCCCTTCCTCGGACCCGCCCTCGAGCGACTGGCGAATCTCGCGGCCACGATCGGGCTGGCCCTCCTGGGCTACCTCGCCCTGCCCGATCGGATGCGCTCGGCCAACCTCTACCTGCTGCCGCTCGGCGTGGTCGCGGGCGCCATCGTGGCGATCATGCTCGGCCTCTTCGGCGCGCACATCGCCCCGCCCGGCACCGAGGATGACGGGGCGCTGGATCGCGGCTTGGTGCTCCTGATCCTGCTGCTCTGGCCGGCGCTCGCGTGGCTCAGGTCCCGCCGCAGGGACCGGGAGGCGCTGGGATTGGCGCTGCTGGTGGCCCTGGCACTCACGGTCCAGCCCGACGCAACCCAGATCGCGGCACTCACCATCGGAGCCCTCGCCTTCGCGCTGACCAGCTACCGGCAGAAGCTCGGCGTGGCGCTGACGGCGATCCTGTCGGCCGCTCTGCTCGCCGTGGCGCCGCTGCTGCCCTTCCTGGCGCGCCCGGTGGGCGCCGCACTGCTCGGCCCCCTGGCCCCTTCGGTTCTCTCTTTGAAGAGCTGGCAGAAGGTCGTGACGGGCGATCCGGTCCGGCTGATCACCGGCCACGGCTTCGAGACCGCGCTGCGCGGGCGCCTCGTCGGCCTGCTCCCGCTGAACGCGCCGACCACGGCGCTGTTCGAGTTCTGGTACGAGCTCGGGATCGTCGGCGCCCTCGCGGCCGCCTTCGCGCTCTACGCGTCGATCCGCCGGGCCGGTCGGGACGGGCCCGCGCTTGTGCCGGGCGCCATGGGATGCTTCGCCGCCGCCTTCACGGTGGCGTGCCTCGGCGCGGGCATGACGGCGATCTGGTGGCTCACGACCCTGGCCATCGCGACCGTCGTGTTCGTCTCCGTGGAGCGGGGTCAGTTCCGCACCAGCCGGCCGAAGGTCGCCAAGCTGCACCGCCTTCAGACGGGCGAGGGCTGACGCCTCACCGGCGCAGGAATCCGTGAAGCCGGATCCAAGCCAGGAACAGACCGGGCCACGCCGCCGCCGGCGTGCCGGGTGCGCCGAGGCCGAAGCCGTGGCCGCCGCGCTCGAACAGGTGCAGCTCGGCCGGCACCCGCGCCTTGCGCAGGGCCGTGAACATCAGCAGCGGATGATCGGCCACCGCGACCGGATCGTCGATCGCCTGGACGAGGAACGTCGGCGGCGTCTCCGGCCCGACCTGAAGGTCGACCGAGTAGGTCTTCATCTCGGCGGGGGTGACGTCATCGCCCACCAGGATTCGACGGGTATGGGTCCGGTCGAAGGGCTTGCGCATGGTGATGACGGGATAGATCAGGCCGGCCAGGACGGGCCGCACCGGCTGTGCGTCGCCCGCGTCGACCCCCGGATAGAGGTCGTGGGCGCTCCCGACCGCCGTCTCGCCCATGAGGTGCCCTCCCGCCGAGAAGCCGAGAACGCCGACCCGCTCGGGGTCGACGCCGAACTCCGTGCCGCGGGCCCGGACCAGCCGCAGGGCGCGCTGCGCGTCCTGCCGGGGGGCGTCGGGACCCGAGCCCCACCCCTCCGCTGGCAGGCGATAGACGAGCAGGAAGACCGTGATGCCCGCCGCGTTCAGGACCCGGCCGACCGGGACACCTTCGTTGCCCAGAGCGATGAACTCGTAGCCGCCGCCGGCGGCGACGATCACCGCGGCGCCGTTGGGATTGGCCGGGCGCATCACCAGCAGGCAGGGACGCGCCACCCGGGTGATGTCGCCGAACGGGCCCTCCACGTAGCGATACCCGCGCGCGTCGGGTCCGCTGCCGCCGCCCGGTGGTTCGCCCGGCCAGAGGTCGATCACCTGCAGGTCCGCGCCCGGCAGCGATTGCGGTAGGGCCCGCACGGCTTCGTGCGCCGCCGGATCCGGCGGTCCGTCGACCTCCGCTCGGGCGGAGCGAAGGCCGAGGGCGCTCCCGAGTCCGGCGAGCAGGAGTCGGCGATCGAGGCGCACGGGCATCTCCCGGATCCGGCCGCAGGCGGGAGCCCACCTCGGCGACCCCGGCTCCCGCGGGAGCGCCGGTCCAACGTCGCGGATGCGGGTGCGGGTTCCCCTCCTCAGCCCCGACGCGCGACGGTGGCCACGTAGAAGCCGTCCGTGCCGGTGCGGAGCGGGCTCATCTGGATGCCGTGGGCGGTCATGCGCACCGCGTCCCGGAGCGTGGCCGGCCCCGCGGCCAGCACCTCGGACGCCGGCACCACGTCGAAGCGCCCGCGCCAGCGCGACAGCAGGCCGGCCACCGCGGCGTCGTTCTCGGCGGCGAGCAGCGAGCAGGTGATGTAGACGATCCGTCCGCCCGGCTTCACCAGCCGCGCCGCCCGGTCCAGCACCTGGGCCTGCTCCGCCGTGCGAAGCGCGAGGCTTCCAGGCCGAAGCCGCCACTTGGCATCCGGATTCCGGCGCCACGTGCCCGATCCGGTGCAGGGGGCGTCGACCACGACCCGGTCGACGGTGCCGTCGAGATCCTCCAGCACGTCGGCCCGCGTCTTGCCGGTGCGCGGGGTGCGAACCTCGGCGACCGCACCGGACCGGCGCAGCCGTTCGTGGATCGGCGCCAGCCGTCGCGGATCGCCGTCCGTGGCGATCAGGCGGGCGCCGTTGCCGGTCTCGGCCGCCAGCGCCAGGGTCTTGCCCCCGCCTCCGGCACAGAGGTCGACGATGGTCTCGCCCGCCCGGGGCGCCGCCAGGAGCGCGGCGAGCTGGGAGCCCTCATCCTGGATTTCGTACCAGCCCTCAAGGAACTCACCCTCGACGTGCAAAGCCGGGCCGCGCCCGTCCGCCCCGATCGGGATGCGCAGGCCGTAGGGGGCGTGGGGCGTCGGGGCCGCCGCGAAGGCGGCCAGAGCCGGTGCGACCGCGTCGCGGTCGCCGCGCAGGGCGTTGACCCGGATGTCGAGGGGCGCGCGCCGGGCCAGGGCCTTCAACTCCGCGACGAGATCGTCGCCGAGGGTCGCCGAGAGGTCGGGCAGGATGAAGGCCGGCGCGTCGCCCGCCACCTCGGGCGGGGCATCCTGCAGGGTCGCGGCGTCGAGGCGGGCACGCTCGTCGTCGCTCAGGGGCTCGGGCGCGAAGCGCTCGCCCGAGAACAGGCTGGCCACGGAGGCGGCGGCGAGGCCCTGCTGCAGCCGCAGGGCGCCGATCAGGACAGCGCGGGGCTTGTCCGAGCCCATGATCCAGGCGGCGGACGCGCGCCGACGCAGGGCGTCGTAGACGAGGCTCGCGATCCCGGCCCGGTCGCCAGAGCCGGCGAAGCGGTGCGCGAGAC
This sequence comes from Methylobacterium sp. E-046, assembly GCF_022829625.1. Taxonomy (NCBI): domain Bacteria; kingdom Pseudomonadati; phylum Pseudomonadota; class Alphaproteobacteria; order Hyphomicrobiales; family Methylobacteriaceae; genus Methylobacterium; species Methylobacterium sp. E-046. The sequence goes on along the minus strand of NZ_JAKSYP010000183.1, from coordinate 101,398 downwards.
CCCAATCCTTCAGGGCGTCGGCGGCGGGCCGGCGGCGCTCGGAGATGTCGGTCAGGATCTCGATGGCTGCGGAGCAGCGGGCGGCGGGTGTCAGCGGTCTGGTCCTTCAGATTGGGTCTACGATGACGCGAAACGGCCACGCTTGGTCCGCGATGTCGCCACCTTACGGCCGAGCTTCAAGCACGTTCCCGGCGCAGACGATGGTTCAGGCGGCGCGCCGTGCGGGCCGTCGCGTGTCGTATGGCATCGGCCGGCCGCGGACCAGAGCGGTCTCCGGACCGGCGAGCCCCGGAGTGTCCCAGCCCATGATGTCTGCCGCTCGCGTCGCCCTCGCGTCCCTGGTCGTCGCCGCCCTCGCCGCCTGTGCGAGCGCCCCCGCCGCCCAGCCGGATCTGACGCCGCCGCCGCGCCGGCCGGTGGATGCCAAGACGCAGCTCGAATACGGCAATCCGCCCCCGCCCCCGCCCGGCCGCTACTGAGAACCCGGCGCGGGAGGGGAGCTCAGGCCGCCTCCCGCGCCTGCCGGGCCTCGTAGGCCTTCAACCCGGTATAGACCGTGCCGAGCAGCGGGAAGGCGGCCTCGGGCGCGAGCCGCAGGCCGCGGGCGATCAGGTCGCCGATGACGTGATCCGCCTCGATCCGCCCCTTGCCCTCGATGTCGCGCAGCATCGAGGCCGTGAAGGTGGAGCCGGCCGTGGTCAGCTGCGCCCGCGCTCGCTCCGCCACCACCGCCCGCGGCGCGAAGCCGCTCGCGGTCGCCACGGCCGTGCATTCCGCGTGGAGCGCGGCGATGAAGGCGGTGCCCCCGGGCGTCGCCACGATGTCGCCGACCGCCGCGCGCATCAGCGTGGTCGCCCCCGCGAGAGTCGCCAGGAACACCCACTTCTCCCACATCTCCTGCAGGATCACGTCGCTGAGACGCGGCTGGAACTTCAGGCCGCGCATCAGGGAGTCGACAGCCTCGATCCGCGCGGAGCGTGATCCGTCCCGTTCGCCGTAGGTGATGCTGCAGAGTTCGCTCATGTGGCGGATGGTGCCGTCCGGCGCGAGCGTCGCCGCGATGGCGCAGGATCCGCCGAGGACGCGCTCCGGGCCGAAGCGGGCATCCAGGGCGTCGAGATGCGACATCCCGTTGAGCACCGGCAGGATCGCGGTCCCCGTGCCCACGGCGGGCGCGAGATCCGCGATGGCGCTGTCGAGATCGTAGGCCTTGCAGGACAAGACGATCAGGTCGAACCGCCCCGCCTGCGCCAGCCGGTCGGCCGTGACGGTGGGCGGGTTCGGCAGGTGCAGGTCGCCGAGCGGGCTGCGGAGGTTGAGGCCGCCCGCGGCGAGCTTGGCGGCCCGGGCCGGCCGGACCAGGAAGGTCACGTCGGCCCCCGACTCGGCAAGCCGTGCGCCGAAATACCCGCCGGTCGCGCCGGCCCCGACGATCAGCGTGCGCATCAGGTTCCTCAGGTCCGCGAGGGATAGTTCGGGCTCTCGCGGGTGATCGTCACGTCGTGGACATGGCTCTCGCGCAGGCCCGCGTTGGTGATGCGGATGAACCGCGCCCGCTCCTGGAATTCCGGGATCGTCGCGCCGCCGACATAGCCCATGGCGGCGCGCAGGCCGCCGGCGAGCTGGTGCAGGACGTTGCCCACCGGGCCCTTGTACGGCACCTGCCCCTCGATGCCCTCCGGCACCAGCTTATGGGTGTCGTTCACCTCGGCCTGGAAGTAGCGGTCGGCCGAGCCGCGCGCCATGGCGCCCACCGAGCCCATGCCGCGGTACGACTTGTAGGAGCGGCCCTGGTACAGGAACACCTCGCCGGGGGCCTCGTCGGTGCCGGCCAGCAGCGAGCCGAGCATCGCCACGGAGGCGCCGGCCGCGATCGCCTTGGCGAGGTCGCCCGAATACTTGATGCCGCCGTCGGCGATGACCGGGATGTCGGCCTCGCCGGCAGCCTCGACGGCCTCGATCAGCGCGGTGAGCTGCGGCACCCCCACCCCGGCGACGATGCGGGTGGTGCAGATCGAGCCCGGCCCGATGCCGACCTTGATGGCGTCGGCGCCGGCATCGATCAGCGCCTGGGCGCCGTCGCGGGTCGCGACGTTGCCGGCGATGACCTGCACGGCGTTCGAGAGCTGCTTCACCCGGGCCACGGCGTCGAGCACCTTGATCGAGTGGCCGTGGGCGGTGTCGACCACGATCACGTCGCAGCCGGCGTCGATCAGGCGCTCGGCGCGCTCGAAGCCGCTGTCGCCCGTCGTCGTGGCCGCCGCGACCCGCAGTCGGCCCTGTTCGTCCTTGACGGCGTTCGGGTAGGCGACGCGCTTCTCGATGTCCTTGACGGTGATCAGGCCGATGCAGCGGTAATGGTCGTCGACGACCAGCAGCTTCTCGATCCGGAACTGGTGGAGCAGGCGCTTGGCCTCGTCCTGGGTCACGCCCTCGCGGACCGTGATCAGGCGGTCGCGGGTCATCAATTCGGCGACGGGCTGCGAGGCATTCGTCGCGAAGCGCACGTCGCGGTTGGTCAGGATGCCGACCAGCTTGCCGCGCGAGCCGTTCGGGCCCCGCTCGACCACCGGGATTCCGGAGATGCGGTTGCGCTTCATCACCTCGAAGGCGTCGGCCAGGGTCTCGTCGGGGTGGATGGTGATCGGGTTCATCACCATGCCCGACTCGTACTTCTTGACGAGGCGGACCTGCTCGGCCTGCTCCGGCGGCTCCAGGTTGCGGTGGATCACGCCCATGCCGCCGTTGGCCGCCATGGCGATGGCCATGGGTGCTTCCGTCACGGTGTCCATCGCCGAGGCGACGATCGGCAGGTTCAGCGGGATAGTCCGGGTGAGCCGCGAGGCCACGTTCACCTCGGTGGGCATCACCGACGAGGCGGCCGGTCGCAGGAGCACATCGTCGAAGGTGAGGCCCTCGATGATCGATGCGGTTTCTACTCGGGCCATGTGCCAACTTTCCTCGGACGGCGGCGCGCAGGGGTGGCGCTGCGGGATCGGGTTGGCAAGTGCCAGTATCACGGGCTCCGCGACGGCGCCAATGCGCGCTTGATGCGTCGCAGCGCGAAATCGCGCATGGCTCGGGTCTTATCCACCTCGGTCGGATCCCCCGGGTCGCACCGGAAGGTGCCGCGACCGTTCTGGCTGGGCTTCAGCGATCGACCGGACGGATCGGCGCTCGCGGGCCGCGCGGCGTGGCGTGCCCTAGCGCAACGCCGGCACGGCAGGCCCCTTGTCGGTGTATTCGGGCGGCAGGCCGATATAGTCGCCCAGGATGCCGTCGATGCCGGGGGCGCGGCCGAACGCCTCGCAATCCGGGTCCAGGGGCGCCTCACCCAGGGTGGTGATGCGGATGCGGTCCCAGGTCGGGAGCGTGTTGGGAGCCGTGAACGGGTCCTCGCCGGTGGCCAGCATGTAGCCGAAATCCTGTCCGAACTCGCCCGCGAGATCGTAGGCGTCGCTGGCGCGGGAGAAGCGCGGCTGACTGGTGAAGGAGTTTGCCGCACCACCCCAGACCATCGCGGCCCGCTGCTCGCGCCGCCGGTCCAGCGCCTCGGCCTCCACCGTGAGGCTGCCCAGGCCGATCGGCACCCGCGGGATCGGCACGCGGCCGACGCCTTCGGCGAAGCTCAGGCCCAGCTGCGACGCCACGGTCACCCCGGCCGAGCCCGCGATGGTCGCGCCGGCGCCGAGGAGGTCCGTGGGATCGACGCGGGTGACCTGCGCGCGCACGGTCAGGTCCGCGTCGCGGCTCGTCACGATGTCATACTTCAGCGACAGGTCGTAGCAGAGCGCCCGGTCGGCGGCGTTGGCGATGAGGCGCCGCTCCGCCGGCGTCAGCGGTGCCGCCCCGGCTACGTCGCCGTGGAAGGCCGTCGGGATGATGCGCACCGTGCGAGCCTTGGCCAGAGCCGGCTGGTCGACGTAGATCCGCGACGCCGAGGCGACCTGGTCGCTGGATTTCAGGCGATCGTAGCGCGTCAGGGAACCGCGGTCGTTCAGCAGGACGGTGCCGCAAGCGGCCACCATCGAGAGGAGCGCGACGCCGGCGGCGATCCGCGGCAGGGAGCGGACCTTGCTGGGGCTGGACTGCATCATTTCCTCTTGGGCCCGGCCCCGGGCCGGCTGGAGCGGACTCACGGCCGCGTGACGGAAACGTAGCCATTGGAGCACCCGCAAAAAAGGTGGGCCTCGTCAGGCACGCAACGTCTGTTGCAGGAGGGATACAATCGCGAAACACGAGGGTGCGAGGTGGCCGCTCGGCCGTGCAACCGTCGCGGCGCGACACGCGTCTGCTGTCTGATGCCCGCCGCCACCCAAAGACCGATCTGGATCGTCCCCCTGACGGTCGCCACCGCGCTGTTCATGGAGAACACCGACTCGACGGTGATCGCCACGGCGCTGCCGAGCATCGCGGCGAGCCTGAACGAAGATCCGATCGCCCTGAAGCTCGCCCTGACCTCCTACCTGGTCAGCCTCGCGATCTTCATCCCAGTGAGCGGCTGGATGGCCGACCGCTACGGGTCGCGGACCGTGTTTCGGGTCGCCCTCGTGGTGTTCATGGCCGGCTCCCTCGCCTGCGCGGCCGCGAACGGCCTCGCGTGGTTCGTCGCCGCGCGGTTCCTCCAGGGGATGGGCGGCGCCATGATGGTGCCGGTGGGTCGTCTCGTCGTGCTGCGCAGCGTGCCGAAATCGCAGCTCGTGACCGCTCTGGCCTACCTGACCTTCCCGGCCCTCGTCGGCCCGGTGCTGGGGCCACCGGTCGGCGGCCTGATCACCACGTGGTTCGACTGGCGGTGGATCTTCTTCATCAACCTGCCGATCGGCTGCGCTGGGATCGTCCTGGCGAGCCTGTACTTCGAGGACGTGCGCGAGCCTGAGCGCCCGCCCCTCGACCTCGCCGGCTTCGTGATCCTCGGTACCGGACTTGCCGCGCTGATGCTCGGTCTGGCATCCCTGGGCCGCCACCTGCTGCCGGCGGCCGTCTCGTGGGGCTGCCTCGGCGCCGGCGCGGTGCTGCTGCCGCTGTATTGGGCGCATGCCAGGCGGGCCGCCCAACCGATCGTGCGGCTCGACCTGATGCAGCGGCCGACCTTCCGGGTCGCGGTGATCGGCGGCAGCCTGTTCCGCATCGGTACCGGCGCGATCCCGTTCCTGCTGCCACTGATGCTGCAGGTCGGCTTCGGCCTCGACGCCCTGCATTCCGGTCTGATCACCTTCGCGGCGGCGGCCGGCGCGATGTTCGTGAAGACCCTGGCGCCGAGGATCCTGCGCCGCACGGGCTTCCGGACCCTGATGGTCTGGAACGCGCTGGTCGCGTCGGTCTTCCTGGCGGTCAACGGGTTCTACACCGCGCAGACCTCGCACTGGATCATGGTGGCCCTGCTGTTCGCCGGCGGCTGCTCGCGCTCGATCCAGTTCACCTGCGTCAACGCCATCGCGTACGCCGATCTCGAATCCCGCGAGATGAGCGCGGCGACGAGCTTCGCCAGCGTCTGCCAGCAGCTGTCGCTGAGCCTCGGCGTCACGCTGGGCGCGCTGGCGCTGGAGGGAACGGCCGCGTGGCACGGGCGCGCGCAGATCGAGGCCGGTGATTTCGGGCCGGCCTTCTTCGTCGTCGCGATGATCTCGGCGGCGTCCGTGCTGGGGTTCCGGAAGCTGGTGCCGGATGCCGGCGCGGAGATCTCCGGCCGGACGACCGCCGCCGCGCCGCCGCCGGTCGCCGAGATGAAGCCGCGGCACGGCTGATCAGGCCGCCGCGCGGGCGGGGGCGCGCCCAGCGGGCCGCTTGCCGCCGCCCCGTGCGGCGTTGCTCTTCGCCGCGGTCTTGGCGGCGGCGGGCTTCGCGCTCGGCGCGGACCCCCGGACTTCGCTGCGCCAGCCCTGCCAGCTCCACGCCCCCGGGCCCGTCAGGGCGTACATCAGGAAGCCCCCCGCCAAGCCCAGATCGGCCAGCATCAGCGTGCGCTCCGCGACCGCCGCCGGGCCGACGAAGTGCCAGAACGGGTGGAGCACGAAGGCCGTCACGGTCGCGAAGGCGGCGAGCGCCACGCCGGTCAGCCGCGGCAGCACGCCGAGCATCAACGCCAGGGGGCCGAAGACCTGCACCACCACGGCGGCGGTGGCGACGCCGTTCGGGAACGGCATGCCGCTGCCGGCGAGCGTCAGGGCGAATCCCGAGACGTTGAGCGCCCGCGCGATCCCGGTGGGCAGGAGCGCGGCCGCGAGCAGCATGCGCGCAGCGAAAAGGGTTCCGTCCTGGGCGCGGGCGATCATGGGTGGATCCGGTCGGCGGGAATGACAACTGGAGCTTGGCGATCTCCGCTGAAGACCGCGTTAAGCGGGACGCCTCAGCCGCCGACCCCACCGCGGAACAACCGGCCCCGCTCCGTCCAGGCGACCACGAGCAGCGCGAGCCCGCCGAGGCTGGCGTAGCCGAGCGACACCGGCAGAACGGTGCCGTCGAAGGCCTGCCCGATCAGGAAGCCGCAGAAGGCGCCGAGGATGGTCGTGTAGAAGCCGAGGAACGACGAGGCCGTGCCCGCGATGGCGCCGAGGGGCTCCAGCGCCAGCGCGTTGAAATTCGGCATCGCGAAGCTCATCAGGAACTGGTTCAGCGCGAGGAGCGCCAGGAACAGCACCAGCGGCGGACGGCCCTGGTAGGCGAACCCGACGCAGACTTGCATCAGCGCGACCACCGTGAAGGCGATGACCCCGCCGTGGGACATCGCCCGCATCCCGACCCGCCGGACGACGCGGGCGTTGATCAGCGTCGCGGCCCCCATGGCACCCGCCACCAGCCCGAAGGCCGGCGGGAAGAGCGGTCCCAGGTGGTACAGGCCAGTGTCGAATACCTGCTGGGCCGAGCCCACGTAGCCCATGATGCAGCCGGTCATCAGGCCCAGGGCCGTGGTGTACCCGATGGCGACGCGGGTCCGGAGCGTCAGGCGGATCGCCTCCCAGGTAGCGGCGGGCGAGAGCGGGCGGCGGTATTCCGGGTGCAGCGTCTCCGGCATCCGCAGGGAGAACCACACGCTCAGCCAGAAGGCCAGGACCAGCATCGAGACGAAGACGTAGATCCAGGAGCCCAGCGCCAGCATCATGCCGCCGATTGCGGGGGCGATCATCGGGACGATCAGGAACACCATCATGGTGAGCGACAGCACGCTCGCCATCTCGCGACCGGCGAAGCGGTCGCGCACGATCGCCACTGAGAGCACGCGCCCGCCGGCCGCGCCGATGCCCTGGATGATCCGCGCGGCCAGCAGCCACCCGAAGCTCGGAGCCACCATGGCGAGCCCGCAGCCCACCACGTAGACGGCGAGGCTGGCGAGCAGCACCGGCCGTCGGCCGAGGGCGTCGGAGACCGGCCCGTAGACGATCTGCGCGAAGCCGAAGCCGATCATGTAGACGTAGACGAGGAGCTGCAGCCGGTTGGGATCCGGCACGGCGAAGCGCGCCTCGATCGCCGGGAAGGCCGGCAGCAGGTTGTCGATGGAGATCGCCGTCACCGCCATCATGAGCGCGATGATGGCGACGAACTCGGCGAAGCCCGGTCCCGACCAGGGGCGCGGGGCGCGAACGTCCTGGACCGGCGGCACGGGCCGGATCGCGATGGTCAAGGCGGACTCTCGGATTGCGAGGAAGGCGGCCGATCAGGGCTCGTCCTTCGCGGCGCACTTGTGACAACCCCGCCCGCGCGGCGCAGTTCAGGCCGTCAGCGGACGCAGGACCGGCTCGGCGGGCTTGCGGCCGACGAAGACCGCCATCAGGGCGGCGACGAGGCAGAGCAGCCCCGCCGACACGAAGGCGCCGAGATAGGTGCCGCTGTCGGTCCGGACCATGCCGGCGAGCCAGGCCGCCGAGGCCGCGCCGATCTGGTGCGCGGCCGCGATCCAGCCGAACATCAGCGCGGCGTTCTCCTCGCCGAAGGACTTGCCCGCGAGCTGGACGGTGGGCGGCACCGTGGCGATCCAGTCGAGCCCGTAGAAGACCGCGAACAGCGACAGGCCGTAGAAGCTGTAATCGAAGGAATAGGGCAGGAAGATCAGCGAGAGCCCGCGCAGGCCGTAGTACCAGGCCAGGAGCTTGCGCGAATCGAACCGGTCCGTGAGCCACCCCGAGGCGGTTGTGCCGATCAGGTCGCAGATCCCCATCAGAGCCAGCAGGCCCGCCGCCGTGACTTCGGCGATGCCGTGGTCGATGCAGGCGGGGATCAGGTGGGTGCCGATGAGGCCGTTGGTCGAGGCGCCGCAGATGAAGAACGTGCCGGCGAGCAGCCAGAAATCCCGGGATTGCAGGCTGATCCGCAATCCGCGCAGGGCGCGCACCGCCGGGTTCTCGGCCAGGACCGGCGTCGGCGTCACCGTGTCCTCGCCGTAGCGGGGCAGGCCGAGATCCGCCGGCCGGTCGCGCAGCAGAAGCGCGGCCAGCGGGATCAGCGCCAACGTGGCGGCCGCGACCACCAGGGAGACCGAGCGCCACCCCTGCCCGACCGCGAGCGAGGCCAGCATCGGCAGGAAGACGAGCTGGCCGGTGGCGCTGCTGGCCGTGAGCAGGCCGAGCACGAGGCCGCGGCGCTTGGCGAACCACCGCCCCGCCACGGTGGCGCCGAGGACGTTGGCGACCATGCCGGAGCCCGATCCGACCACGAGGCCCCAGAGCAGAACCATCTGCCACGGCGCGGTCATCAGGCTGGTGGCGGCGGTGCCGATCGCCAGGATGAGGAGCGCCGTGCAGACCGAGCGCCGCAGGCCGAACCGCTCGATGATCGCCACCGCGAAGGGACCGATCATTCCGTACAGGAAGATGTTGAGTGCGATCCCCACGCTGATCGTGGCGGCCGTCCAGCCGAACTCCCGCTCCCACGGCACGATCAGCACGCTCGGGGTGGCGCGCACGCCGGCGCCGACCAGCAGCACCACGAAGGTGATCGCCACGACCACCCAGGCATAGTGCAGGCGCTGCCCTGAGGGCGTCTCGAGACTGGCGGACATGGACGGGCTCCGGGGTACGAGGGCCTGGGGCGACGGATTCAGGAGGCGGAGATCAGGGCATCCGCCAGGGCCGCCACGGCCCCGGGCGCGACCCGGGCGTTGATGCGGGCCTGGGCGTCCCGCCAGTAGGGGATCGCCGCCGCGATGGCGTCGCGGCCGGCCTCGGTCAGGACCACCACGCGCTCGCGGGCATCGACCGCACCGGCCGCGATCCGCACGAGGCCGCGCCGCTCCAGCGGGTCGAGGTTGCGGCCCATCGTGGTCCGCTCCAGGGCCGCCTCGGCGGCGAGCCGCGTCACCGGGGTCGGACCCAGGCGGTCGAGCAGGCGCAAAATGGCGAACTGGGTCACCCGCAGGCCCGACGGACGCAGGGCCGCGTCGTAGGCCGTGGTCACGGCGCGCGTGGCGCGCCGCAGCGCCGAGCAGGTGCAGGGCTCCAGGGAAGCCCGGGGGTGCGATTCGTCGGACACGATGCGGGTATATGCACGTTTCGCGGCGTCGGCAAGGCGCCTGCAAGGCGACGGCGAGGTGGTGGGGAGCGGGTCCTGACGGTTCGCGCCGATCGACACCCGTCGACCGGCAAACTGGCGGGGAGTGTCATCGACACGGCCGATCACGCTGCTATCGCTTGGGCGAGTGACCCGGTTCGGGAGACGCGCGATGACACTCGAGACCGCCACGGCACTGTCCTCCTCGGAGCAGAAGACGGCCCGGACCGGGCTGATCGAGGCGGCCGCCGACATCGTCACTGGACAGGGTGGCCCGGGCGGCTTCGTCCGCGACCTGTTCGGACGCGTGACGCCGGAGGATCTCGCCTCCTACGGCGCCGGGGCTCTCGCCGAACTCGCCGGGCGCGCCCGGTCGTTCCTGTCCGAGCCCCGCCGGCCGGGCGATCCGGCACGGCTGCGCCTGAGCGAGGGTGAACTCGCGCGCGACGGCCGGGCGCGGGAGATGACGATCCTCGAAGTCGTCAACGACAACCGGCCGTTCCTGCTGGATTCGACCCTCGCCGAACTCGCCGAGCAGGGCCTGTCGGCGCAGCTCGTCGCCCACCCGATCCTCGGCGTCGAGCGGGATGGCGGGGGCGCGCTGATCCGCGTGGTCGGAGAGACCACCGCGGATGCCCACGGCAGCCTCGCGCGCGAGAGCTTCATCCACATTCACCTCGACCGCCTCTCCGACGAGGCCGGGGAGCGGCTGCTCGCCGCCCTCGCGCCGGTCTACCGGGACGTCGCCCTGGCGAGCGCCGACCACGACGCCATGCTGGCACAGCTGAGCGACCTCTCCGAGAATCTCGGCCGTTCGCCGACTCCGATTCCGGAGGGAGAGACCGCCGAGGCGCGGGCCTTCCTCGACTGGCTGAAGGACGGCCAGTTCCTGCTCCTGGGGATGCAGCAGCACGGTATCGACGGCGAGGCGCATCCCCTTGTCGAGGGTTCGAGCCTCGGCGTGCTGCGCGATCCGGGCGCAACGCCCCTGCGCCGCGGCCGCACGCCCGTCGACTACACCCCGGAAATCCTCGCCTTTCTGGAAGAGCCGCAGCCGCTCATCATCACGAAGGCCAGCGTGAAGTCGCGGGTCCACCGGTCCGCCTACCTGGACTATGTCGGCGTCAAGCTGTTCTCCGGCTCCGGCAAGCTGTCGGGCGAGGTGCGGATCGTCGGCCTGTTCACCGCCTCGGCCTACACCAGCCCTGCCCGCGAGGTGCCGGTGCTTCGCCGGAAGGTCGAGGCCGTGGTCCAGCGCGCGGGCCTCGACCCGACGAGCCATGCCGGGCGCAGCCTGCTCGCCGTGCTGGAGAGCTACCCGCGCGACGAGCTGTTCCAGATCGACGGCGAGCGGCTCTTCCGGTTCACCCTGGCGATCGCGGCGCTGGCCGACCGGCCGCGGGTGCGCGTGCTGTCCCGGCCGGACCGGTTCGGCCGCTTCGTCTCGCTCCTCGTCTACGTGCCGAAGGACCGCTACGATTCAACCGTGCGCGGCCGGATCGGCGGCTACCTCGCCGAAGCCTATGGCGGCCGGCTCAGCGCCGCCTATCCCGATTATCCGGAGGGCTCGCTCGCCCGAATCCACTACATCATCGGCCTGCCCGATCAGGGCAGCCCGGAGCACGATCCCGCGGCCCTCGAGGCCGGCATCGCCACCCTGGTCCGGACCTGGGGCGACGCGCTGCGGGCCGCCCTCGCGGAGGCCCAGGGCGGTGATCGAGCGCGCCTGCTGGCCTCGCGCTACGCCGAGGCTTTCTCGGTCGCCTACCGCGACAACTTCCATCCCGAGGCGGCGGTCGCCGACGTGGCGATCCTGGAGGGCCTCGGCGAGGCACAGCCCCGGGCCGTGCATCTCGGACGCCGGTCGAGCGACCCCGCCGCGCAGGTTCGCCTGAAGGTGTTCTCGCGGGGCACCGCCATCGCCCTCTCCGACCGGGTGCCGGCCCTGGAGAATCTCGGCTTCCGCGTCATCAACGAGCGCACCTACCGGATCGTGCCCACGGGCGCCGACGAGGCGGCCCGGATCTGGCTGCACGACATGCTGATCGAGCGTGCCACCGGCGAGGCCGTCGACCTGGCGGCGCTGGAGCGGCCGCTGGAAGTCGCGATGCTCGCCATCGCCGAAGGCGCCGCCGAGTCGGACGGTTACAACCGGCTGATCCTCGAAGCCGCCCTGCCCTGGCGCGAGGCGGCGCTCCTGCGTGCGCTCGGGCGCTACCTGCGGCAGCTCCGCATCCGCTACGGACAGGATTACCTCGCCGGCACGCTCAGCCGCCATGCGGGAATCGCCCGAGCCATCGTCGCGCTGTTCCACGCCCGGTTCGACCCAGCCGCGACAGCGGATCGGTCGGACCGGGAGGCGGAGATCCGCGGCGGCATCGAGACGGCGCTCGCGGACGTCACGAGCCTCGACGACGACCGGATCCTGCGCCGCTTCGTCAATCTCGTCGAGGCTGCGGTGCGGACGAACTTCTTCCAAACCGGCGCGGACGGGCAGCCCCGGGAGACGATCAGCTTCAAGTTCAGCTGCGCGAAGGTCACAGCGATGCCGCTGCCGCGGCCGTTCTTCGAGATCTTCGTCTATTCGCCCCGGGTCGAGGGCGTGCACCTGCGCTTCGGCTACGTCGCCCGTGGCGGCCTGCGCTGGTCCGACCGGCCGGAGGATTTCCGCACCGAGATCCTGGGCCTCGTGAAGGCTCAGCAGGTCAAGAACGCCGTGATCGTGCCCGTGGGCGCCAAGGGCGGATTCTTCCCGAAGCGCCTGCCGCCGGCCTCCGACCGTGCCGCCTGGATGCAGGAGGGCACCGAGAGCTACCGGATCTTCATCCGCACGCTGCTGGAACTCACCGACAACATCGTCGACAACGCCATCGTGCCCCCGCCCGATACGGTCCGGCACGATCCCGACGACGCCTATCTGGTGGTCGCCGCCGACAAGGGCACCGCCACCTTCTCCGACATCGCCAACGCCCTCTCGCTGGAGAAGGGCCACTGGCTGGGCGACGCCTTCGCGTCCGGCGGCAGCCAGGGCTACGACCACAAGGGTATGGGCATCACCGCCCGTGGCGCCTGGGAGGCGGTGCGCCGCCATTTCCTCGAAATCGACGTCGACGTTCAGCGCGATCCGATCACCACGGTCGGCGTCGGCGACATGTCGGGGGACGTGTTCGGCAACGGGATGCTGCTCTCGGAAAGCATCCGGCTGATCGCGGCCTTCGACCACCGGGACATCTTCCTCGACCCGAATCCCGACGCGGCCGCGAGCTTCAAGGAGCGGCGGCGGCTGTTCGATCTCGGTCGCTCCTCCTGGGGCGACTACGACCGATCGCTGATCTCCGCGGGCGGTGGGGTGTTCTCCCGCAGCCTCAAGACCGTGCCGCTCTCGGAGCCGGTCCGCGCCGCCCTCGGCTTCGACCGGCCCGAGGCGACGCCCACCGAGCTGATGCAGGCGATCCTGAAGGCGCCCGCCGACCTGCTGTGGTTCGGCGGCATCGGCACCTATGTCCGCGCCACCGCCGAGACCGACGAGGATGCCGGCGACCGTGCCAACGACGCCGTCCGCATCACCGGGCCGGAGCTGCGCGCGAGAGTCGTCGGCGAGGGCGCCAATCTCGGCCTGACGCAGCGCGGGCGCATCGAGGCGGCGCGCGCGGGTGTGCGGCTCAACACCGACGCGATCGACAACTCGGCCGGCGTGAACACCTCCGACGTCGAGGTCAACATCAAGATCGCCCTGATGATTCCGGAGCGGGACGGGCGGCTCAGCTACGAGGCGCGCAACGCCCTGCTCGCCACGATGACCGACGAGGTCGGGCACCTCGTCCTGCGCAACAACGCGTTGCAGACGCTCGCGCTGTCGCTCGCCCAGCGCGGCGGTCTCGGCGAGACCGGCTTCGCCATGCGGACCATGCAGGCCCTGGAAGCCCAGGGCCGGCTGGACCGGGCGGTGGAGTATCTGCCCGACGACGCAGCGCTCACCGAGCGGATGCGCCGGAACGAGGGCCTAACGCGACCGGAATTTGCCGTGCTCCTCGCCTACGCGAAGCTGTCGCTCCACGACGCGATCCTCGACAGCGCCGTGCCGAACGATCCGTATTTCGACCGCGAGCTGCAACGCTACTTCCCGAGGGCCCTGCGCGAGCGGTTCCCCGACGCCGTGAAGGCGCACCGCCTTCGCCGCGAGATCATCGCGACGGCGCTGGCCAACATCATCGTCAACCGCGGCGGCCCGTCCCTGGTCAGCCGCCTGACCGACGGCACCGGCGCCGACGCGGCGACCATCGCCAAGGCCTACGCGGTGACCCGCGACGCCTTCGGGCTGATGGAGCTGAACCTCAGCATCGACGGACTCGCGGGCCGGATCCCCGGGCAGGGCCAGCTCGGCCTCTACGCGGAGGTGCAGGACCTGCTGACCAACCGGATCGTCTGGTTCATCCGCAACCTCGACCTGAGCGGAGGCCTCGCGCCGGTGGTCGCCCGCTATCGGGACGGCGTCGCCGCGGTGGAGGCGGCCCTCCCGAAGGTGCTGGGCGACGAGGCGCGTGCCGCGATCGCCGCCCGCGAGGCGGACCTGGCCGGGTTCGGCATGGCGGGGGCGCAGGCCCGGCGTCTCGCTTCGCTGACCGCCCTCGTCTCCGCCCCCGACATCGTCCGGGTCGCCGAGGCAAGCGGCCGGCCGGTGGAGGAGGTGGCGGCGACGCATTTTGCCCTAGAGCACGCGTTCCGCCTCGACGACCTCGCCGCCGCGGCCCGCACGGTTCCGGTGGCCGACACCTTCGACCGGGTCGCCCTGGAGCGCGCGGTGGCGGGCATCGCGGCCGCCCACCGCAAGCTCACCGCCGAGGTCGTGGCCGATCTCGGGGCCGGCCCGGGGGCGGTGGAGGCCTGGGCGAAGGCCCGCGGCGCGCCGCTCGCCCGCATCCGCGAGGCGGTGGACGCGATCAGCGCCTCTGGCCTCACGGTCTCCAAGGCCACGGTGGCGGCGAGCCTGCTGGGTGATCTCGTCCGGACCGACTGACCGGTCAGGCCCCGGGCGCGGAGACCGAGACGATCCCGCGCCCGCTGCGGCCCACGGCCGTCAGCACCAACCCGAGCCCCGCGAGCGACACCGCGGCCGCGATCAGCGGGAGCTCACCGTAGCCCGCGCCCAGGGTCAGGGCCGTGCCGCCGATCCAGGCACCGGCGGCGTTGCCGAGGTTGAACGCGCCTTGGTTGAGCGTGGAGGCGAGGTTCGGCGCATCGCTGGCGGCCTCCACCACCCAGATCTGGAGCGGCGAGACCAGCGCGAAGACCAGGGCCGACCACAGGACGAGAACCACCAGCGTCATGCCCGGGTGGTGGGCGACGGCGGCCAGCAGGAGCAGCGCCGCCACGATCCCGAGGAAGCTGCCGATGATCGTCGCCATCTGCGCGCGGTCGGCGAACTGGCCGCCCGCGAGGTTGCCGATGGTCAGACCCACGCCGGCGGCGAACAGCACGCCCGTCACACCCTGCGGCGTGAACCCGGTCACGCCGGTCAGGAATGGCGTGATGTAGGTGAACACCGTGAAGAAGCTCACCGAGGACAGCGTCGAGATCAGCATCGGCCGCAGCACCGGCCAGCGGCCGAGGGCCCGGAACTCGCTGACGAGGCGACCCCGCGTTCCCGGCAGCCCGGCGGGGACGCAGAGCTGGATTGCCAGGGCCGCCGCGAGCCCGATGATCACCACGGCCCAGAACGTCGCGCGCCACCCCGCGATCTGGCCGAGGGCGGTGCCGAAGGGAACGCCGAGGACGTTGGCCAGGGTCAGGCCGGCGAACATCAGCGCGATCGCCTGCGTCCGCTTCTCCCGCGGCACCAAATTGCTCGCCACGACGGCGCCAATCCCGAAGAACGCCCCATGGGCGAAGGCCGTCAGGATTCGAGCCGCCATCAGCAGGGCGTAGCTCGGCGCCACCGCGCAACCGAGGTTGCCGACGAGAAAGACGGCCATCAGCGCGAGGAGGGCCTTCTTCCGCGGCATCCGCGCGGTGGCGATCGCCACGATCGGGGCGCCGACCACCACGCCCAAGGCGTAGCCGGAAACCAGGTAACCGGCCTGCGGAATGGTGACGCCGAAGCTCTGCGCCACCTCCGGAAGAAGGCCCATGATGACGAATTCGGTGGTGCCGATCCCGAAGGAGGCAACGGCCAGGGCGAGGATCGGCAGGGGCGGCACGGCGAAGGTCTCCGGCGCAGGGAGCGGTGCGATGGTGCACGGCAGCATGCGCAGGATGGCAGCCCGGGACGGTGTCGATTACCCCCGATGACGCGGCGCACGGTTGTGCGGCGCGCAAGGGGTCACCCCGACCCTGGTCGCAGCCGGTCCGGCCCGGGTGCCGGCCTCCTCTCCGGCGAGACGTGGCAGGCGCGTGACGGCACGCCGCTCCTCGTCCGGGATTCACCGGCCCCCGTCCGGGGACGCCTCGTCCCTGCCTGCAGGGGCGGGACGGCTGTTGCAGCCAGGCTGGAGCACTCGCCCGGCGTCGCGGCGCGCGCCTATTCCGCCGGAGCCTTCTTCCGGCTGCGCGACTTCGGGGCCGCCGCGGCCGGCTCGTTCGCTGTCACCGCCGTCCGATCCTTGCGGCGCTGCTGCCCGAGACCCAGCGCCCTCGCCAGCTCCGACCGTTGCGCCGAGTAGCTCGCTGCGGTCATCGGGTAATCGCGCGGCAAACCCCACTTCTCGCGATAGGCCTCGGGCGACAGCCCGCGCAGCGTCAGGTGCCGGCGAAGGGTCTTGTAGGGCCGTCCGTCCTCGAAACTGACGATGTGGTCGTGAGTGACGGATTTGCGGATTTGCGCCGCACTCATCTTCTCGACCGGCGCATTCGAGCTGCGCCCCGCAGTCGAAAGGCTCGATAAAGCGGTATGAACACCGCCGATCAAACCTGGAAGATCGGACGGAGGCACCGAGTTGTTCGACACGTACGCGGCTACGATATCGACGGCAAGCTCAATGTGCTCGACCTGTCCGCTTTCGATGCTCTCGCTCACGGCCGACCCCCGTCGTTGTAATAGTGGTACCGATCAATCCCTCGCGGATGCGATCGAATTCTGCCCGATGATAGCGGATCTAGAGCGATTTCTCAATCGGACTTCGTATGCTCCGTGGAGGTCTCGGCGCTGACTGCGGTCGCCCGTGAACAGCGCCGTTGACGGGGAATTAACCACGACGGCCTAGCCTTCATTAACCATGCCGATGACCAGTTTGGCCGCGGCGCGGTCAGCGAATCCCAGCATCCGGCGCTCGGGACGAAGGCGGAGACCGAGATCAGGTGCTGACGGCGGGGGCTGACCGGCTGGAAGGGCGACAGATGCGGCTCGGCGTCGCGGCGCTGGCTGTCGCGCTCGCGACGACGCCGGCCGTGGCCCAGCGGTTCGACGCGACGAGCCCCGTCGCGGGACAGCCCGACAATCCCGGCATCGGTCAGGATACCGCACCGAACGGCCTGCCGACGCTCCGCCGGCGCATTCCCGACGGCCTGTCGCGCGACGAGGGGCGCGCCTCGCCGGGCGGCGACGCGACCAGCGGAGAGCAGACCGGCGGCGACAGCCTGCGGTCGCCCCTGTCGCCGGCCATCCCGACGCAGTCGCAGGCCCAGCCGGGCCTCTCCCAACTCGACACGCGTATCACCACCGGCGGCCAGCGCACGGGCGGCAGCTCGACGGCGCCGCGAAACCTCGCGCCGTCGAGCTTGCTGCGGACCCGCGCGGCGCCGCCGCGGCGGCTCGGGACCGCTACCCGGCGGATCACGCAGGAGATCACCCAGGTCCCGAGCCCGGCCCTCCGGCTGACACCGATCATCCAGCAGCCCGTGGTCGGGGTGCCGCTGCCGCAGGCGACGACGCCGGTGCGGCCGATCCTGTCGCTCCTGCCGCTCTCCTCGGCCCTCGGCCTGCTGACACCCGGCTTCATCCTCGGGACGGATCTCGCCCGGGCGATCCCGACCGACCCCGCCTATGCGCCGATCGGCTATCAGGTCGGCACCTTCACGGTGCTGCCGAGCTTCGCACAGAGCATCGGCTATGATTCGAATCCCGATCAGACCAGCCGGGAATTCGCGAAGGGCTCGGTGGCGCTCCGCACCGAGGCGGCGGTCGATTTCCAGAGCAACTGGTCGTCCAGCGCGCTCCAGGGCTCGCTGCGCGGCGCCTACCTCGAGACACCCCAGAACGAGGCGGCCAGCCGCCCGGCCGCGGACGGGACGGTCCGCCTGCGCATCGACGCCAGCCGGGACCTCCACATCGACGCCGAAGGGCGCTTCCTGGTGGACACGCAGCGCACCTCGAGCCCGAACCTCCAGGCCGCGGCCGGCAACCTTCAGGTCGCCACCGCGACGAGCCGGCCGCTCCTGGCGGTCTACGGGGCCTCCCTCGGCGCGACGGAGACGTTCAATAGGCTCTCCGTGACGCTGCGCGGCTCCGTCGATCGCTCCGAATTCGACAACGCGCGCCTCTCCGACGGGACGATTATCAACCAGGCCGATCGGAACCTGAACCAATACAGCCTACAGCTGCGCACGGCCTACGAGGTCAATCCGGATTTCAGCCCCTTCGTCGACCTCCTTGGCGACACCCGCGTGTACGATGTTAGGCGCGACCCGACCGGGGTGCCGCGGGATTCGGACGGCATCGCCTTCGCGGTCGGGGCCAGCTTCGGTCTCGCGCGGACACTCACCGGCGAGGTCTCGGCCGGCATCCAGCACCGCACCTACGTCGATCCGAGCCTGCGCGACGTCAACGCACCGCTGGTCAACGCCGCCCTCGTCTGGTCGGCGAGCCCGCTCACGACGGTGCGGCTCACGGCGGCCACCGGCGTCACCGAGACGACGATCCCCGGCTCCAGCGGCATCCTCACCGATGTCGGGACCCTGGAGGTGCAGCACGATCTGCTGCGCAACCTGTCGCTCGTGGTCGGCGGCTCGTTCCTGCGGAACGTCTACCAGGGCAGCACGATCCGGGAAAACGGGTTCTCGGCCACCGCCCGGCTGGACTACCACCTGACGCGCTGGCTGACCCTGCGCGGCACCTACATCTACCAGCAGATCAACAGCACGGTGCTCGGGTCGAGCTTCAACGAGAACACGGTCCTGCTGGGCGTGCGGGTCAATCCGTAGTCCGGATCAGAACCGCTCCACCCAGGGGCGCAACTCCAGCTCGGACGTCCAGGCGCTGCGGTCCTGCCGCAGCAGATCGCGGTAGGCGCGGGCGATGGCATCCGGATCGAGGTGGCTGTCGGGCGCATCCGCCGGCTCGCCGCCGCGCATCGGATTACGGATGGCGCCGTCGATCACGACGTGCGCCACGTGGATCCCCTGCGGCTGCAACTCGCGGGCGAGGCTCTGCCCGAGACCCCGCAGGGCGAACTTGCCCATGGCGAAGGGCGCCGACCCGGCATAACCCTTCACGCTCGCGGAGGCGCCGGTCAGGAGGATCGCGCCGTGGCGGTGCGGCAGCATGCGACGCGCCGCGGCCTGCGCCACGAGGAACCCGCCGTAAGCCGAGACCATCAGGGCCTGGGCGACGGCGCCTGGATCCAGATCGATCACCGGCCCGCGCAGCCGCCCGCTGGCATTGTACACCACCACGTCGGGGGCGCCCCCGAGGGCCGGCTCCATCCCGGCGAACAGCGCCTCGACGTCATCCGGCCGGCTCGCGTCGCAGGTGTGGACGACGGCGCCGGTCTCGGTGGCCAGATCGGCGAGCTTCTCGATGGTCCGGGCCGCGAGGCCGACCTTGAGGCCGTCGGCGGACAGGAGCCGGGCGAGCGACGCGCTCAGGCCCGAGCCCGCGCCGACGATCAGGGCGCGGGAATATGTCGGTGTCATCGGGCGGCCCTCCAGGTCGTGAACGGGGTCCGCAGGGTCGGCGGCCGGGGGCCCGCGGGTCAAGACCGCCTCTGCGCGAAGAAGGCCCGCAGCAGGGCCGCCGCCTCCCCCTCGCGGAAGCCGCCATAGACCTCCGGCGCATGGTGGCAGGTCGGCTGGTTGAAGACCCGCGGACCGTGCTCGACGCCGCCGCCCTTCGGGTCCGCCGCCCCGTAGTAGAGCCGCCGGATCCGCGCGAAGGAGATCGCTCCCGCGCACATCGGGCACGGCTCCAGCGTCACGTAGAGGTCGCAGCCGGTCAGGCGTTCGTCCCCGACGGCCGCGCAGGCGGCCCGTATCGCCAGGATCTCGGCATGGGCCGTCGGGTCCCGCAGGGTCCGAGGTTGGTTATGCGCGACGGCTAGCACGGCGCCGTCCCGGACGACCACGGCCCCGACCGGCACCTCGCCGAGGTCCGCCGCCGCGCGGGCCGCCGCGAAGGCGCGATCGAAGGCCGTCCCCACGCTCGCAGATGTGAACTCCGCCGGCCGGATCGGATCTGCAGCCAAGGTGTACTCACTCCATCGCCGAAGCGGGCCATCGCGGACGCGGATACGGGCGGCGCAGCGAACTAACACAGGGCAATGTTAAGGCCTGGAACATTCGAGCGACCGTGACCGTTTCTTGACCGATTGCGGCGTCGCCGCAGCAACCGCAAGAAGGACATCGCCATGAGCAGCACCACCGACAAGATCAAGGGCGCCGCCAACGAGGCCCTCGGCAAGGCCAAGCAGGGCCTGGGCGACGTGACCGGCAACGACAAGATGAAGGCCGAGGGTGCGGCTCAGGAGCTCAAGGGCAAGGCCCAGGGCACCGTGGGCGACGCCAAGGGCGCGGTGAAGTCGGCGACCGACAAGCTCTGAGCGGCGACGATCGGAACGGGACCCGCATCGCGCGGGTTCCAGTCTTGAACCGGCTTGAATAACGCGAGGATGCCATGATCGGTTGGGCGGTAACGTTTCTCGTCGTCGCGCTCGTCGCGGCGCTGCTGGGTTTCGGCGGCATTGCCGGCACCGCCATGGAGGCGGCGAAGATCGTCTTCTTCGTGGCGATCGCTCTCTTCCTCATCTCGGCCGTGTTCGGCGTGATGCGGGGCCGCTCGCCAAGACTCTGACGCCGGCCGATCGGCATCGTCGACGGGGCGGTCCATGGGGCCGCCCCTTTTCGTTGGGCGCGCGCGTCCAGGCCCGTTTTCGAGAGCAGTCTCGCCTGTCGGTGATGGCTCTGATAAGGCGCGGTCATGAGCGACACGCCGAACGACAACCCGCCGGAGGGCTCCGCCCGCCCCGAGCCCGAGACCACGCGGTCCGCAGAGTGGGCCCCGAGCACCGACGCGAGCCTGCCCGCCGAACCCGAGTCCCGTCCGGTGAAGGCCCGCGCCGCGAAGCGGCCGGCCGGACCGGCCGCGCCCGAGCGAGACCCGGAGCCGGAGACGGAGGGGGAGAGCGGCGAGGACATGTCGGCCGTGACCCCGCCGGGCGAGCGCATCGCCAAGGCGATGGCCCGGGCCGGCATCGCGTCCCGGCGCGATGCCGAGGTGATGATCCTGGCCGGCCGGGTGAGCGTCAACGGCGAGACCTTGACCTCCCCGGCGCGCAACGTGACCGAGGACGATCGGGTCCTCGTCGACGGCGCCCCCATGCCGTTGCGCGAGCGCAGCCGCCTGTGGATCTTCCACAAGCCGCGCGGTGTCGTCACCACCGCCAAGGATCCGGAGGGACGGCAGACCGTCTTCGAGGTGCTGCCCGAGGAGCTGCCCCGGGTCGTGGCCGTAGGGCGGCTCGACATCAACACCGAGGGCCTGCTGCTGCTGACCAACGACGGCGGCCTCGCCAAGGTGATCGCCCATCCCGACACGGGCTGGCTGCGCCGCTACCGCGTCCGTGCCCACGGGGATACCGATCAGGCGCAGCTCGACCGGCTGGCGCGCGGCGTGACGATCGACGGCATGGAGTACGGTCCGATCGAGGCGACCCTGGACCGCGTTCAGGGTGACAACGTCTGGCTGACGCTCGGCCTGCGCGAGGGCAAGAACCGCGAGGTCAAGCGGATCCTCGAACATCTCGGCCTCTCGGTGAACCGGCTGATCCGCCTCTCCTTCGGGCCGTTCCAGCTCGGGGATCTGGAGGTCGGACTCGTCGAGGAGGTGCGGACCCGCGTCCTCAAGGATCAGCTCGGCAAGAGTCTCGCCGAGCAGGCCGGCGTGGATTTCGAGAGCCCGGTCCGCGAGCCCATCACGCCCTTCGGCGGGCCGAAAAAAACCGATCGGGATTCCGCACCGGCCCAGACGGCCGCCAGCCGGCGCAACGCAGCCCGCCCCGCACCGACGCCGCGCGTCTCGACGGGCGGCAGCGGTTCGGGGCCGCGCAACGCCACGTGGCGCGACGACGACGGAACGAAGCCGCGCGGCACGCGCATCCCGCGCCGGGGGGCCGATCCCCGAGCCGCGCAATCCGCCGCGGCCGAGCGCGGCCGTGAGCGCGTGGGCTCGATCAAGTCCGGCGAGCGCCGGGTGGTCGTGGAACGCCTGGCGGCGACGCCGGTCGAGGCCGCGCCCGCCGAGCAGCCGCGTCGCCGCTATGCCGACGACGGACGGTCCGAGCGGTCGCAGCGCAGCCCGGGGGGGCGCCCTGGGCGCGAGGGCGGATCCGGCGGCGAGCGCGGCTTCGCTCCGCGCGGCGACCAGCGTCCGGCACCGCGCGGCGAGGGCAACTTCGCACCGCGCGGCGAGCGTGGCTTCGCCCCGCGCGGCGAGCGCGGTGCCGGGGACCGGCCGCATCGGGACGCGGCGCGCGCCGCCGAAGGTCCCCGCGCGCAGACCCGTCAGGATGACCGCCGTGGTCCCAGGCCTGCTGGCCGTGAGCGCTCCTTCGACGGTGCTCCGTCGGAGGGCGCACCCCGCGGCAAGGGCGGGTTTCGGTCTCAGCGGCCGGACTCCGCCGGTGGCAGGCCGGCCTTCGATGGTCCGAAGCCCCGTGGCGCCAACCCGGGTGGTGGCAAGCCCGGCGGCTTCGCCGGCAAGGGCTTCGGCAAGAGTTTCGGCAAGGGTGCGTCCGGCGGAGGCGATGCCAGGCCCGGCGGCCGCCCCGGCGGTGCGCGGGACGGTAAGCCCGGCGGTTTCAAGTCTGGTGGGTTCAAGCCTGGCGGTGCCAGGCCGGGTGGCGGTGCCAGGCCCGGTGGCGGTGCGAGGCCCGGCGGATCCAGGCCCGGTGGTTCCAAGCCCGGCGGCAGGCCGCCGCGCGACGGGCGATGAGGATCGTCGGCGGTGCGTGGCGGGGCCGAAGGCTCGCGACGCCGCGCACCGACGCGATCCGGCCGACGTCGGACCGCCTGCGGGAATCGCTCTTCAACGTGCTGACGCATGCCTACGATGAGGCCATCGCGGGCGCCCGGGTGCTCGACCTGTTCGCGGGTACCGGGGCTCTCGGCTTCGAGGCGCTGTCGCGCGGGGCCGCCTATGCCCTGCTGGTCGATGATGGTGCCGAGGCCCGCGCGGTGATCCGCTCCAACATAGAGGCGCTGGGGGCTGAGGGCGTCACGCGCCTGTTCCGCCGCGACGCGACCCGTCTCGGGCCGGCTGGCACCGCCGGACAGTTCACCCTGGCCTTCTGCGATCCACCCTACAACCGCGATCTGGCGCCGCGGGCGCTGTCGAGCGCCGCCGAGGGCGCGTGGCTCGCCGCCGGTGCCCTGGTGGTCGTGGAAGAGGCCGAATCCGTGCGGATCCCGTGGCCGCCGGGCTTCACCGAACTGGAGCGCCGCATCTACGGCGACACGGCGGTCGCCGTCGCGCGCTACGCCGCCTGAACCCGTGTCACCCGTCCTCCGGAACTTCGATATCCGGACCGAAATGAACCGCTAGCCACACGGTCGGAGACTCCGTGCGTTCCACCCGGTGACGGCGGTGCGGCGCGATTAGGACCGAGTCGCCCATTCTGAGATGCCGCAGCGTCGCCTCGTCGGCGAATCGCAGATCGGCCGAGCCAGCCAGGACGGTGACCCACTCGGAATGCGGCTGGTCGTAGTGAAACCCGGGTGGGCTCGCATGGCCATACGAGACGATGCGCTCCACCCGAAGCCCTGGCGCGGCGACAAGCACCGACACCTCCTCGTCCGGAGCCTGAACCGGCAGATCTTCGAGCAGGTTGACGGGATCCATCGAACACACCGGCCTTCACCCCCGGAAACCGATCGCCGGAGCTGAGCGAACCGCCCCGCGCGAGACCCGGATCTCAGTCGCCGGACGCGATCCGGTCCGCCGCACGGCTGTGGGCGAGCCGCGCCGCGGATTTCACCAGGGCCAGCACGTCGCGGCGGATCTGATCGTCCAAGATCTGGTTGTAGGCCCGCAGAAGCTCAAGGGAGCCGGAGACCCTCAGCAGCGTCGGCCCGTTCTCCAGTCCGGTTTCCGGTTCCGGATCGAAGAAGCTGGCGACCGGCACTCCGAGGCGCTCGGCGATCGCCTGCAGGCGGCCGGCCCCGACGCGGTTCTTCCCGGTCTCGTATTTCTGGACCTGCTGGAAGCTCACGCCCAGCGCGCTGGCGAGGGCGGACTGGCTCAGCCCGTTGGCGGCACGCAGGAACGCGATGCGGCTGCCGACCCCGTGATCGATCGCGGTGGTCTGCTTCGGCTTGGGGGTGGGATTGGCCATGGGAAGTCGTCCGAACGTCAAATCTGTGGTTGGCCAGCCCGCCCGCGTCGTCGGCCGCGGATCACGACCCACCGGCACTCCGTCGCGCGGCCAAGCTTTCGACCTGCAGTCGTTGATGCCACAGGCGGACACTGCACGCAATGAATGGTTACGCGGGAGAAACATGAGATCAGCAGCACAGGTCTGGAGCGCGTCGGATGTCGGAAAGGGTTTATCTGAACCAATCGACGCTATTAGAGAAATTGAGTCGGGTGAATGCGTAGAATTACATCTGTAAAAACTGGCAGAGGCGGACGAACTGTCCGGAGAACCGCGATCTTACGCGGGCTGGACTGCCGGACGGCCGATGCCGAAATGCGCCCCGTTCCCAGCACCGACGCCCGGAAGCGCGACTCAGGCGGCCGGACCGAGCCAGTCCGTCACGATCTTGAGTTGGGCATCGTCCAGCAGGGCCGGCGCGTGGCCACAATCGGCGATCTCGACCCGCTGGGTCGGCGGCCCGCGCCGGGTCATCTCATCCGCGGTGCTGGCCAGGAGCAGCTCCGAGAGCGCCCCGCGCAGCAGCAGCACCGGACACGCGATGGCGTCCCAGTCCCGCCACATGCTGACGCTGTAGACCCGACCGGGCCGGAACGCGTCGCCGATGCCGGGATCGTAGTGGGGGCGCCAGCCGCCGCTGGGCTCGCGGAAGAAGCTGTGCTTGGCGATGTGGCGCCACTGCTCGTCGGTGAGCGGCCCGAAGGCCCCCAGCACGATGCGCAGACGCGACTCGCCCGAGGCGAGGTTGTGGTGGAGCCGCGGCGCGTCGCGCAGGCGCGAGCCGATATGGCGGATCGGCGCCCAGGGCAGGAACGGCCCGATATCGTTGATGACCATGCGGCGGATCGGCGTGTTGGCCGCGGCGGCCAGCACCATGCCGGTGAGCCCGCCCAGGGAGGTGCCGACCCAGTCGATCTTGCCGGGGATCCGCAGGTGCGCGACCAGCGCTGCCATGTCGGCGGCGTATTGCGGAAGGCCGTAGAGTTCCGGATCCTTGAGCCATCCGCTCAGGCCGCGCCCGGGCAGGTCCGGGCAGATGACCCGGTAGCCCATCTTCGCCAGCCGGTAGCCCAGCGGATCGAAGTCCCGGCCCTGGCGGCTCAGGCCGTGGACGCAGACCACCACGTGCGGCGAAGCGGGATCCCCCCATTCGACGTAGGCGATGCGGTGGAAATCGTGCGGCGCGTAGGCCCAGAAGTGACCGGTCCGGAACGGCACGTCGGCGCGGCTGAGGTCGTCGAGCCGCGGCATCGCCGCGCCCGGATCCGCAGCGGCCTGCTCCGCTGAGGTGACGCTCACGGCTTTTCGGATCGGGCAGCGGCCTCGCGGGCGAGCCGGCTGGTCGTCTGGTGGAGGTCGACCATCTGGTCGGTGATGCGGCGCGACTGCTCCTGGAGGAAGGCGAGGTTCAGCGCCGCGGCCTCCTGCGCGTCCGAAGCCTTCGCGATGCGGTCCGCGAAGTCCAGGTTGGCGCGGATGTTCGTATCCGCCGCCACCAGCACGCGGTGCCCGATCTCGCGCATCGCCGCCATGGCGTGGACCGCGTTGTCCTCGAAGGCGTTGTACAGCCGGGCGCCCGCGGCCTCCCACTGCTCGCGCATCCGGCGGGTGCCCGCCACGTTGCTGTCGGCCAGCTGATGGGCGGTCTCGCGGCTGGAGCCCATCACGGCGCGCCAGCCGTCGAAGCTCTGCGCCATCGTGGTCTCGAAGGCGTTGAGCGCCATCTCGCCGGCCTCGGCGAAGCGCTCATAGGCCTCCCGCGCCCGCGCGACCCCGGTCTCGGCCGCCTCGCGTCCGGCTTGCATGGAGACGGCCGGCAGGTTGTCGTTTCCCAAGGTCGTCCCCCGCATCGCCAGTTGCGCCGCCAAGGGTGGCGCGTCGATCAGAAATGGCCTTCCGTCAGGGCGGTCCCGCCGTCAACCATGCGTCGTGACAGAATGCGACCCGGTCGGCGATCGCGACCGCGGCGGCGATTGACAGCCGTGGCAGCCGCGAAAACTCTTCCCGCGGAGCGAACGCCACGCCCGCCGCCCGCGCAGAAGGCCGCATGATGACGGAGACCCCTCAGAGCCCCGCGCGCCCAGAGGGCGCCGGTCGGCACCGGTTCGAGTCCGGGCTCGATCGGACGCCCGCCAATTACGTGCCGCTGACCCCGGCGAGCCTCCTGGCGCGCGCGGCCGCCGCCGTTCCCGGCCGGGTCGCGGTGATCGACGGCGACCGGCGCCTCACCTACGCGGACCTCTACGTCCGGTGCCGCCGCCTCGCCTCGGCCCTGGCGGCCCGCGGCGTCGGGACCCTCGACACCGTCGCGATCCTCGCCCCGAACGTGACCGAGATGATCGAGGCGCACTTCGCGGTGCCGATGCTCGGCGCCGTGCTCAACCCGCTCAACACCCGCCTCGACCCGGCGACAATCGCCTTCTCCCTGGCGCATGGCGACGCCCGGGTGCTGATCGTCGAGGCCGAGTGCGCGCCGCTGGCGGCGCGGGCGCTCGCGGACCTCGCGCAGCCCGTCCTGGTGGTGGCGATCGGCGAGACGGGCCTCGACGGCGCGATCCCCTACGAGGCGCTCCTCGAAGCGGGGGACCCGGACCATGCCTGGGCCGGCCCGGCGGACGAGTGGCAGTCCCTCTGCCTGCTCTACACCTCCGGCACGACCGGCGACCCGAAGGGCGCGGTCTACAGCCACCGCGGCGCCTACCTCCAGGCGCTCGGCAACGCCGTCACCTTCGGGCTGACCGCCGAGAGCGTGTATCTCTGGACCCTGCCGATGTTCCACTGCAGCGGCTGGTCCTACCCGTGGGCGAGCGTGGCCGCCTGCGCCACCCAGGTCTGCCTGCGCAAGGTCGAGCCGTCGGCGATCTTCCGTCTGATCGCCCGGCACGGCGTGACGCATCTCTGCGGCGCGCCGATCGTGCTGTCGATGCTCGCCCACGCCCCGGCCTCCGACCGCACGGCCTTCCCGCAGCGGGTGCGCTGCGCCGTCGGCGGCGCGGCGCCGTCCTCCACGATCATCCGCACCATGGAGGAACTGGGCTTCCAGGTGACGCATCTCTACGGCGCCACCGAGAGCTACGGCCCGGCCACGGTCTGCCTCGCGCAGCCGGACTGGGCCGAACTGTCCGACGCGGACCGCTACGCCCGGATGGCCCGCCAGGGCGTACCGCTCGCCACCCTCGAGGCGGTGGCGGTCGTCGATCCGGCGGGCGGCGAGCCGGTGCCGCGGGACGGTGCGGCGGTCGGCGAGATCGTCCTGCGCGGCAACACCGTGATGAAGGGCTACCTCGGCAATCCCGACGCCACGGAGCGGGCGCTCGACGGCGGCTGGTATCGGACCGGCGACCTCGCCGTCTGGCACCCGGACGGTTCCGTGGAGATCAAGGACCGGGCGAAGGACATCATCATCTCGGGCGGCGAGAACATCTCCAGCCTGGAGGTCGAGGAGGTGCTGATGCGCCACCCCGCGGTGATGCTGGCGGCCGTCGTGGCGCGTCCGGACGCGACCTGGGGTGAGAGCCCCTGCGCGTTCCTGGAGATGAAGCCCGGGGCCATGATCCCCAGCGATCAAGAGGTGATCGCCTTCTGCCGGGACAGGCTGGCGCGGTTCAAGGTGCCGAAGACCGTGGTGTTCGGGGCGCTTCCGAAAACCTCGACCGGCAAGATCCAGAAATTCGTCCTGCGCGACCAAGCGCGGGCACTGTGATCGCGCGATGCCGACGGGAGGCCCCACAGGACCTCGCGAGCGGAGCGGGTCGGTTCTCGGTCCGGCGCCACGATCCCGGACTGGCGCCGTGCCGGGGCGCCGCAGGTCGCCCAAGACGTCGCCGACATCGGTGCGAAGGCGGGCCCGGAAACGGCGACGGGGCCGGACGGTCCCGCCCTCCCCGATCGCGGCCCGCGCCTGACCGCGCGCGACCTCGAAGCCCCATCCGGTCCGTCGACGCGAATCCGCCCAGGGCGGCTCACGCGCCCGGGGCGGCCGGCTTCCAGATCTGCGCGGCAACCTCCGCCGCCGCAGTCAGGGCGGCGTGCAGCTCCGGATCGGCGTCGCGTTCGCCTGCGCGGATCGCCTCGATGAGCGTCTCGACGGGTTCTCCGGCCACGACGCGTCCGGCCGTCGCCCGCCAGAATTCGGCCTGGGTGATGTCCCGGGCCGCGATGCCCAGAGCGTTGGCCACCATCAGGGCGACGTAGCGCGGGCGGCCGGTGAGGCCGGGCACGACCTCCTCGGTGAGGGCGCGGCGGGCCGCGTCGAGGAGGGCGGCGCCGGAGGGTTCGTCCTGCATGCTCAGCTCCATGCGGCGGGGGCGGTCGCCCGCAGGATCGCCCGTTCCAGGTCGGGCACCATCCGGCCGGTCAGCGCCAGTTCGAGGGAGAACTCGCGTCCGGAGACGTGGCGCGCGCCCTGCTCCAGCGCGATCACCGCCCAGCGCACATGGGCCATCACCTCCCAGTAGGCCACGCGCGCCGGATCGACCGTCCGCCCGCTCTCGGACGTATAGCCCCGGTAGAAGGCCGCGCGGGAACCGACGCCGCCCGCCTCACGCTCGGGCCGGCCGAAGCGCCAGCAGGCGGCGCAGAACCAGCCGAGGTCCTGATCCGGGTCACCCCAGCCGGCGAACTCCCAGTCCAGCACGGCCGTGAGGCCGGATCCGTCGACCATGTAGTTGCCCGTCCGGAAATCCCGGTGCACGAGGGTCGGCGCCGGGCAGGCCGGGGCGCGGACCTCCCCCCAACGCAGCCCCCACTCGATCGCCGGGCGCCGGACACCGATACCGTCGAGGCTCGCGCGCAGACGCGCGATCTCGGCTCGCGCAGGATCCGGTTCGGGCGCGCCCAGGAAGGCGAGCCCGGCCGGCAGCGCCCGCGGGTCGAGCGCGGCGTGGATCTTCGCCAGCTCGCGGCCCAGGGTCTCGGCGAGCTGCTCCCGGTCGCCGCCGAGGCTCGGATCCTTGGCGATCCGCGGGCCCAGCCCCACGCCCTCGACCAGCCCCATGACCGCGAACGGGGCGCCGATCACCTCCGGATCCTCGCAGAAGGCGACGGGTTCGGGCACCCGGACCCCGGCGTTCCAGACCGCCTCCAGGATCCGGAACTCCTCGGCACGGGTCCGGCTCGACGCGATGGTGGCGGCCGCGTCCATGCGCAGCACGAAGGCGCGCACGTCGTCGCCGACCCGGCAGCTGACAAGGCGATTCTCCTGAATGGAGCCGCCGCCGAGGGGACGCGTATCCGCGATGGCGAGGTCCGGGCAGCCGAGCGTCTCGGCCAGCCAGATGCGCAACCGATCCTGATCCATCCGCTACAGGCCCGACACGAGGTGGCCGCCATCGACCGCCACGACGCTGCCGGTCATGTACGCGCCGGCATCGGAGGCGAGCAGGAGGAGCGGCCCGTCGAGTTCGGCCGCCTCCCCCAGACGCCGCTGCGGCACCCGCTTGATCAGGGCCTTGCCGGGCTCCGATTCGAAGAACGCGTCGTTCAGCTCGGTCTTGATGTAGCCGGGCGCCAGGGCGTTCACCCGGATGCCGTAGCGCGCCCATTCGAGGGCGAGGCTCTTGGTCAGCTGGACGACCCCGGCCTTCGAGGCCGCGTAGGGCGCCAGTCCGCCGGTGACCCGCAGGCCCAGGATCGACGCGATGTTGACGATGCTGCCGCCCGCGCCGTGGCGGACCATGCGCCGGCCGGCCGCCTGAGCCACCAGCCAGACGCCCTTCAGGTTCGTATCGAGGACCCCGTCCCAGTCGGCCTCGTCGAGGTCGAGGGCGGGCTTCGTCGCGGTGATCCCGGCATTGTTGACGACGACACGGACTGGACCGAAGCGGGCCTCGGCGGCGTCGAGGGCCCGCTCGATGCTGGCCGCGTCGGTGACGTCCATGACGACGGCCTGCGCTTGCCCGCCCTCCCCGGCGACCCCGGCGACGGTCTCGGCGAGGGCGTCCGCCCGGCGCGCGCAGAGGGACAGGTGCGCCCCCGCGCGCGCCAGCGTCCCGGCGAAGTGGCGGCCGAGGCCGCTGGAGGCGCCGGTCACCAGGACGTGCCGGCCGGCGAGATCGAAGAGGTCGGCCATCTCAGCGCAGCCGCTCGACGGCCATGGCGATACCCTGTCCGCCACCGATGCACATGGTCACCAGCCCGTAGCGTCCGCCCGTCCGGGCCAGCTCGTAGAGCGCCTTCACGGTGATGATCGCCCCCGTCGCGCCGATCGGATGGCCGAGCGCGATGGCGCCGCCGTTCGGATTGACCTTCGCGGGGTCGAGGTCGAGTTCGCGGGAGACGGCGCAGGCCTGGGACGCGAAGGCCTCGTTCGATTCGATCACGTCGAAATCGCGGCCCGCAGGCCCGTCCGCTCCAGCAATCGGCGCACGGCCGGGACCGGACCCATGCCCATCTCGGACGGGTCCACGCCGGCATGGGCGTAGCCGACGATGCGGGCCAGGGGCGTGCGGCCGTCCCGCTCCGCCCGGTCGGCGCTGGACAGGACGAGGGCGGCGGCGCCGTCGTTGAGGCCCGAGGCGTTGCCGGCCGTCACGCTGCCGGTCTTCGAGAAGGCCGGGCGCAGCTTCGCCAACTCCTCGGCGCTCGCGGCCTTGGGGTGCTCGTCGGTGTCGAACGCCACCGTCTCGCGCTTGCGCTGCACGGCGACCGGCAGGATCTGGTCGCGGAACCGTCCTTCGCGGATCGCCCGCGCGGCCCGGGCCTGGCTCTCGGCCGCGAAGGCGTCCTGCTGGTCGCGGGAGACGGCGTAGCGCTCCGCCACGTTCTCGGCGGTGACGCCCATATGGCCGTTGCCGAACGGGTCGTTCAGCGCGCCCAGCATGTAGTCCACCAGCACGGCATCGCCCATGCGCTGGCCGGTGCGCCCGACCTTCAGCAGATGCGGCGCGCGGCTCATGCTCTCGGCTCCCCCGGCGACTGCCGTCTCGGCATCCCCGAGGAGGATCGATTGCGCGGCCGAGACGATCGCCTGCAAGCCGCTGCCGCAGAGGCGGTTGACCGTCATGGCAGGCACCTCCTTGGGGATGCCGCCCTCCATGGCGGCGACGCGCGCGAGGTAGGCGTCCCGCGGTTCGGTGGGAATCACGCTGCCGAAGACCACGTGGCCGATCGCTTCGGGCGCGGTCGCGGCGCGCCTGAGCGCCTCCGCGACGCACTGCGCCGCCAACGCCGCCGGCGGGATCGATGCGAGCGACCCCCCGAACGTGCCGATCGCGGTCCGTACCGCCCCTGTGATCACGACATCGGTCATCGTCATAAACTCCACGCTTCGGTGCGCCTGTCAGATCCTGTCGCGGGACGCGGACATCGGATCCCGGCCCCGCGTGCGGCGGTGCCGGACCGCGGGCGCGGGCAGATCAGGATGCGGGTACGGGGTCGGATACCGGCGCGTCGTCGCCGGCCCGGCGGTCACGCCCCGACGGTCCACGTCCAGAAGGCATCGCCCTCCGCCTCCAGGTTGCGGTTCAGCACCATCTTGTGGACCTCGTCGGCGCCGTCCACCAGCCGGGCCTGCCGGGCGTAGCGGTAGATCCATTCCAGCGGCGTGTCGGTCGAGTAGCCTCGGGCGCCGTTGATCTGGATCGCCACGTCGGCCGCCGCGTGGAGGAGGTTGGCCACGTGCACCTTGGCCATCGAGACCTCCTTGCGGGCGAAGCTGCCCTGATCGAGCGCCCAGGCGGCCTTCATCACCAGCAGGCGGCCGACCTCGATCCGCATCGCGAGGTCGCCCAGCATGAGCTGGATGCTCTCGCGGTCGGCCAGCCGTATGCCGAAGCCGTGGCGCTCGGCCGCGTAGGCCCGGGCGATCTCGACGCAGCGCTTCGACAGGCCGAGCCAGCGCATGCAGTGCGTCAGCCGCGCCGGCCCGAGGCGGATCTGCGTGAGCTTCAGCCCGTCGCCCTCGTTCATCAGGACGTTTTCGGCGGGGATCTCCAGACCATCGAACAGCAGCTCGCAATGGCCGCCATGCTCCTCCGGCCCCATGATCGGGATGCGGCGCAGGATCTCCCAGCCGGGCTGGTCCTTGTGGAACAGGAAGGCGGTCAGACCTTTCCGCGCGTCGTCGGAGGTGCGCGCCATCAGGATGAAGTGGGCGGCCTCCTCGGCGCCGGTGATGTACCACTTGCGGCCGGTGACCACGTAGGTGTCGCCCCGCCGCTCGGCCCGCGTCTGGATCATGCCGGGATCGGAGCCGCCGCCGGGATGCGGCTCGGTCATGGCGAAGGCGGAGCGCACCCGGCCGTCCACGATCGGCGCGAGCCAGCGCTCCTTCTGGGCGGGGGTCGCCACCTTCTCGAGCACCATCATGTTGCCGTCGTCTGGCGCCGCGGAGTTGAACACGACCGGCCCGAAGATCGAGCGGTTCATCGCCTCGTAGCAGACCGCCATGCCGACCTTGTCGAGGCCGGCCCCGCCGGTCTCAGGCCTGAGCTGGAGGCACCAGAGACCCTGCTCCTGCGCGAGGCCGCGCAGTCGGGCCAGTTCGCCCAAGCCGATGTTCCCGTGCCCGTCATAGGCGGACGGGTCCGCCTCCAGGGGCAGGATGTGCGTGTCGACGAAGGCCGCGATCCGGGCGCGGTACGCCTCGACGCGGGGCGAGATGGTGAAATCCATGGGTCGGGGCCTCCGGCGGGTGCCTGTGCGCGGTGAAACCTATCGGCGGCCGAACAGCCGCTCGATGTCGGAGAGCTTCAATTCGATGGAGGTCGGCCGGCCGTGGTTGCACTGGCCGGAATTCGGCGTCGCCTCCATCTCACGGAGGAGCGCGTTCATCTCCTCGGGCCGCAGACGCCGGCCGGCGCGGATCGAGCCGTGGCAGCTCATCCGCGACAGGACCGCGTCGAGGCGCCGGCCCAGCGGGCCGCCCACCGTCGCGGCGGCGCCACCCTCCTCGTCGCCGCCGGCCTCCAGGGCGTCGAGGATGTCGGTCACGAGGTCGCGCACCGAGGCGCCGATCAGCGCGGCCGGCACCTCCCGCACCAGCACGGCGCCGGGGCCGAACGCCTCGATGGACAGGCCCAGCCGGTCGAGGTCCGGCGCGGCGGCGACCAGGCGGTCGGCCTCCTCAGGGCTCATCTCCACGACGTCGGGGATGAGCAAGCCCTGCCGGGCGATCCCGCCCGCCGCCCGCTCGGCCTTCATGCGCTCGTAGACGAGGCGCTCGTGCGCGGCGTGCTGGTCGACGATAACGAGGCCGTCGCGGGTCTGCGCCAGGATGTAGGTCTCGTGGATCTGCGCCCGCGCCGCGCCGAGGGGATGGTCCACCGCCGCGTCCGCGGCGGGGACCGGACGGCTGTCCGCCTGCGGCGGGGCCAGTGGCTCATGCGCGGCCGCCGGTCCCGCGAAGGGGGCCTGGGCCGCCTCGCCGAAGCCGGGCGCGGCGTCGCGGTCGAATGCCCACGCGGTCGCGGCCCCGGACGGCGCGGGCCGCCACGCCCCCGGCTGCCGGTAGCCGGCGGGGGCCGCCACCGAGGGCGTGTTTGCCGCGACGGGGTCCGGGCGCGTCGGCCGGAACAGGCTCGGCATCGCCGCGCCCGTATGGGTCGCCAGGGCCGGAGCCGCGGGGCGCAGGGCGTCGAGGGTCCGGGCCGCGCCGGTCGTCGCCGAGCGGGCGCCGCCGCGGCGCAGGGCGTCGTGAATCGCGCTCACCACGAGGGCCCGCACCAGCCCCGGTTCGCGGAAGCGCACTTCGGTCTTGGCGGGGTGCACGTTGACGTCGACGAGATCCGGATCGCACGCGATCGCGAGCCCCAGCACCGGATGGCGGTCGGAGGCGAGGGTGTCGGCGTAGGCGCCGCGCACCGCGCCGAGCAGCAGCCGGTCCCGGACCGGCCGGCCGTTGACCACGAGGTGGATGTAGCCGGCCGCGCCGCGGTGATAGGTCGGCAGGCCGACATGGCCGGTCACCGCGAAGCCCTCCCGCGCGAGGCTGACCGGCAGCGCGTTCGGCGCGAAGTCCGGCCCCAGCACCGCGGTGAGGCGGCGCAGATCCGCGTCCGCCCCGGCCTCGGCCGGCAGCACGAGGGGCTGGCCGGCATCGGCCCGCAGCGTGAAGCGCACGTTCGGCTGCGCCACGGCGAGGCGGCGCAGGGTCTCGGCGATGGCGGCGTTCTCGGCCCGGTCGGATTTCAGGAACTTCAGGCGGGCCGGCGTCGCGGCGAACAATTCGGTCACCTCGATGCGCGTCCCCCGCTGCGCCGGGGCGGGACGGACGGCGCCCTTCAGCCCCGCGTCGACGGTGAGGCTCGCGCCGGCCTCGGCGTCGTGGGTCCGGGTGACGAGGGTGAGCCGCGACACGGCGCCGATCGACGGGAGCGCCTCGCCGCGGAAGCCGAGCGTCCGGATCGCCGCGAGGTCGCCGCCCGGCAGCTTCGAGGTGGCGTGGCGCTCGACCGCGAGGTCGAGGTCCTCCGGCGCCATCCCGCGGCCGTCGTCGACCACCCGGATCAGGCGGCGGCCGCCGGCCTCGACCGTGACCTCGACGGACCGGGCGCCGGCATCGACGGCGTTCTCCACCAGCTCCTTCACCGCCGAGGCCGGCCGCTCCACGACCTCGCCGGCCGCGATGCGGTCGACGAGGACGGGGTCGAGGCGCCGGACGTGCAGGGCTGTCGGGGGGGTGGACATCGGCCGCGACGATAGCCGCTGCGGCGCGGCGTTCCAATCGCGCCGGGTGACAGGGACGGGGCTGCGGCGCTCAGGCGCGCCGGGCTGCGGCGCTCAGGCGCGCCGGGCGGAGCCGCCGAGGGAGATACGGCTGCCGCCGCCGCTGCGCGTCCCGTGGCTCGGGGCCGCGTAGGGACGGCGCGACAGGTCGTAGAGGACGTTGCCGACGAGGCCGGCCGCCCGCCGGAGGGTCGCGCCCTCGCAGGTCGCGGCCACGCGGATCCCGATCTCGTGGGTGTGGCTGCGGCCGTAGAGCCACACGGCCAGTCGCGCCCGGGTCGCCTCGGGGATGCCGTCGAGCAGGTAGCGGGCACCCTCGGCATCGGACTTGATCAGCCGCCCCACGGTCTCGGGCGGGACCGGGCAGTCATGGGCGGGGTCGTCGATACTGAGCGCGAGGGCCTTCGTCATGGCGGCACCTGACCGTTCTGGAACTCCAGGTTGAACGCTCTTGGTTAACGAAGGATGACCGCGGGGTCCGGCCCGAGACGGAGTCTTAAGCTCAGAGGGGCTTGCGGATCACCCGGGCGATCAGGCCGACGACGCCCTCGCGGAACAGCAGCACGCAGAGGACGAAGACGCAGCCCTGGATGATCGTCACCCAGGCGCCGAACTGCGCGAGGTACGTCTCCATGGTGACGATGACCAGCGCGCCGACGATCGGCCCGAACACCGTGCCCATGCCGCCGACGAGGGTCATCAGCACCACCTCGCCCGACATCGACCAGTGGACGTCGGTCAGCGAGGCGAGCTGGAAGACGATCGCCTTGGTGGAACCCGCGAGCCCCGCCAGCGTCGCCGAGAGCACGAACACCGCGAGCTTGTACTGGCTCGCCCGGTAGCCGAGGGAGATCGCCCTGGGTTCGTTGTCGCGGATCGCCTTCAGCACCTGCCCGAAGGGCGAGTGGATGATGCGGTAGATCAGCAGCATGCCGGCCATGAAGATCACGCAGACGACCGCGTACATCGCCCGGTCGTCCGCGAGGCTGATCACCCCGAACAGGCTGCCGCGCGGCACGGCCTGGATGCCGTCCTCGCCGCCGGTGAACTTCGCCTGCAGGGAGAAGAAGAACGCCATCTGGGCGAGCGCCAGGGTGATCATCGAGAAATAGATGCCCTGGCGCCGGATCGCCAGCGAACCGAAGATCAGCCCCAGCAGCGCGGCGGTCGCGGTGCCGGCGAGGATCGCGAGTTCCGGCGTGAAGCCGAGCTGTTTGGCCGTGTAGGCGCAGAGGTAGCTCGCCATGCCGAAATAGGCGGCGTGGCCGAAGGAGAGCAGGCCGCCGTAGCCGAGCAGCAGGTTGAAGGCGAGCGCGAACAGCGCGAAGCACAGCACCTTCATCAGGTAGACGGGGTAGAGGACGAGCGGCGCCACGATCAGCAGCACGGCGATGCCGACGAAGATCAGGCGGTGGAGGGCCTTGTCGTCCCGGGCCGCCGGCAGCGCGGCGGCGATCGGGGCGGCGTCGATGGCAGCTGTGTCGGCCATGGGATTCGTCCCTTCGATCGCGATCAGGCCGTGCGCCCGAACAGGCCGGCGGGTTTGACGAGCAGCACCAGCACCATGATCACGAAGATCACGGTGGCCGAGGCCTCGGGATAGAACACCTTGGTGAGCCCCTCGACCAGACCGAGCGCGAAGCCCGTGATCACCGATCCGATGATCGAGCCCATGCCGCCGATGACCACCACGGCGAAGACCACGATGATGATGTCGGCGCCCATGTTGGGGTTCACCGAGTAGATCGGTGCGGCCAGAACCCCGGCGAAGCCCGCCAGCGCGACGCCGAACCCGTAGGTCAAGGTCAGGAACAGCGGCACGTTCACGCCGAAGGCCTGGACCAGGGTCGGGTTCTCGGTGGCGGCCCGCAGATAGGCGCCGAGCTTGGTCTTCTCGATGACGAGCCAGGTGGCGATGCAGACGGTGAGGGAGGCGACCACCACCCAGGCCCGGTAGTTCGGCAGGAACATGAACGGCAGCCGCTGGCCGCCGGACAGCTCGGCCGGGATCGCGTAGGGCAGGCCTGAGACGCCGTACTGGTTGCGGAACAGGCCCTGGATGATCAGCGCCAGCCCGAAGGTCAGGAGCAGCCCGTAGAGGTGGTCGAGCTTGTAGAGCCGGGCGATCAGCACGCGCTCCAGCACGATGCCGAAGGCGCCGACCACGAGGGGCGCGAGCCCCAGCGCCCACCAGTAGCCGAGGCCCACGTAGGTGAGCAGCATCCAGGCCACGAACGCGCCCATCATGTAGAGCGCGCCGTGGGCGAAGTTGATGATGTTCAGGAGCCCGAAGATGATCGCCAGCCCGAGCGACAAGATCGCGTAGAACGAGCCGTTGATCAGGCCGAGCAGCAACTGCCCGAACAGGGCCTGCGTCGGCACACCGAAGATCGTGGTCATGGCCGTTCTCCGCGCCCCGATCTTACCGTCAGCCCTTCACGAGGGGGCAATTGCCCTCGTTCAGCGGCCGGAACACCTGATCGCCCGGGATGGTCTCGAGCTTGTTGTAGAGGTCCCACTCGCCCTTCGACTCGGCGGGCTTCTTGACCTCGAACAGGTACATGTCGTGGATCTTGCGGCCGTCGGCGCGGATCACGCCCTTGCCGAACAGCGGGTCGTCGGTCGGCATCGCCTTCATCTTGGCGACCGTCGCCGCGCCATCGGACGTCGACTTCAACTCGGCCACCGCCTTCAGGTAGTGGAGCACGTCCGAGTAGACGCCCGCATGGTTGGCGGTGGGCTTCGAGCCGCCCTTCATCTGCTTGGCGAACCGGTCCGAGAAGGCGCGGGTCTGGTCGTTCAGGTCCCAGTAGAACGGCTCGGTGAGCACGAGGCCCTGGGCGACCTTGGTGCCTAGCGAGTGCACGTCCGAGGAGAAGACCAGGAGGCCGGCGAGCGCCTGCCCGCCCTCGGTGATGCCGAACTCGCCCGCCTGCTTGATCGAGTTGATCGTGTCGGTTCCGGCATTGGCGAGCCCGATCACCTTGGCGCCCGACCCCTGCGCCTGCAGCAGGAAGGACGAGAAATCCGAGGTCGGGAACGGGGTCTTCACCGAGCCCACGACCTTGCCGCCGTTCTTGGTGATGACCGCGCTGGTGTCGCGCTGGAGGGTCTGTCCGAAGACGTAGTCGGCGGTGAGGAAGAACCACGTGTTGCCGCCGCGCTTGACCATGGCGCCGCCGGTGCCGTTGGCCAGCGCCACCGTGTCGTAGACCCAGTGGATCGTGTTCGGCGTGCATTGCGGGCCGGTGAGGTCGGCGGTGCCGGCGCCGGTGTCGATGAAGACCTTGTTCTTCTCCTTGGTGACCTGGCTGATGGCGAGCGCCACCGAGGAGGTCACCCCGTCGGTGATCATGTCGACGGCGTCGCGGTCGTACCATTGCCGGGCGATGGCCGCGCCCACATCCGGCTTGTTCTGGTGGTCGGCCGAGACGATCTCGACCTTCAGCCCGTGGTCGGCGGCCTTGAAATCCTCGACCGCGAGCTTCGCGGCGACGACCGAGCCCTCGCCGCTGATGTCCGAATAGGCGCCGGAGCGGTCGCCGAGGATGCCGATCTTGACGGTGGTCTGCGCGCTCGCGGTGCCCATCATCAGGGCGCCTGCAAGAGCCGCGAGGGTCACGGGCCGGGCGATACGTCCGAACATGTTCAATTCCATCCTCGAGCGGCGCGGCGGTTCTCCGCCAGCCAAGTATCGGAGCGCCTGTTGCTGGCGCTTCTGCGGTTTCTGCCGGCGAGCTTCAGACGCCGAGATAGGCGTGCAGCTTGTCGATATTGGCGTCTAGCTCGGCGTTGGGGATCATGTCGACCACCCGTCCTTGCTCAATCACGAAGTGCCGGTCCGCGAGCGTCTGCGCGAAGCGGAAATTCTGCTCCACCAGCACGATCGTGTAACCCTGAGCCTTCAATTGCTGGATGGTCCGGCCGATCTGCTGGACGATGACCGGCGCAAGACCTTCGGTCGGCTCGTCGAGGAGGATCAGCTTGGCGCCGGTCCGCAGGATCCGGCCGATCGCCAGCATCTGCTGCTCGCCGCCGGAGAGCTTGGTGCCCTGGCTGCCGGCACGCTCCTTGAGGTTCGGGAACAGCTGGTGGATGTCCGCCACCGACATGCCCCCGGGCTTCACCCGCGGCGGCAGCATCAGGTTCTCGTGCACCGTGAGGCTCGCGAAGATGCCGCGCTCCTCCGGCACGTAGCCGAGCCCGAGCCGTGCGATGTTGCGCGAGGCCATGCGGATGGTCTCGACGCCGTCGTAGACGATCGATCCCGAGCGCCGCCCCAGGATGCCGATGATCGCCCGGAGCGTCGTGGTCTTGCCCGCGCCGTTGCGGCCGAGGAGCGTGATCACCTCGCCCGCCCGGACATCGATGTCGATGCCGTGGAGGACGTGGCTCTCGCCATACCAGCCCTCCAGCCCGCGGACGGTCAGCAGCGAGCCGGTCGCGGCGGCCGGGGTGACTGACTTCAGCGCCGCCTCAGGCATGTCCCGCCCCGATGTAAGCTTCGACCACGCGCGGGTCCTTGGAGACGGTGGCGTAGTCGCCCTCCGCCAGCACCTGGCCGCGGGCCAGCACGGTGATGCGGTCGGACAGCGATGCCACCACCGAGAGATTGTGCTCCACCATCAGGATGGTGCGGTCCTTCGAGACGCGCCGGATGAGCTGCGCCGTGCGCTCGACGTCCTCGTGGCCCATGCCGGCCATGGGCTCGTCGAGGAGCAGCATCTCGGGATCGAGGGCCAGCGTGGTGGCGATCTCCAGCGCCCGCTTGCGGCCGTAGGACAGCTCGACCGCCAGCACGTCGGCGAACTCGGTCAGGCCCACCGCCTCGACCAGGGCGAGCGCCTCGCCGTTCAGCGCCCGCAGCACCTTCTCGGCCCGCCAGAAGTCGAAAGAATCGCCCCGGCGCCTCCGCTGGAGCGCGATGCGGACATTCTCCATCACCGTGAGGTGGGGGAACACCGCCGAGATCTGGAAGGAGCGAACCAGCCCCAACCGGGCCACGTCGGCGGCCTTCAACCCGGTGATGTCGCGATCCTTGTAGCGGATCGTCCCGGCGGTCGGGATCAGGAACTTGGTCAGCAGGTTGAAGCAGGTGGTCTTGCCCGCCCCATTCGGCCCGATCAACGCGTGGATGGTTCCACGCTCCACCTGCAACGCCACGCCGTTGACGGCCCGGAACCCCCGGAACTCCATCGTCAGGCCATCTGTCGCCAGGATCACGTCCCGTGCCAAACGAGTCCCTCCCCGGACAAGAATTCTTGGCGGCCATATCGCCGATCCGCCCGCTCGCCGTCCATCGCAAACGCCCGAACCGATGCGACAATCCCCGGCGACTGATATTTCTTGGTCGCCCGCGGCCAACGGCATGGCCGAGCGCCCTTGACCGGGCCCCGGGGCCGCCATTAACTCAGACAAAAATCAGCTGGGGGAGGGTTTGCGTGGCGGGGCGAGCGGCCTACCTCGCGGTCGACTGGGGCACGACCAACCGACGCGCCTACGCCGTCGCGGCGGACGGCGCCGTGGTCGACAGCCTGCAGGACGACCGCGGCGTGCTGGCGATGACGCGGGACGACTACCCCGCTTCGATCACCGCCCTGCGCGAGCGACTCGGCGCCTACCCGGTCATCGCCAGCGGGATGGTCGGTTCGAGCCGCGGCTGGCGCGAGGCGCCCTACATCGCCGCCCCGGCCACCCTGGAGCATCTGGCTGATGCGAGCCTTGAGGCCGCGCCCGGCGTCTGGATCGTCCCGGGCGTCGCGCTGAGGCACGGCAAGCGGCCCGACGTGATGCGGGGCGAGGAGACTCAGGTGCTGGGCGCGATCCGCGCGGGCGCGGCGCCGCCGACCGCGCTCTTCTGCCAGCCCGGCACGCACAACAAGTGGATCGACACCGCCGAGGGCGCGATCACGGCCTTCACCACCGTGATGACCGGCGAGATCTTCGCATTGCTCCGCAGTCACGGCGTGCTGGCGGAAATGCTCGACGGCGCCGTTACGGACGGCGCCGCCTTCCGGCGCGGGCTCCGCCGCGGGATCGCGGCGCAGAACGTCCTCGCCACGCTGTTCGAGGTCCGGGCCGGCGTGCTGCTCGACCGGCTGGCGCCGGGCGACGCCGCCGCCTATGCCAGCGGCATCCTGATCGGCGCCGACGTCGCGACCCGCGAGGATCTCGCCCAGCGGCCGGTCCACCTGCTCGGCGGGGGCGCCTTGGGGGACCTCTACGCCGTCGCCATCCGAGAGGCGGGGGGGACGCCCGTCGCCGTGCCGGAGGGGTCGACCACGGCCGGTCTTCACGCCATCTGGAGCCTGCGGACATGACCATCCGGGATCGGTTCGAGACGTCCTTCGCGATCTGCCCGCTCGTCGCCATCCTGCGCGGGCTGACGCCGGACGAGGCGCCGGCGGTGGGCGACGCCCTCGTGGAGGCCGGGTTCACTCTCATCGAGGTGCCGCTCAACTCCCCCGAGCCGCTGCGCAGCATCGCGCGCCTGGCCGACCGGTTCGCGGGCCGCGCCCTGGTCGGGGCCGGCACCGTCCTGACGCCCGCGCAGGTGGAGGCGGTCGGCGCCGCGGGGGGGACCCTGATCGTCTCGCCCAACACCGATGCGGCGGTCATCCGCGCCACCGTGGCGGCCGGGCTGATCGCGATGCCCGGCTACCAGACGCCCACCGAGGCCTTCACGGCGCTGGCCGCCGGGGCGACGGCGCTGAAGCTGTTCCCGGCCGATGTCGCCACCGCGGTCGCCCTCAAGGCGCATCTCGCCGTGCTGCCGGCCGGCGCCCGCGTCCTCGCGGTCGGCGGCGTCACCCCCGAAAGCCTGGCCGGCTGGCGGCAGGCCGGAGCCGCCGGATTCGGTCTCGGGTCGAACCTCTACCGGCCCGGCAAGGCACCGGCCGACATCGCCCGGGATGCCGCGGCGTTCGTGGCGGCGCTCCGGGCAACGACGTAGGCGGATCGGTAGCCGGCGGAATGCTGTTGGGCCGCCGGCCGCCCTCGCGTAGACCCTGGGCGCTGGCGGAAGCGGGAGCGGCAAAATGGCGGACGGGCACGACGGACCGGGCGATGACGGCTTCGACGGGCTCGAAACCCCCTGCCTCCTCCTCGATGCGGACAGGATGCAGGCCAACATCGCCCGGATGCGCGCGCACCTCGACGGTATGGGCGTCACCCTCCGCCCACATCTGAAGACCGCCAAGTCCCTCGACGTCGCGCGCCGGGCGATGGCGGATCCCTCCGGTCCCGCCACGGTCTCGACCCTGCGGGAGGCGGAATATTTCGCCGAGGGCGGCGTCCGCGACATGATCTACGCGGTGGGGATCGCGCCGCAGAAGCTCGATCGGGTCGGCGCCGTCCGCCGTCGCTGGGGCGCCGATCTGGCGATCATCCTCGATTCGCTCGCGCAGGCCGAAGCGGTCGCGGCCTGGAGCCGGCTTCAGCGCGATCCCCTGCCCGTGCTGATCGAGGTCGACGCCGATGGTCACCGGTCCGGCGTGGGCCCCCGGGATGCGGAGCGGCTGATCGGCATCGGCCGGGCCCTCGCCGCGGGCGCCGACCTGCGCGGCGTGCTGCTGCACGCCGGCGACAGCTACGGACTCAGCGATCCCGCTGCCCTGCGCGCGGCGGCGGAGGCCGAGCGCGTGGCCGCCGTCACGGCCGCCACGATCCTCCGCGAGGCCGGCCTGCCCTGCCCGATCGTCAGCGTCGGCTCGACCCCGACGGCGCGCTACGCAGAGCACCTCGACGGCGTCACCGAGATGCGCGCGGGCGTGTTCATGATCGGCGACCTGTTCCAGGCCGGGGTCGGCTCGTGCGCGGTGGACGATATCGCGCTGACCGTCCTCGCCACCGTGATCGGCCACCAGCACGATAAGGGCTGGATCATCACCGATGCGGGCTGGATGGCGCTCTCACGCGACAGGGGTACCGCCCGGCAGGCGGTCGACCAGGGCTACGGCCTCGTCTGTGACCGCTCCGGCCGCCCCTATCCGGATCTGATCGTGCGGGATGCCAATCAGGAGCACGGCATCCTCGCCCTCAGACAGGGCTCGTCGGCCGCGCGGCCCGAAATTCCCGTGGGAGCCCGGGTCCGGATCCTGCCGAACCACGCCTGCGCCACCGGCGCCCAGCACGATCGCTACCACGCGGTCGCGGGTGGCCGGCATACGGGCGACATCTGGCCCCGCATCAACGGTTGGTGACCGGCGGCCGACCCGTCACCGCGGGGTCGCGACGCTGCGGACCGACCCGTCGGTC
The DNA here is from genome assembly GCF_022829625.1 of Methylobacterium sp. E-046. NCBI lineage: Bacteria > Pseudomonadati > Pseudomonadota > Alphaproteobacteria > Hyphomicrobiales > Methylobacteriaceae > Methylobacterium > Methylobacterium sp. E-046. Next base: position 58,418 of record NZ_JAKSYP010000183.1, on the reverse strand, counting down.
TGATCCATGACGAGGCGGCAGGCCCCGCTCAGGCTCGCCCGCTTCGCCCGCAGGCACTCCGTGATCGCGCCGGCATTGGGGATCTGTGCGGATCACAGGCGCATCACGTCCGGCGTGCAGGCCGCGCGCTGGGTACCCGTCTCGGCCACGGCGGGCGCCGACACCGAGGCGACGGCGAGCAGGGCGAAGAGGGCGCGTTTCATCGAAACGGTTCCTGAGGACGCAAATGTCTGTCGCGAGCAGCCGGTCTCGGATCTGGCCCAGCCGCGGCACCGGGCCCAGAACGCCGCGCGCCGCGATGATTTCCCTGCGTCCTGCATCTCTCCCGCCGCGTCCGGCCGGCGCTGGGCCGTTGGCGTCACTGGCGCGCCGCCGGCGCGATCGCGCCGGTGGCGACCGGTTCGGCCAGGGTGGTGTTGATCGCCGACTGCGTCCGTTGGCGATCGAGCTTGTCGGCGGAGATGAGGGCAGCCGCGATCAGGGCAGACACGGCCAAGGTCGCCTTCACCACATCCCAGAGCCGCGCGAACATGGCCGAGCCTCGATGGTGTCACGGAGCGGAGGTCGCGGATCCGCCCTGATCCGCGGTTCCATCATCCTCCGTCGCGACCCTTCCCAAAACCTTTCCCGGTCTCTGCGCCGCCCATCTCCGTCGCGACCTGATGCATCGGGGCCTCACATGGGCGGCCGGACGTTCCCCGCTTCCGCCGCCAGAGCCTCAAAGACCAGGGCGTGCCGCCGTGACAGCGCGTCCACATCGGAGGTGTAGCCCCCGCCGATGACCGCCACGAGCGGGATCCTGCGCGCGCGCGCCTGCGCCACCACGAAGCGGTCGCGCGCGAACAAGCCCGCATCGGTGAGGCAGAGGCGGCCGAGCCGATCGTCCCGGTGGGGATCGACCCCGGCGTTGTAGAACACGATGTCGGGTGCGAGCGCGTCGAGGAGCGGCGGCAGGCGAGCGTGCAGGACCGCAAGGTAGCCGGCATCGTCGAGCCGGTCCGGCAAACCGATATCGAGGTCGCCGGCGATCTTCTGAGCGGGGTAATTGTTCTCGCAGTGGATCGACAGCGTGAACAGGTCCGGCCACAAGGCGAGGCAATCGGCAGTGCCATCGCCCTGGTGGACGTCGAGATCGACCACTAGGGCGCGCTGAATGCGCCGCTCCGCCTGCAAGGTCCGAGCGGCCACCGCGACGTCGTTCAGCACGCAGAACCCGGCGCCCTGCAGGCGCCGTGCGTGGTGGCTGCCACCCGCGGCGCTGCCCGCCAGTCCCTCCGCGAGCGCCAACCGCGCCGCCAGAAGGGTTCCACCCACCGACGCGCGCGAGCGCCGGACGAGGGCCGCGTCGACCGGGAGGCCGATAGCTTTCTCGATGTCGCGAGTCACGGCGCAGGCCAGGACTGCGGCGACGTAGGCGGGATCGTGCGCCCGCACGAGGATCTCTGCGGTCGCGGGCTCCGGCGTCACGAATCCGAGGGGCGCAAGACCCTTCTCCAGCAGCGTCTCGGCGAGCAGTCCGTATTTCCGCATCGGGAACCGGTGGCCCGACGGGAGGCTCGACTCGTAGGCAGGATGAAAGGCGATCGGCGGGATCACGCCGCGGCGCCCCGGTCGGCCAGGATCGCTTCGGCGAGGTGCAGGCCGCTGTCGTGGGCAGCCTCGATCCGGGCACCGATACACCAGTCGCCGGCAGCGCCGAGACGAAGGGCGGGGTCGTAGAGGCTGGGAACGCCGAGGGCGACCTCCACCTGGGCGTAGCGCCAGCGATGCGCCTCCGCGACGGTCGGCCGAAGCGTGGTGCCGAGCCGCTCCGCGGTCGCTTGAACGAGCGCGGAGACGACGGTCTCGCGCGGGTCCTCGAGGTGCTGGCGCGACCAATCCGGCGTGGCATGGATGGTGAGCCGTATGCCGTCCGGACGGCCGGGCTTCGAGGAGTCGCAGGCGATGAGGCCGATCGGATCCTCCCGAGGCTCCATCAGGGGCTCCGCCGTCGCCGCCTCGACGGCGAGCATCAATGACCAGCACGGCGCGTACCGGGCCAGGGCGACGCCGGGCAGCGCGAAACCGGACGTTTCGAGCAGGGTGAGCGCTTGGGGCGCGGGGAAGGTGATCGCCACGGCGCCGAACGGCCCATGAACTGCGCCCGTCGCGTCCTCGATATGCCACTCGGACTCGCGCCGCAGAATTCGCGTGATCGTGGTGGTGCTCATCACTGCAAGACCGGCCAGCAGATCGCGGACCGGAGCGGTCATGCTGGGCTGGCCGACGTGGCGCCCCGAACCCGCCCAGGGCGCCGCCACGCCCCGCCGCACCCAATCTTCGAGCCGGATAGCGAATGCGTGTCCATGTGCCCGCATGAATTGGGCACCATGGTCGAACTGCGCGGCCCCGGACCGCCGTGTTGCCATCCGGCCGCCGACGCCGCGTCCCTTGTCGAACACTTGGACGCGTAGCCCGGCTTCGGCGAGTCTGCGGGCCGCCGCCGCACCGGCCATGCCGGCTCCCAGGATCGCGACACTGCGCTGCACGTCCACGGACTGGCTCTGCCCCGATCAAGTGGCGCGAACCGCCGCGCACCGGTCAAACTAGGGGAGATGGAAGAGGACGTCAGGGCGACCGGCTGTCTCGATCCCGCCCGTGCTCACGTCCGCGGATCTGCAACTCGCCCCCTCGCTCCGGAAAGCGGGAACGCCTCGGAGGTCTCGAGGGAGCCCCTTGATGGCCGATACGATCCGTGACGAGCTCGCTCGAGACTGCTGCGCAGTGCCTCGCGATCAGGTTCTGCGGATCCGGGTCCGACGACACGATCCGGGCGAAGCGGTTCTGGCGAGCGCCGGGCAGTTGCCTGCGGCGCGACCGCGCCGCGTCCGGCAGTGCGTGGTGCGGGTAGAGGGAATCGAACCCCCACGCCTTGCGGCTGGCGATTTTGAGTCGCCCGCGTCTACCAATTCCGCCATACCCGCCCGTACGGCGCTCTTCGCACAGGTCGGCCGCGCCGGCCAAGCGCGTTTTTCGCCCGCGGTGCCAATCTGGTCAACGCGGAGCGCCTATGCTCAAAGGGCGCCGCTCGGTCACTTCGGACGGTTGGATGCTTCGCCGGCTCTATGCGTGGATCTTGGCCCTCAGCGACAGGCCGTCCGCGCCCTACGTGCTCGGCGCCGTGGCGTTCGCCGAGAGTTCTTTCTTCCCGGTCCCACCGGACGCGATGCTCGTGCCCATGGCGGTGAGCCGTCCGGACCGCGTCTGGCTCTACGCCACCATCGCGACCGTCGCGTCGGTCCTGGGCGGACTCGTCGGTTATGCCATCGGCGCGCTGCTGTTCGACTCCCTCGGCGAATGGCTCATCCGGGTCTACGGCCTGCAGAATTCGGCCGCGACCTTTCAGGAATCGTATGCGCGATACGGGCACTGGGTCATCCTGTTGAAGGGTCTGACGCCGATCCCCTACAAGCTCGTCACGATCACCTCGGGCCTCGCCCATTACAGCCTGTTCTGGTTCACGGTGCTGTCGGTCATCACAAGAGGTGCCCGCTTTTTCATCCTTGCCGGTCTGCTCGGCCGCTACGGCATCCAGATCCGCGGCGTCCTCGATCGACACCTCAACGCCGTCGTGGCGATTTCCCTCGCCGTCATCATCCTCGGCTTCCTGCTCTTCAAGGTGATCCTGTGACGATGAATACGGCAGCTACCCTGCGCGTGAAGACGACGGGCCTGTGGCTCGCGATGCTGGCGGCCCTCGTCGTGGCGGCCGTCCTCGTGATGCAATACGGATACGGCTATGCGCCCTGCAAGCTCTGCCTGACCGAGCGGCTACCCTACTACGCGGCCGTCCCGCTCGGGTTGATCGCGCTGTTCTCGCCCGAGCGTGTCGGGCGGATGGCGCTCGGACTGGCCGCTTTGGGGCTGCTCTACGGCGCCGGGATCGGCGTCTACCACGCTGGCGCCGAGTGGGGCTTCTGGCCGGGACCGTCCGATTGCGGCGGCGGGACGGGTGCCAATCCGGGTCAGATCGGCAATTTCCTCAACGCCCTCCAATCCACGAAGGTGGTCGACTGCTCGATCGCAGCGCTGCGGGTTCTCGGGGTCTCCCTGGCCGGGTGGAACGTCCTCGCGTCCTTCGCCCTCGCGTCCCTCGCCGGCACGGCCGCGGCGCGGCCCTGAGCGGACAGACGCTTGAGCCCTCTGTCCCGGCCGGTGACGCGCTGGTTTAGTTCCGATCGTCGGGCAGAAAAGGCAGGGCGGCCACGTCGATCCCTTCCTCGATGAGCGCGCGCGCCTCGTCGGGGCTGGCCTCGCCATAGATCGAGCGGCCTTCCGTCTCGCCATAATGGATTTTGCGCGCCTCCTCCGGGAAGCGGGCACCCACATGTTCGGAATTGGCCACGACGTGGTCCTTCAGCGCACGCAGCATCGCCCTGAGCTGTCGCTCGGGTTCGGCCACCATGGTCATGGGCGCCGCCGGTTGCGGCGGCTGCCGGGCAGGTGCACGCTCCCGATCCGTGCGGGCGATGCTCGGGACCATGAGCGCCTTGCTGACTTTCGCACTGTCGCAGATCGGACAGGTCACGAGGCCGCGCGCAGCCTGCGCGTCGTAGGAATCCGACGAGGGGAACCAGCTCTCGAAGCCGTGGGCCGCCTCGCAGACGAGACTGTAACGGATCATTCGCCTGAACTTGCTGCTGTTTTATTGTGCGGCCTGCACCTTCGGGCCGGCCTGTTCAACGGTGAAGGGCCGCCCATGCTTCAGCGACGGAATGCGCGCCCGGGCATCGGCGACCTGCGCCACGTCGATCTCCGCCAGGATCACACCGGGCTCGGACCCGCCCGCATCGGCCAGCACCCGGCCCCAGGGATCGACGATCATCGAATGGCCGTAGGTTTCCCGCCCGTCCTCGTGCAGACCGCCCTGCGCGGCGGAGATCACGAATGAACCCGTCTCGATCGCCCGCGCCCTCTGAAGAACGTGCCAGTGGGCCTCCCCGGTCTGGCGGGTGAAGCAGGCGGGCGCGGTGAGGATCTCGGCCCCGGCTTCGGCCAGCGCCCGGTAGAGACCCGGGAAGCGAATATCGTAGCAGATCGTGAGGCCCAGCATGGCCCACGGCGTGGCCGCGACGACCGCGCAGGCTCCGCCGGTATAGGTCGCCGATTCCCGCCAGCGCTCGCCGCTCGGCAGATCCACATCGAACAGGTGAAGCTTATCGTAGGAGGCCAGGATCTCGCCGTCGGCACCGATCAGGTAGGCGCGATTGGCGATCTTGTCGCCCGAGCGCACCGCGATCGAGCCGATCTGCACCACCGTTCTGGTTGCGCGCGCGGTCTCGCGCAGATCCGCAAGCGTCGCATCCCGGGCCTCGTCGGTCACCTGCGCGAACAGCCGCTCCCGGCTTCGTTCGACCAGGGAGGTCATCTCAGGTGTCTGAATGTAGACCGCGCCGAGCCCAGCCGCTTCGCGGATGCCCGCGACCGCCGCCGCACGGTTCGCGCCCGGGTCCCGGCCCGAACGCATCTGCAAGCAGGCGGCCGCAAACCGGGTTTCAGGCATCGGCCGTGTCCTTCAGGAGGCGATCGAGCTTGCCAGCACGGTCCAGGGCGTAGAGATCGTCGCAGCCGCCGACATGCGTTTCGCCGATGAAGATCTGCGGGACGCTGGTGCGTCCGCCGGCGCGGTCGACCATCGTCTTGCGGGCGCCCTGCACGCGCTCGACATCGATCTCCTGGAAGGCCGCGCCCTTGTCCTTCAACAGGCTCTTTGCCGCCGAGCAATAGGGGCACCAAGCCGTGGTGTAGATCGTGACCGGCTGCATGGCGTTGGTCGTCTCGCGCGTGAACTCCGACCATATAGGAGGGCGCAATCCGAATTGCCTATGCCCGTGTGGTCACAGCGCACCGCGCCGGCAGCGGCGCATCGTGCGATGCGCTCGGCCGCGTGGCGCCGCTCAGGCCGCCAGCAGCTTCTCGACCTCGTTCACGAGGTCGCGCAGATGGAAGGGCTTCGACAGGACCTTCGCGTCCTTCGGCGCCTTGGAATCGGGATTGAGCGCCACAGCGGCGAAGCCCGTGATGAACATGACCTTGATGTCGGGATCGAGCTCGGTCGCCCGGCGCGCGAGCTCGATGCCGTCCATCTCGGGCATCACGATATCGGTCAGCAGCAGCTCGAACGGTTCCTCGCGCAGCCGATTATAGGCCGAGAGGCCGTTGTCGAAGGACAGGACGTCGTAGCCCGCGTTCTGAAGCGCCTTGGCGAGGAACCGGCGCATGTCGTTGTCGTCTTCCGCCAGCAGGATTTTCATCGGCCGGATCCGAGCCTTCGAGTCAGGAGGTTGATCCCATAAAGGGAGGCGATGGTAAACAAGGTGTTAGGATGGCGCCCGCGATTCGCACCGCGATGCCCGAAGCGGCTCCGTGAGCCGCGCGCTTGGAGTGGACAGGCGGCCGATCGCGCACCACAGTGCGGGTCTGCCGCGATTGCCCAACCGCCGGGGTGTCCACGAGACGATGACTGCGCCTGAACCGGTCGAGCCAGACGCCTTCGGATTCGCCCCGGCCTTCATGGTCGACGAGCCGGCGGCTCACACCCTGCCTTTCGTCTTCAATACCGGTCATTCCGGAGCCGTCTACCCCCCGCACTTCATCGCGGCCTCACGCCTCGACGCCCTGTCCCTGCGGCGCTCCGAGGACGCGCACGTGGAGCGCCTGTTCGCCTCGGTGGTGACGCTCGGCGCACCCTTGCTGCGCGCGAATTTTCCGCGGGCCTTCCTGGACGTCAATCGCGAGCCGTTCGAACTCGATCCGCGCATGTTCGACGGTCGGTTGCCGCCCTTCGCCAACACCCGGTCGATGCGCGTCGCCGGCGGACTGGGCACGGTTCCCCGAGTGGTGGCCGACGGTCAGGAGATCTACGCCCGCAGATTGCCGGTGAGCGAGGCGACGGCGCGGATCGAGGGGCTCTACAAGCCCTATCACCGGGCTCTGCGCGACCTCATTCAGCGGACGTCGCGCAATCACGGCCATTGTGTGCTGATCGACTGCCACTCGATGCCGTCTTCAAGCCTCGGGCGCGATACCGAGGTCAAGGCCGATGTCGTCCTGGGGGACCGGTACGGGACCGCCTGCGCGCCGAGCCTGATCGAGGGCTTCGAGGCCGCCTTCCGGGGGCGCGGCTTCCGCGTGGTGCGCAACAAGCCGTACGCCGGCGGCTTCATCACCGAGCATTACGGCGAACCCAACCTCGGGCGCCACGCGCTCCAGATCGAGGTCAATCGCGCGCTCTACATGAATGAGGTGAGCCTCGCGATCACGCCGGGCTTCACCAGCCTCGTGGCGGCCTTGGAGTCGATCGTGGCTGACGTCGCCGCCGACCTGGGCGACCTCGCACCGCGCCGGATGGCGGCCGAATAGCCTTCGCCTGCGTCCGCCTCAGACGGAAGCACCGCCGTCAAAGAAAAAAGGCCACTCCCGAAGGAGCGGCCCGAAGTCTAGGGAGGAAACGCCCAAGAAGGGCTGCGGGACCGCGACGCCATCGCGATCTCGCAACGCACAAACTAAAGTGCGACGCACAAGAAGCAAGGCTTAAATCGTCGCCGCTTCCGCGTCAGGTGCATGGCTGCACCGCGCCGTTCAGCCCTGATCCTTCAGCAGCTTGGCGATCTCGATCCGGAGAGGGCCTGCCAGATCCGGGCGCTCGAGGGCGTAAGCCAAGTTGGCCGTGAGGAAGCCGAGCTTCGAGCCGGTGTCGTAGGTCCGCCCGTCGAACCGCAGGCCGAAGAAGTCCTGCGTTTCCATCAGGTCGATCATGGCATCGGTGAGCTGGATCTCGCCGCCCGCCCCCTTCTTGCCGTGCTCCAGGATACCGAAAATCTCAGGCTGCAGGATGTATCGCCCGGAAATGATGTAGTTCGACGGCGCGGTGCCCTGCTTGGGCTTCTCGACCATGCCGGTGATCTGGAACGATTCTCCGTAGGTCTCGCCGACGCTCACGATGCCGTATTGATGGGTTTCTTCGGGGGCCACCTCCTCCACGGCGATGACGTTGCCGCCGTGCTGCGCGTAGGTCGCCAGCATCTGCTGCATGCAGCCGCGGCTCAGCATGTCGGGCAACAGGACCGCGAAGGGCTCGTCCCCCACGATCTCGCGGGCGCACCAGACCGCGTGTCCGAGGCCGAGGGGCGCCTGTTGCCGGGTGAAGCTGGTCTGACCGGCCTTCGGCAGATCCCTCTTGAGATCCTCGTAGGCCGCGGTCTTGCCGCGCTCCTGAAGGGTGTGATCCAGCTCGAATGCGATATCGAAATGGTCCTCGATCACCGCTTTGCCGCGGCCGGTCACGAAAATGAAATGCTCGATCCCGGCTTCCCGAGCCTCATCGACCACATGCTGCACGACCGGCCGGTCCACGACCGTGAGCATCTCCTTCGGAACCGCCTTGGTCGCGGGCAGGAAGCGCGTACCCAACCCCGCCACGGGCAGGACGGCCTTGCGGATCGGTTTCATCGAACGGTAACCCCGAAACTGATTGGAACGACGTGGTCGACGCTGCGGCACGTGAGATAGGCGAACGCGATACACCACGACGACCCTGCGCGGATTCTATGTGGCAGAGTGCCGTAAATATACCGTCTGCGCGCGACTAAGTGGTCATCGCAGGCAGGCTTCTCGAGGGGTGATATGGCGGTTCTTGTGACGGGTGGGGCCGGTTATATCGGCAGCCATATGGTTCTGGCCCTGCTCGATGCAGGTCACGACGAGGTCGTCGTCTTGGACGATCTCTCCACCGGGTTCGATTGGGCGGTCCCGGAAGGCGTGAAGCTCGTCGTGGGGGACGTCGCCGATCAGGCGCTCGTCACGCAGACGATCCTCCAGCACCGGATCGACGCGCTCGCCCACTTCGCCGCCAAGATCGTGGTGCCTGAGTCGGTATCAGATCCCCTCGGCTACTACCTCGCCAACACCGTCAAGACCCGTGCGCTGATCGAGGCGTCCGTGCGGGCGGGCGTGAAGCACGTGATCTTCTCCTCGACGGCGGCCGTCTACGGGGAGCCCGAGGTCGTTCCGGTGCCCGAGGATCTGCCGCTCGCGCCCATCAACCCGTATGGCCGCTCCAAGCTCATGAGCGAGTGGATGATCGCCGACGCGGCGGCCGCGCACGGCTTCTCCTACGTGATCCTGCGCTATTTCAACGTCGCCGGCGCCGATCCGAAGGGTCGGTCCGGTCAATCGACACCGAACGCCACGCACCTGATCAAGGTCGCCACGCAGGCGGCCTTGGGGCAGCGCGAGCGGCTGGACGTGTACGGTACCGACTACCCCACCCCCGACGGCTCGTGCCTGCGCGACTACATCCAAGTGTCCGATCTGGCCGAGGCGCACCGGGTTGCCCTCGATCACCTGCGCTCTGGCGGCGAGAGCCTGACCCTGAACTGCGGCTACGGACGCGGTTACTCGGTGCTCGAGGTCATCGAGGTCGTCAAGCGGATCTCGGGCCGTGATTTCACGGTGCGTCTGTGCCCGCGCCGCGCCGGAGACCCGGCCCGGATCGTGGCCGAGGCCAGCCTGATCCGCGACCGGCTCGGCTGGAGGCCGCGCAACGACGATCTCGACGCCATCGTCGACCAGGCCCTCGCCTGGGAGGACAGCCTCGGCAAGCGCAACCGGATCTGACCGGATGCCCACACGCAGAGCCGTGTGCGCCGCGGCGCTGTGCCTCGCCGCGGCTCCGGCCCGCGCCGCCGAGGGCGCGCGCAGGGACGGCACCTTCCGGACCTTCGTCGAGGCTTTGCGGCCGGACGCCGCCGCGCGCGGCGTCTCCGCGGCGACCTTCGATGCCGCATTCCGGGGGATCAGCGGTCCGGATCCTGCCATCCTCGCCAGGACCCGCGGTCAGAGCGAGTTCGTGCGTCCGGTCTGGGAATACCTCGTGGGCGCCGTCTCGGGTGGTCGCCTCGCGCGCGGGCGCACGCGGGCCGCGGCCGCAGCATCGACCTTGACGGCGATCGAGGCGCGCTACGGGGTCCCGGCGCCGGTGATCCTGGCAATCTGGGGCATCGAGTCGGATTTCGGTGCCAGTGCCGGCAGCGTCCGCACGATCCGAGCCCTGGCGACGTTGGCCGAGGCTCAGCATCGGGGCGCCCTGTTCCGCGACGAGCTCCTCGCGGCGCTCACGATTCTCGAGCGTGGCGACGTCGCGCCCGATCGCATGAGTGGCAGCTGGGCCGGTGCGATGGGCCAGGTTCAGTTTCTTCCGTCCACCTACCTGACGCACGCGGTCGACTTCGACGGCGACGGACGGCGCGATATCTGGACCAGCGATGCGGACTCGCTGGCGTCGATCGCGGCCTATCTGAAGGATCTCAACTGGAACCCGACGGTCTCGTGGGGCTACGAGGTGCGCCTGCCAGACGGCTTCGACCTGTCTCAGTACACGGGCGAACTCGGCGATTTCGCCAAGCGCGGCGTGGGTCGCGCCGATGGCAAGCCTCTTCCTGGGCGGGGCCGTGCCAGCCTCTTCCTGCCGGGCGGAGTGGGTGCGCCCGCCTTTCTGATCACCGACAATTTCGAGGTCATCCGCGGTTACAACACCTCCGACTCCTACGCGCTCGCCGTGGGGCATCTGGCTGACCGGCTCGACGGTGGTGCGCCCCTATCCGCACCCTGGCCATCGGCGTCACTGCGCCTCGACGGACCCGGTCTACGGGCGCTCCAGGCCAGCCTCGGCGCGGCAGGATTCTACGAGGGCCCGCGTGACGGCCGCGCGGGACCTCGACTGCGCGAGGCGGTGCGGCGCTATCAGATCAGCGTCGGACTGCCGGCCGACGGTTATGCCACGCCGGCCCTCCTGGCACGGATGGTGGGCAAGCCCGCGCCCCGGCCGTAAACTGCGGAGTGATTTAGACCCGCGGCCCAGTTCCCCTATACTGGGTCGATGCCGGGCGGATTCCGTCCGGCGAAAGAGTGCGGAATGCGCATGAAAGTCGCTGGTCGGCATGCCTCGATGAACCCGCTGCCGTTCGGGTTCGCGGCTGCCTTGGGGTTGGCGGTTCTGGCGCTGCTCGGCACGGCGCCCGCGCGGGCCCAGTGGGGCGACGGCTATCAGCAGCCCAGTAACGGCGCCTACTACGAGGCTCCGCCGCGTCGCCGCCCCCGGGACGCCTATTACCGCGACGACGGAAGCTACGCGCGCCAGCCACGCTACGCCCCCCAACAGGAGGCGCCGCGCCAGTTCTACTGGCCGTGGGAAGACAGGCCCCAGCCCGTCGCGCCCCAGCCTGAGCGAACCTACCGCGCCCCGCGCCCGCGTCCCAACTACGGCACCACGGAAGCGCAGCGACCGCCGCCCGCGGTCAAGCGCCGGGTCCGCCCCGCCCGAGCCCCGACGCCCGCGAAACCGGCGGTGGCCAAGAGCGAACCGAGCGTGCAGATCGCGATTTTCGGCGACTCGCTGGCGGACCACTTGGCGAAAGGCCTCGATGACGTCTTCGAGGACAATGCCGACGTGGCCGTGATCGACCGCGCCAAGGGGGACAGCGGCCTCGCCCGCAAGGACGTGGTCGACTGGCCGAAGGTGGCGCAGGATTACCTGCAGGTGAGTCCGAAGGTCCGATACGCACTGATCATGCTGGGCGCCAACGACCGGCAGCCGATCCGCGAGGGCGACGAGACGGCGGAACCGCTGACCGATCGGTGGCGGGTCCTTTACAAGGCTCGCGTCGACGCCCTGATCAAGGTCTTCACCGATCGCAAGGTCCCGCTAATCTGGGTCGGTCTCCCGCCGATGCAGAGCGAGGCGCTCAGTCGCGACCTCGCGTCGATGAACGACATCGTCCGCGACAGCGTGACCAAAGCCGGCGCCACCTACGTCGATATCTGGCCGGGCTTCGTCGATGATCGGGATCGCTACGCCGCCTCCGGTCCCGATCCGGAGGGGCAGATCGCCAAGCTCCGTACCGCCGATGGCGTTCATTTCACGAAGGCCGGCGACCGAAAGCTCGCCCACTTCGCCGATGTCGAACTGAAGCGCCTCATGGGTACGGCGGCGCCGGCAGCCGACCAGCCCCCGGCTGCGGCCGTCGCGCCGAGTTCTCCGTCATCCGTGTCGGGACCAAGCCTGGACGGAAGCGGTCAGCCGACCGATACCGCCGCGATCGACCGCCAGATCACCGCGATGCTGCCCAGCCTGCCGGAGCCGCCGGGTGTGCCAGCACTGCCGGTGAAGCCAGCAGCCGGTCCGGTGGTGCCCTTGAGCCGTGCTGAGGTTTCGCCCGGGGGCACGCTGCTGAATGCCCGTCCGAGGGACGCCGACAATCTCGGTACCGTGGAGCGGACGCTGCTGCGCGGGAACGCTCCGATGCCGCAGCCCGGCCGCGCCGACGATTTCCGGTGGCCGCCCGGCTGATCGCCGGGCTGCCCCGTGAAACATCGCCGCGTCCGATCGGCGGTGACCTACCGGGGCAGGACCGTTGCGCCCATCAGCGTCTCGTCGATGGCGCGCGCGGCCTGCCGCCCTTCCCGGATCGCCCAGACCACCAGCGACTGGCCGCGCCGCATATCGCCGGCCGCCCAGATCTTCGCGTCGGAGGTGCGGTAATCCTCCTCGTTCGCCTCGACGTTGCCGCGCTTGCTCACGCCGATGCCGGACTGCTCCAAGAGACCCTTCTGCACGGAGCCGGCAAAGCCGATCGCCATGAAGACGAGGTCGGCGGGCAGGACAAATTCTGAGCCGCTGATCGGCTGACGCTTGGCGTCGACCCGGGCGCAGACGACGCCGGTGACCCGGCCCTTCTTGTTGCCCTCGACCCGGAGCGTTGCGGCCTGGAACTCGCGCTCCGCACCCTCGGCCTGGCTCGAGGAGGTGCGCATCTTGGTCGGCCAGTAGGGCCACACCGACAGCTTGTCCTCGCGCTCCGGCGGCCGCGGACGAATGTCGAGCTGCGTGACCGAGAGGGCGCCCTGCCGAAACGCGGTGCCGACGCAATCGGAGGCCGTGTCGCCGCCACCGATCACCACGACGTTCTTGCCGCTCGCCAGGATCGGCAGTTCGCCGTTGCCGCGCATCGGCTCGTTGTTCACCCGCCGGTTCGACTGGACGAGATAGGGCATCGCGTAATGCACGCCCTCAAGGTCCTGTCCGGGCAACTGCGGGTTGCGCGGATCCTCCGCGCCGCCGCAGAACATCACGGCGTCGAACTCGGCCTTCAGCTCCTCGACCGGCTTCGTCACGCCGATGTTCTGGTTGTAGTGGAAGACCACGCCCTCGGCCTCCATCTGGCGTACCCGCCGATCGATGTGGCGCTTCTCCATCTTGAAGTCTGGGATGCCGTAGCGGAGCAGGCCTCCGGCCTTCGGCTCACGCTCGAAGACGTGGACGTCGTGACCGACCCGGGCCAGCTGCTGCGCGGCCGCCATGCCAGCCGGGCCCGAGCCGACGATCGCGACGCGCTTGCCGGTCCGCATCTGCGCCGGCTCGGGCTTGACCCAGCCCATGTTCCAGGCGCGGTCGGCGATCGCCTGCTCGATCGTCTTGATGGCGACCGGCTGGTTCTCGAGGTTCAGCGTGCAGGCCTCTTCGCAGGGTGCGGGGCAGACGCGGCCGGTGAACTCGGGAAAGTTGTTCGTGGAATGGAGATTCCGCGAGGCCTCCTCCCAATCCGACTGGAAGACCAGGTCGTTCCAGTCCGGGATCTGGTTGTGGACCGGGCAGCCGGTCGGGCCGTGGCAGAACGGGATGCCGCAATCCATGCAGCGCGCCGCCTGCTTCGTGAGGTCGTGCTCGTCGAGCGGCAGCGTGAATTCGCGGAAGTGCCGCACCCGGTCGGCGGCGAGCTGGTACTTCTGCTCCTGCCGGTCGAACTCAAGAAAGCCTGTGATCTTGCCCATTGGTCAGCCCCTGGGCCGGCCAGTCCCTGACTGCGCTGCCCGCGTCGTCTTGTATGCTGCATGCGTGACCGGGCGGTGCGCCGCCCGGCCTCGAAGGCCGCCTATTCAGCGGCGACCGGCATCCGCGCCATTTCCATCTCGCGGAGTGCGCGGCGGTACTCCACCGGCATCACCTTCACGAACTTGGTGCGATAGGCCGACCAATCGTCGAGGATCGCCTTCGCGCGCGGGCTGCCCGTGTACTTGAGGTGGTTCTTGATGAGCTGCGTCAGCCGTTCCTCGTCGTGGCCCGACATGTCGGCCAGGATGTCCACCCGCCCCTTGGTTTCCAGGTCGCCGTCCTGATGGAAGCGACGCATCAGGTCGTCCTCCTCCTCGACCGGCTCGAGGTCGACCATCGACAGGTTGCAACGCGCCGAGAACGAGCCGTCCTCATCGAGCACGTACGCGATGCCGCCCGACATGCCGGCGGCGAAGTTGCGGCCGGTCTCGCCGATCGACACGACGACGCCGCCGGTCATGTACTCGCAGCCGTGGTCACCCATGCCTTCGACCACCGTGATGGCACCCGAGTTGCGCACCGCGAAGCGCTCGCCCGCCGAACCGCGGATGTAGCACTCGCCGGCGATCGCCCCGTACAGCACGGTGTTGCCCACCATGATGGTCCGGTCCGGCGGCGATTTCAGCGCGTCGCTCGGCCGGATGATCAGCTTGCCGCCCGACAGACCCTTGCCGACGTAGTCGTTGCCGTGGCCGGTCAGCTCGATCGTCACCCCCGCCGCCACCCAGGCGCCGAAGCTCTGGCCGGCGGTGCCGCTGAGCTTCACCACGATGGTGTCGTCGGGCAGTCCCTCGTGACCGTGTGCTTTCGCGACCATGCCGGACAGCATCGCCCCGGCGGCCCGGTCCGAGTTCCGGATCGTGTCTGTCAACACCACCGATTCGCCGGTCTCGATCGCGTGCTTAGCCCCCTCGATCAGGCGCCGGTCGAGGACCGTGTCGATCGGATGGTGCTGCACATCGACGTGGCGGATCGCCGTACCCTCATCCACCTTTGGCCGGTGAAACAGCTTGGCGAAGTTGAGTCCCCGCGCCTTCCAGTGGGCGATGGCCTCGACCTTGTCGAGCACGTCCGAGCGACCGACCGCCTCCTCCAGCTTGGTGAAGCCGAGCGACGCCAGGATCTCGCGCACCTCTTCGGCCACGAAGAAGAAGTAGTTCACGACGTGTTCGGGCGTGCCCTTGAAGCGCTTGCGCAGCACGGGATCCTGCGTGGCCACGCCGACCGGGCACGTGTTCAGGTGGCACTTGCGCATCATGATGCAGCCGGCCGCAATCAGCGGGGCGGTCGAGAAGCCCATCTGATCGGCGCCGAGCAACGCTGCGATGATCACGTCGCGCCCGGTGCGAATGCCGCCGTCCGCCTGGAGGGCGACGCGACCGCGCAAATTGTTGAGCACCAGCGTTTGCTGAGTCTCGGCCAAACCGGTTTCCCAGGGGCCGCCCGCGTGCTTCAGCGAGGTCAGCGGCGCCGCGCCGGTGCCGCCGTCGAACCCGGAGATGGTGATGTGATCGGCCCGGGCCTTGGCGACGCCCGCCGCCACGGTGCCGACGCCAACCTCGGAGACGAGCTTCACCGACACGTCGGCCGCCGGGTTCACGTTCTTCAGGTCGAAGATCAGCTGGGCGAGATCCTCGATGGAGTAGATGTCGTGGTGCGGCGGCGGCGAAATCAGGCCGACGCCCGGCGTGGCGTACCGGACCTTGGCGATCTTGGCGTCGACCTTGTGGCCGGGCAGCTGGCCGCCCTCGCCGGGCTTGGCGCCCTGCGCGACCTTGATCTGCATCATGTCGGAATTGACGAGATATTCCGTCGTGACGCCGAAGCGGCCGGAGGCCACCTGCTTGATCGAGGACCGGCGCGACCGCCCGTCCGGCAGCGGCTTGAACCGCTCCACCTCCTCGCCGCCCTCACCCGAGTTCGAGCGGCCGCCGAACGAGTTCAGCGCGATGGCCAGCGTCTCGTGCGCCTCCTTGGAGATGGAGCCGTACGACATAGCGCCCGTGGCGAAGCGCTTGACGATCTCGGAGGCCGGCTCGACTGACTCGATGGGAACCGGCGCACGGCCGATCTCCGAGGCCGACTTGATGCGGAACAGGCCGCGGAGCGTCTTCAGCTGGTGTTCCTGGCGGTTCACCAGCTCGGCATATTCCCGATAGCGCTCCGGCACGTTGAGGCGCACCGCGTGCTGCAGCGTCGCCACGGTGTCGGGCGTCCAGGTGTGGGTCTCGCCCCGCAGCCGGTAGGCGTACTCGCCGCCGACATCCAGCGCGTTCCGATAAACCGGTGCGTCGCCGAAGGCGTCCCGGTGACGGCGCACCGTCTCCTCGGCGATCTCGGCCATGCCGACACCCTCGATCGTCGTCGCCGTGCCGAAGAAGTCCCGACCCACGAAGGTCGAGTTCAGGCCGACCGCGTCGAAGATCTGCGCTCCGCAATAGGACTGATAGGTCGAGATGCCCATCTTGGACATCACCTTCAGCAAGCCCTTATCGATCGCCTTGATGTAGCGGTAGATGATCTCATCGTCGGTGAAATCCGGCGGAAACTCGTCCTTCATCTCCAAGAGGGTTTCGAAGGCGAGGTACGGATTGATCGCCTCGGCGCCGTAGCCCGCCAGACACGCGAAGTGATGCACCTCGCGCGGCTCGCCCGACTCGACCACCAAGCCGACCGAGGTCCGCAGGCCCTTCCGGATCAGGTAATTGTGCACGGATGCGGTGGCGAGCAGCGCCGGAATCGGGATCCTGTCCGGCCCGACCGCCCGGTCGGTCAGCACGATGATATTATAGCCGCCGCGCACCGCCGCTTCGGCGCGGTCGCAGAGGCGATCGAGCGCTCCGTCCATGGCCTGCGCGCCCGACTCGGCCGGGTAGGTCATGTCCAGGGTCTTGGTATCGAACCGGTCCTCGAAATGGCCGATCGAGCGGATCTTCTCCAGGTCGCCGTTCGTCAGGATTGGCTGGCGTACTTCCAGGCGCTTGCGCCGGGACGCGCCCTCCATGTCGAGGAGGTTCGGCCGCGGCCCGATGAACGAGACGAGGCTCATCACGGCCTCCTCGCGGATCGGGTCGATCGGCGGGTTCGTCACCTGCGCGAAGTTCTGCTTGAAGTAGGTGTAGAGCAGCTTCGACTTCTCGGAGAGGGCCGAGAGCGGCGTGTCCGTGCCCATCGAGCCGACCGCCTCCTGGCCGGTGACGGCCATGGGCTGCATCAGCAGCTTGAGATCTTCCTGCGTGTACCCGAAGGCCTGCTGGCGATCGAGGAGGCCGACGTCACCACGCGACTCGCGCGGCTGCACCGGACGCAAGTCCTCCAGCACGATCTGGGTGTTCTTCACCCATTCGGCATAGGGATGCGCGGCCGCCAGCTCGCCCTTGATCTCCTCGTCGGAGACGATGCGGCCTTTCTGGAGGTCGATCAGCAGCATGCGGCCCGGCTGGAGGCGCCAGGACTGCACGATCTTCTCGTCCGGGATCGGCAGGGTGCCCATCTCGGAGGCGAGCACGACGAGGCCGTCGTCGGTCACGATGTAGCGCGCCGGGCGCAGACCGTTGCGGTCGAGGGTGGCGCCGATCTGGCGGCCATCCGTGAAGGCCACGGCGGCGGGGCCGTCCCACGGCTCCATCAGGGCGGCGTGATACTCGTAGAAGGCCCGCCGCTCCTCGCTCATCAGCGGGTTGCCGGCCCAGGCCTCCGGGATCAGCATCATCATCGCGTGGGCAAGCGGGTAACCGCCCTGCACCAGGAACTCGAGGGCGTTGTCGAAGCAGGCGGTGTCGGACTGTCCCTCGTAGGAGATCGGCCACAGCTTCGAGATGTCGTTGCCGAAGAGATCGGAATCCACGCTTGCCTGACGGGCCGCCATCCAATTGACGTTGCCGCGCAGCGTGTTGATCTCGCCGTTATGCGCCACCATCCGGTAGGGGTGCGATAGACGCCAGGTCGGGAAGGTGTTGGTGGCGAAGCGCTGGTGCACGAGGGCAATCGCGGAGACGAAGCGATCGTCCTTCAGGTCGAGGAAGTAGCCGCCGAGCTGCGTGACCAGCACCATGCCCTTGTAAACGATGGTCCGGGTCGACACGGAGACCGGGTAGAATTCCTTCACCCGCGGATCGTCGAGGGCGTAGACCTTGTTGGAAATCGCCTTGCGGGCGACGTAGACCCGGCGTTCGAAGACGTCCTGGTCGGAGACCGATGCGGGCAGGCCAATGAAGACCTGCCGGTGATGGGGCTCCGTAGCCTTCACGGCCGCACCGAGATCCTCCGGATCGACCGGCACGTCCCGCCAGCCGAGCACCGGCAGCCCTTCGGAGGCCAGGACGGATTCCACGATGTCTTGGATGATCGCCCGCGGCTCCTCGGCCTTGGGCAGGAAGAACTGGCCGATCGCGTAAGCGCCGGCCGGCGGCAGTTCGAAGCCGAGGCGCGAGCATTCGTCGGCGAAGAAGCCGTGCGGAATTTGCGTGAGGATGCCGCAGCCATCGCCCATCTTCGGGTCCGCGCCGACCGCGCCGCGGTGATCCAGGTTCTCCAGGATCTTCAGACCCTGAGCGACGATCGCGTGGGTGCGCCGGTCGTGCATGTCGGCGATGAACCCGACACCGCAGGCGTCGCGCTCGTTCGCGGGATCGTAGGCACCCTGAGCTTTCGGGAGGGCGGGATCGCGCACGACGAGCGGCATCGCGCCACCGCGCGGAGCGGCGGCGTGGACCGAGGACACAGCAAACTCTTCGGCGGGTCTGCGTTGTGACATGCTTCGTCTCGTCCTTCCCTCGAATCCGTCCGCAGCCCTTGAACCCGCGAGCATCTTTCATGCCCGCAAGCCGTCGGCGCCCTGCGCTCTGACCTCATGTCGCAGGCCGTCCGGTCGGTCCCGCTGGGACGCCCCCGTCGACTTGCCTTCATCGAGGACCCAGACCGCTCGAAGGAGCGGTGCGCTGGCGCGCCCGTATCCGTCTGCCGGATTTCTCGCCCACGCGCGAGTCGGCGACGGCCGGGGTGCACGGCCGATGGGACAGTTGTGCTGTCCTAAGTCACGAAACTGCCAGATCGAACTGCTTTCAGCAAGTGACTGGCGACCGGTGCGGCAAGGATGCCGCGACTCCACGGACGACGCGAACGCGCAGCTTCCGCATTCTCGCCCGAATCGCGCGGTCTACGAGCCAGGCCGAGCACAAGCGGCATGCGGGGCAACGACCTCGCCGGCATGGTCGAGGCCCGGGTTCGCCGGCCCGGACCATGCCGGAAACCGGACACTCTGCCGGGTCTCCAAACCGAGAACGTACAAGAGTGACGATGAAGAGCAGATCGGCCCCGCGCCTCCGCATGTTGACGAACCAGGCGTTCTGCGCAGCGCTCGTGGCGGGTAGCGCCATGCTGGGGCTCTGCGGCAATGCCCACGCGCAATTTGCATTCGAAGACGAGATCTTGCCGCCGCGCGTGGTCGCGTGGCGTCTGGCGGACCGCGGCTTCACCGACCTGAGTCGTCCGCGCTTCGACGGGCGCGTCTACGTCGTGGATGCGGTGAGCCCCACCGGGGCTCCGGTCCGCCTGCTCGTCGATCCGGCCGCCGGCGCAATCGTCGGCCAGAGGCGCGTCAATGCTCCGGAAACCTATGCGCGGCTCGAGCGCCCGGCGCCCGGCTTCGGCTGGACCGAGGAAGAGGCTGCGCCCCGACGCGTTGCGCGACCCTCGCCCTTCGATGAAACCCAGCCCCTGCGGCTTCAGCGCAGGCCGGCCGGCGAGGCCATGCGGCCGGAGCTGAATCCCGACGGCGTCAACCCCGATGCCGGCGGCCGGTCCGGCGTTCCGCGTAAAGTCGCGCGCGCGGTCCCCGCTAAACCGCCCGAACTCCGTCCATCGCTTCGTACCAGCCCTGAGGCGCCCGCCCCCACCGTCGCACCCGCCGAAGCGGGCAAGGCCGGGGCCAGACGGGATGCGAAGGCGGATGTGAAGGCCGATCCCCGGGAGGCCTCCATCGGGAAGGCTCAGCCGGCAACGCCCGGCGCCGCGGCGCCGGACAAGCCTGCCGAGACGGTGGTTGCGGAGGCACCCAAACCGGCGCCGAAGGATTGGAAGGATCCGCCTTCGGAGAAGAAGCCCGTGCGGGTGATCGGCGGTGCGACCATCGTTCCGGGCACGGTCGACAGGGACCAGGGCGCCGCTCAATAAGCCGGTTCGACGGGTATCAGCCGCTCCGCGCCGGTGAAGATCGTGACCGTGTCGGCGCGCGCGATGGCGCAGAGCGTTATCGCGTGCGCGCGGGCACGTTCGAGGGCCAGGGCGGTCGGCGCTGAGATCGCGACGATGATGGCCGCTCCGAGGCGGGCGGCCTTCTCGACCATCTCGAAGGAACAGCGGCTGGTGATCACCAGAAAGCCCGCATCGGTATCCGTCCCGGCCCGCATCAAGGCGCCGATCAGCTTGTCCAGGGCGTTGTGGCGGCCGACATCCTCACGGACAGCGACGAGGCTGCCGTCGAGCCGCGCCCAGGCAGCGGCGTGAACCGCCCGGGTCTCGGCTCCCAACTTCTGAGCGGCATCCAGCGACGACAGCGCCCGCGCGATGGCCGGGAGCGTCACCTGCACCGTCCCCCCGGCCCGCCGCTCGGCCCAGGGGAGATCGCTGAGATCCTCGATGCCGCAGACCCCGCACCCGGTGCGACCGCTGATCGCGCGCTTGCGAGCCAAGTGCTCGCGCAGGCGCCCGGGGGCCAGCTCGACATGAAGCCGCACCCCATCCGGTCCGGTCTCAACCCGCGTCTCTCGAATCTCCTCGATGCCTTCGACGATCCCTTCCGTGAGGCTGAAGCCGCAGGCGAAATCCTCCAGGTCGACGGGGGTGGCCATCATCACCGCGTGCGGCACGCTGCCGTAGATGAGGTTGACCGGCACCTCCGCGGCGAGCACGCGAACTCCCGGCCGAGGCTTGCCGCCCGTATAGGCCATGACCTGCATCGGCACCTGCTCCGAGGCGGGGGGCAGCTCGCCGGGTCGACACTCCGGTTCCCAAGACATCCAGCACTCCTATTCGAGCCGAACACGTATCCGGTGGGGCGGGGACCCGGCAATGCCAACCGTGGACAACCCCGTCGCCCTTGTGCGAGCGGGCCACGTGCGCCCGCGAACTGCCTGGAAAGCGCCCGATGCGACGCTTGTGCGGTTGCACCTCGGCGGCCCTTGTGGTCTGAAGCCCCGGTCGGATAATGCCGGGTGACACAACCGCTACTCCGTCACGTCGGTACAATCCCGCTCGCGATCAAGACGGAATGTCCGACAGTAGCCAGACAGTTCAGGGGAGCCACGAGAGGCAGATGCGAACGGTGCGGACGATCAACCGGTCACTCTGGAGCCTCGCCGCCCTCGGCGCTTCGCTCTTCCCAGTTAGTGGCGCGCTGGCGGCGGGATTCGGTCAGCCGGTCCCGTGGGAGATGAGCCGGCAGGTCCAGGTGACCGAGAACGGTCGCGACATCCTCAGCTTCGAGGTCGGCCTTCACTGGCTGTCGCTGGCGATCTCGGTCTTCGTGCTGGGCCTGATCCTGTGGTGCATCTTCCGGTTCGGCGAGAAGCGAAACCCGACGCCCTCGCGCACGACGCACAACACCGCCATCGAGATCGCCTGGACGATCGTGCCGGTGCTGATCCTCGTCGCCGTCGCGATCCCGTCCTTCCGCCTGCTGCGCACGCAGCTCTCGGATCCGAAGGCCGACATGATCGTCAAGGTCATCGGTCACGCCTGGTATTGGTCTTACGAGTACCCGCAGACCGAGAACGGCGGCGGCTTCACCTTCGACGCCAACATCGACGAAGACAAGCAACCGCGCCTGCTGCAGACCGACAACGAGATGGTGGTCCCGGTCGGCAAGATCGTGAAGATCCAGGTGACCGCGGCCGACGTCCTGCACTCCTGGGCAATGCCGGCCTTCGGCTTCAAGATCGACGCCGTTCCCGGCCGACTGAACCAGATGTGGTTCCAGGCCGACAAGGAAGGCACCTTCCACGGCCAGTGCTCCGAGCTCTGCGGCCAGCGCCACGCCTACATGCCGATCGTGGTCCGCGTGGTGAGCGAGCAAGCCTACGCCGACTGGCTCAAGGAAGCGAAGACCAAGTACGCCCGCATCGACAACGGCACGAGCTTCGCCGAGGCGCGCTGAGCCCCGGCTGACCGAACCGAACCCATCAGATCCACAAGGCACCCGAATCCATGGCTACAGCCGCAGCCCATGCCGAGGCCCACGAGGTCCACGACCACAAGCCGTCGTTCTTCGCCCGCTGGTTCCTGTCGACCAACCACAAGGACATCGGCACCCTCTACCTGCTCTTCGCCTTCTGTGCCGGCATGATCGGCGCGTTCCTCTCCTTCGGCATCCGGATGGAGATGGAAGCGCCCGGCCTGCAGTATTTCTCGAACCCCGCGACCTACAACGTGTTCGTCACGGGCCATGGCCTCATCATGGTGTTCTTCATGGTGATGCCGGCGCTGATCGGCGGCTTCGGCAACTGGTTCGTGCCCCTCATGATCGGCGCGCCCGACATGGCGTTTCCGCGCATGAACAACATTTCGTTCTGGCTGACGGTGGCGGGCTTCTGCTCCCTGCTGTGCTCGCTGTTCGTCGAGGGCGCGCCGGGCGCGTCCGGTGCGGGCACCGGTTGGACCGTCTATCCGCCGCTCTCGACCGCCGGCCATCCCGGCCCGGCCGTCGACTTCGCGATCTTCGCCCTGCACCTGTCGGGCGCTGGTTCGATCCTCGGCGCGATCAACTTCATCACCACCATCCTGAACATGCGCGCCCCCGGCATGACGCTGCACAAGATGCCGCTCTTCGCCTGGGCCGAGCTGGTCACCGCGTTCCTGCTGCTCCTGTCGCTGCCGGTTCTCGCGGGCGCCATCACGATGCTGCTCACAGACCGCAACTTCGGCACGACCTTCTTCGACCCGGCCGGCGGTGGCGATCCGATCCTGTATCAGCACCTGTTCTGGTTCTTCGGTCACCCCGAAGTCTACATCATGATCCTGCCGGCCTTCGGCATCGTCTCGCACATCATCGCGACGTTCTCCCGCAAGCCGGTCTTCGGCTACCTCGCGATGGCCTACGCCATGGTGGCGATCGGCGTCGTCGGCTTCGTCGTGTGGGCCCACCACATGTACACCGTCGGCCTCTCGCTCCAGACGCAGTCCTACTTCGTGTTCGCCACGATGGTGATCGCGGTCCCGACCGGCGTGAAGATCTTCTCGTGGATCGCCACCATGTGGGGCGGCTCCATCCGCTTCACCGCCGCGATGCACTGGGCGGTGGGCTTCATCTTCCTCTTCACGGTCGGCGGTGTGACCGGCGTCGTGCTGGCCAACTCGGCGGTCGATAAGTACCTGCACGACACCTACTACGTGGTCGCGCACTTCCACTACGTGCTCTCGCTCGGCGCCGTGTTCATCATCTTCGCCGGCATCTACTACTGGTTCCCGAAGATGACCGGTCACATCATCCCGGAATGGGCCGGCAAGTTGCACTTCTGGCTGGCCTTCATCGGAGCGAACGTCCTGTTCTTCCCGATGCACTTCCTCGGTCTCGCCGGCATGCCGCGTCGCTACGCCGACTATCCGGATGCCTTCGCACAGTGGCACAAGGTATCGACCTACGGCGGCCACATCTTTGGTCTCGGCATGTTCGTGTTCGTGATCGGCGTGGTCCTGGCCTTCCGCTCCAAGGAGCGGGCCGCGGACAATCCATGGGGTGAAGGCGCCACCACCCTCGAGTGGACGCTCTCCTCGCCGCCCCCGTTCCACCAGTTCGAGACGCTGCCCCGCATCGTCGACGAGCCGGGCGCGCACTGATAGACACACCGCGAGGGCCGCTTCGGCGGCCCTCGCCCTTCCCCGGTGGCCGATCCGCGGCCTCCCGGCAAGGGCGAGCGCTGAGGGCGACGAGCACGGGCCGGGGAGCAGTCCCGGGCCCCACTCGCGCCGTCCCTTGAAACACGTCGAATTCGTAACGTGACTCGGCCGTGACGCGCGTGGCCGGGCGCCGGCACAGCAGCAGCAGACGCGATGACGAGCCTGACGAACAGCATCGGACCGGACGTCCCAGCTCCGGCCCTCTCGGCCGCAGGCGGGGATGTGCCGGATTACTTCGCCCTGCTGAAGCCGCGGGTGATGGTCCTCGTGATCTTCACCGCCCTGGTCGGGATGGTCGTGTCGCAGGGCCACGTGCAGCCGGCCATCGGCGCGATTTCCCTGCTCGCCATCGCGATCGGCGCCGGGGCCTCCGGCTGCCTCAACATGTGGTGGGATGCCGACATCGACGCCGTGATGAGCCGCACGGCAAAGCGGCCGATTCCTGCGGGCAAGATCACGTCCGAGGAGGCCCTCGGCTTCGGGCTGTTCCTGTCGGTGGCCTCGGTGGTGGTGCTGGGGCTGGCCGCCAATCTCCTGGCCGCCGCGCTCCTCGCCTTCACCATCGTGTTCTACGCGGTGGTCTACTCCATGTGGTTGAAGCGAGCGACCGCGCAGAACATCGTCATCGGCGGGGCCGCCGGCGCGCTGCCGCCCGTGATCGGCCAGGCCGTGGTGACCGGGTCGGTCGGAATCGAGTCCCTGATCCTGTTCGCCATCATCTTCATCTGGACGCCGCCGCACTTCTGGGCGCTGGCGCTCATCAAGGCCGACGAATACGCCCGCGCCGGCATCCCGATGATGCCGAACGTGGCCGGACCGGCTTCCACCCGCCGGCAGATCGTATGGTACTCGCTGTTCCTTGCGCCGCTCGGTCTCGTGCCTGTTGCGTTGGGCTTCGGAGGCCTCCTCTACGCGGTGATCGGCCTCGTGGGCGGTGTGGGCATGATCGCCTTCAGCATCCGCGTGCTCCGGAACCGCCACGGCGAGGCGGAGAAGCGCGCTGCAATGGGCATGTTCGGCTTCTCGATCCTCTACCTGTTCGCCCTGTTCTCGGCGCTTCTCGCCGAGCAGAGCTTCGGCCTGTTCCGGCCGGTCCTGGGCTGACCGCCATGGGGAATCCCGAGGTCCAGCACCGTCCCCTGACGCCGGAGGAGGAGGCGCGGCGCCGCAAGCGGTCGATCGCCATCGCGTTGGCGCTCGGTGCCTGGGTGCTGCTCTTCTTCGTGTTGACGATCGTCAAACTCGGACCGCAGATCCTCAGCCGGCCGATGTAAGGAGGGCGCGATGATGACACCCCGTGCCAACCCCGGACGTGGGGCCACCCGGACGGCCTTCGCCTGCGCGGGTCTGGCGATCGGGATGATCGGGCTCGCCTTCGCGTCGGTGCCGCTCTACGACGCCTTCTGCAAGGCGACGGGTTACGACGGGACCCCGCGTCAGGGCCCCGCCCTCGCCGCGTCGGCGGCGCGGGCCCACGACAGCATGGTGGTGCATTTCGACACGAACGTGGCCCCGGGTCTGGCGTGGAAGTTCGCCCCCGAGGCGAACCGCGTCGAGGCCACGTTGGGGGAGACCAAGACGGTGTTCTTCCGCGTGCAGAACACCGGATCCAAACCGTCGACGGGTGTGGCGACGTTCAACGTCCAGCCCGGCCTGATGGGCAGCTACTTCGTGAAGATCGCCTGTTTCTGCTTCAACGAGCAGACGCTTCAACCCGGTGAAACCCTGGACGTTCCGGTGGTGTTCTACGTTGATCCGGCGGTCCGGGACGACTCGAACACCGCGCACCTGTCCGAGATGACGCTGTCCTACACCTACTTCGCCGCCAAGAACGGTCAGCCGGTGACGGGGAGTGTGGCGAATTCAGCGTCTTCCGGATCGAAGGGCGATTTCTGATCGCGGGACCGTGACAAGACGGACCCGCACAGACTAAACGTGCCGGCAAGCTTGGGCGGGGTCTCGGTCGCGTCCAGCCAAGGGCAAGCAGCGTAAGGCCGAATGCCGGGAACGGCGCGGGGCGCAAGGGTGAGGAGCGACGGGACGATGGCCGAGGCGCATGCCAAGAATCACGACTTTCACATCCTGAATCCAAGTCCATGGCCGCTGATCGGGGCCTTCTCGGGCTTTCTGATGGCGTTCGGCGCTGTCTTCTGGATGAAAAGCCTCCAGATCGGTACCTTGACGCCCGGCCCGTACATCTTCGGCGCCGGTGCGATAGGCGTCCTCTACACGATGTACTCGTGGTGGAAGGACGTGGCGCACGAGGCCAATTCGGGCGATCACACCCGTGTCGTGCAGCTCCATCACCGGTACGGCATGATGATGTTCATCGCCTCCGAGGTGATGTTCTTCGTGGCGTGGTTCTGGGCGTATTTCGAGGCTGCCCTCTATACCGCCGATCCGATCCAGGTCTCCCGCGTGGAATTCACCGGCGGCGTCTGGCCCCCGAAGGGCATCGAAGCCTTCGATCCCTGGCACCTGCCGCTCCTGAACACTCTCATCCTTCTCACCTCAGGCACCACGGTGACCTGGGCGCACCACGCGCTGCTCGAAGGTGATCGCAAGGGTCTGAAGTATGGTCTGTGGCTGACCATCATCCTCGGCGTGCTGTTCACGGCCTGCCAGGCCTACGAGTACAGCCACGCCGAGTTCGGCTTCTCGGGCAGCATCTACTCGTCGACCTTCTTCATGGCGACGGGCTTCCACGGCGCCCACGTCATCATCGGCACCATCTTCCTGGCAGTGTGCCTGTTCCGGACCTATGCGGGCGAGTTCACCACCCGTCAGCATCTCGGCTTCGAGTTCGCGGCCTGGTACTGGCACTTCGTCGATGTCGTGTGGCTGTTCCTGTTCGCCGCCATCTACGTGTGGGGTTCGGGTGTCTTCCACGGCGGTGGCGCCCACTGACGGCGATCCATCTCGCTGATGCATGGCGGGTCTGCGAAGGGCGGCTTGGGCCGCCCTTTTTCGTTTCGGCGCGATGGGATCCCCATATCGATGGAATGCTCCGGGCGTCGTCCGGAAGCGGTTTCCCGGATCGGTCTGGAGTGTGCACGTGGACCAACGCACCTATTCGCCGCCGCCGCCGATCCCGACGGGTTTGCGCGGCCGATGCCCGCGCTGCGGCGAGGGTCACCTGTTCAAGGGCTACTTGACCCTGCGCCCCTCCTGCGAGGCGTGCGGCCTCGACTATACGCACTTCGATTCGGCCGATGGACCGGCGTTCTTCGTGATGTCGATCGTGGGACTGATCGTGGTCGGCCTCGCCCTCTGGATGGAGATCACCTACGAGCCGCCGATCTGGGTCCACGCCCTGGTGGCCACGACGCTCTCGATCGGTCTCAGCCTGATCCTGGTCCGTCCGCTGAAGGGCATGTTGATCGCGCTGCAATACAGCAACAAGGCCGAGCAGGGACGCTTCGAGCCGTGAACCGGTCGGGATCATCGCGGCCGGCGTGGCGTGACCTGATCGCGCCGGGGATGGCATCCCTGATCGCCCTCGCGATCCTTCTGGGCCTGGGGACCTGGCAACTCGAGCGCAGGGCCTGGAAGGAGGATCTCATCACCCGGATCCTGCGCCAGACCCGTGCCGAGCCGGTGCCGCCGCCGTCGTCGGCGACCTGGGAGCCGAATCGCGACGAGTTTCGCCACGTCCGCGTGACGGGCCGCTTTCTCAACGACCGGGAAACGCTGGTCCACGGCCTCGCTGCCGGTGAGACGCCGGGCCGGGCGCTTCAGGGCTACTACGTCCTCACGCCGTTCGCGCGCGAAGATGGCGGCTTGGTACTGATCAATCGCGGCTTCGTGCCGACCGAGTTGAAGGCGCAGGGTGACCGCCGGAACGGTCTGATCGAGGGGCCGACAGAGGTCACTGGCATTCTTCGGGCCAGCGAACCCCGGACCATGTTCGTGCCGGAACCCGATCCGACGCTGGGCGAATGGTTCAACCGCGACGTCGCCGGCATCGCGGCTGCCCGCGGCCTCGCAGATGCGGCCCCTTACCTGATCGAGGCGGATGCGGTGCCGGATCAGACCACGTGGCCACGAGGTGGGCAACTGCGCATCGACCTGCCGAACAACCACCTGCAATACGCGTTCACGTGGTTCGGCCTCGCCGCGTGCCTGATCGGCGTCTTCTCGGTCTACGCGTGGCGTCGCCTACACGAGCCGGATCGCACGCTGACGGCGTAGGATAATCGTGCATGCGATACGCTCTCCGTAGCAGAGCATCGTCATTACTGTCATAAAAAAAGTAACGTGTTCCTTTGACCTGCGGGCTCCGCGTCGGAATACTTTCCGTGTCCTTGCGTGATTGCCCGCGTTCTGCATGTTGTATTCAGTTCACGGCGATCGACAGCAGGTAAGACGGCGCGTGTGCGCCGCTCATGCGAGGTAATGCCGGATGACCAATTCTCATAGCGATACATCGCCTCCCGAACCGATCCGCTTCGCCTATTGGGTACCCAATGTGTCGGGCGGTCTCGTCATCAGCAAGATCCCGCAGCGGACGAGCTGGGACGCGGCGTACAACCGCAAGCTTGCGCAGATCGCCGAGGAGGCGGGCTTCGATTACGGCCTGACGCAGATCCGCTTCACTGCGGGATACGGCGCCGAATATCAGCACGAGTCCGTCGCCTTCAGCCACGCACTACTTGCGGCGACCACGCGCCTCAAGGTAATTGCCGCGATCCTGCCGGGGCCTTGGAATCCGACGCTCGCTGCGAAGCAGATCGCGACGATCTCGCAACTCACCGAAGGCCGCGTCGCGGTCAACATCGTTTCGGGATGGTTCTCGGGCGAGTTCCGCGCCATCGGTGAGCCCTGGCTGGACCACGACGAACGCTACCGCCGATCGGAGGAGTTCATCCGAAGCCTGCGCGGGATCTGGACCGAGGACAATTTCACCTTCCGCGGCGACTTCTACCGCTACAGCAACTACACCCTGAAGCCGAAGCCCGCTCAGTCCCTGCCGGAGATCTTTCAGGGGGGCTCGTCGCGGGCGGCGCGCGACATGGCGGCGCGCGTGTCCGACTGGTACTTCACCAACGGCAACACGCCGGAAAACATCCGCCTTCAGGTGGACGACATCCGTGCCAAGGCAGACGAGACTGGCAATCGCCCGCGGATCGGCGTGAATGCCTTCGTGATCGCCCGTGATACCGAGGAGGAGGCCCGCGCCGTCCTTCAGGAGATCATCGACGGCGCTGATCCAGATGCCGTGAAGGCCTTTGGCCATGAGGCAAAGAACGCCGGCAAGTCCTCGCCAGAGGGCGAAGGCAACTGGGCGCAATCCAGCTTCGAGGACCTCGTCCAGTACAATGACGGTTTCAAGACCAACCTGATTGGCACGCCGGACCAGATCGCCGAGCGGATCTTCGCCCTCAAGGATGCGGGCGCCGATCTGGCCTTGCTGGCGTTCCTGCACTTCCAAGAAGAGGTCGCTTATTTCGGGCAGCACGTGATCCCGCGCGTCCGCGCCCTGGAAGCCGCCCGCGAGACGCGAGCCCAGGCGGCCTGAGCGCCGCGTAAGACTGCGAAATCCTGTCCTGTCGGAGTTGCATCATGAACGTCGCCGTCGATGCGCGCACGCTCGCGCCGGAGAATCCCAGAGGCACACCGGGCCCCACCCGGTCACCCGTTCCCGCCCACGTCATCCGTGACGACGCCGAGGCACTCGCCGTCGCCCATCGGCTCGCGACTGCGTTCCGGGCAGGCGCCTCGGAGCGTGACCGCGCGTCCGTACGTCCCCTCGCTGAACTGGATGCCTTCTCGCAGAGTGGACTGTGGTCGATCAACGTGCCGCGGGCTTTTGGTGGGCCCGAGGTCTCGTACCGCACCCTCGCCCGGGTGATCGCGATCATCGCGGCGGCCGATCCAGCCATCGCGCAGATCGCGCAGAACCACCTCGGCATCGTGGCGGCGATCCGCACGGTCTCGGACGAGGCGCAGAAGCGACTCCTGTTCGACGAGGTGCTCAGCGGCATCCGGTTCGGCAACGCGTTCTCGGAGCGCGGCACCAAGCGGGCGGCGGACTTTGACACGCGCTTCACCGATCACGGCGACCATGTGGTCGTGCGCGGCGAGAAGTTCTACGCCACGGGGGCGCTTCTGGCTCACCGCGTGCCGATCGTGGCCCTCGATGACGAGGGTCGGGCCTGGTACGCCATCGCGGCGCGGGATGCGCCGGGCCTCACCGTGCTCGACGACTGGTCGAGCTTCGGCCAACGCGGCACCGCGAGCGGCACGGTTCTCATCGATGCCGTGCGGGTGCCCAGGAGCCACCTTGTCCCAGCTTGGAAGGGCTACGCGGCGCCGACCGCGGATGGGGCGGTATTTCAGATCATTCAGGGGGCCGTCGACGCCGGGATTGGGCGTGAAGCCCTGGACGACACGATACGCTTCGTGCGCGAGAAGGCGCGGCCGTGGATCGACAGCGGGCTGGAGCGCGCCTCCGAAGACCCGTACACCATTCAGGCGATCGGCGATCTGACCATCCGCCAGCACGCCGCCGAAGCGTTGCTGGATCGGGCCGGCCTCGCCCTCGACGACGCAGTCGCTCGTCCGACCGCCGAGAGTGTCGCGGCGGCGCAACTGTCCGTAGCGGAAGCCAAGGTCCTCACCACTGAAGTCGCGCTGGCGGCCTCGAACAAGCTCTTCGAGCTTTCGGGCACCCGCTCGACGCTGGCAGCGGAGAATCTCGATCGCCACTGGCGCAACGCCCGGACGCACACGCTCCACGATCCGGTGCGCTGGAAGTATGCCATCATCGGCAATCATGCGTTGAACGGCGTGAACCCGCCGTCCCATGCCTGGAGCTGAGGCACAGGTTGGAGAAGACTCGATGAGTCGACAAGGTCGTCGTCCCCCACAATCGACGGCCCCCCGGTCGGAGGTGCGCGTCGCATCGTGGTTGGTGTTCCAGTACGGGGTCGCCCCGTCGGACCGGTCAGGGCGCAGCACGACGGTGACCATCGGGCTGACGGGTCGCTTACCATGGACGAGTCCTTCCGTGTTCAGGCAGGTCAGCGGCACGTAGATCGTGTTCGCGCGCGTGCCTATCGTACCGGGCGAGCCCTCCTCCGGGGCCGCCGCATCAGCGAGACCGTCGCCTAGAGGACCGGCAAGCCGTGTGCCTTCGCTTCCGCTGCCGGCTCGACGTGGATCGTCACGACGGCCCCGGTGATCGTCGTCTCGAGAGCGCTTTCCAGGCGGTCGCAGATGGAATGCGAATCCTCGACCGTCATCGTTCCCGGCACGACCAGATGGAAGTCGATGAAGGTG
Organism: Methylobacterium sp. E-046; assembly: GCF_022829625.1. NCBI lineage: Bacteria > Pseudomonadati > Pseudomonadota > Alphaproteobacteria > Hyphomicrobiales > Methylobacteriaceae > Methylobacterium > Methylobacterium sp. E-046. Next base: position 27,313 of record NZ_JAKSYP010000183.1, on the reverse strand, counting down.
GCCTGACCGGCGGATCGCGTCCGCACATCATGGGCTTCCAAGGCGCCCTCACCATGCTTCGAGATCAGCGTTCGAATCTCCGCGATCAGTTCGGGTGAGGCAGCGCGATCCATCAGACCGTCGACGGATTCCCGAACCATCTGGAAACCGGACCAGAGGATGTGGAGCGCCACCAAGCCAGCCACGGCCGGATCGAGGACGGGGTAGCCCGTCGCGAGAACCGCACTCACGCCGGCGAGTACACCGCAGGATGTCACGACATCCGCGAAGACGTGCCGAGCGTCGGCAATGAGGGCCGGTGAGCGCCACATTCGGCCCCACCGCATCAGCGCGAAGGCCCAGACGGCATTGATGATGCTCGCGCCGAAATTGATGGCGAGGCCGAGCACCGGCGCGTCGAGGGGCTTGGGGGCGAGAAGACCGAAATAGGCGTCCCGCAGGATCAGGAGCGCCGCAACGACGATCAGCGCACCTTCGATGACCGCCGAGAAGAACTCGGCCTTGTGGTGGCCATAGGGATGATCTTCGTCCGCCGGTCGCGCAGCCACCCGCAGGGCCACGAAGGCGCCCACCGCCGCAACGACGTTGATGATGCTTTCCAGTGCGTCGGAATACAGGGCGAGGCTGCCGGTGGCGGCAGCGGCATAGAATTTGAGGGCGGTGACGGCGAGGCCGACGCCGGCGCTCAGGAGGGCGGCTTTCTGTGTGCGGTCCATGGTGTGCGCCGTCTGCGAGTCGCTGGCCCCTTAAGGGACGACACACGGCCAAGGCCACGGCAAAGGTTCTAGGGCACCGAAAAATTCTTAGCCCTAGCTAAGTCTCCGACGCGCTTCCGTCCTGACCACGCGTAGCCTCGCGCTGGCGGCTGAGCTCTGCCTTGGCGCGGGCAACCTCCGCCTTCCGAAGGTACCTGCGGCGTTGCCAAGCAAAGCGCGACCCGGTGGCTAGGGCATCCAGACGCGCTGCCTCCCGCTCCCAGTAGCCGAGGAGTTGGCCATCCAACGTGACCCGTCCGGGGTGGCTCGATATCGTCATCGGCCTCAATCCCGCGATGCGGGCGGCTCGCCCGTTTCGGTCACAGTCAGCGCATCGGCATCCCCACGGAAGCTCCCCACGCCGGCGTTGGGCACCGACAGGGCCGGACTGCCGAAAGGCTGACTCGGATAGGCCGCCTCGAACTTCGTCCGAGCGCTCTCAGGATTCTCCGCCTTCAGAACGATCTCGACCTTTCCCGGCAAAGGCCAGCGCGGGTCGGCTTCATCTCGGGGTCGCACGGCGTACCAGGGCATCGGCGGAGCTTCTCGCGTCTCGGTGACGCGGAAAACGGGCACGCCCCGCACCGGTTCCGCGGTTGAAACCTGCTGCCGTTCGGTGCAGGCAGCCGGCGATGCGCGTGGACCTCTTCGATTTCGATCTTCCGGAGACCAGCATCGCCCTGCGTCCGGCCGAGCCGCGCGACACCGGGCGAATGCTCGTGGTGCGCCCCGGCGCGCCGCTGGCGGACAAAATGGTGCGTGACCTGCCTGGCGCCCTGCGGGCGGGCGACGCCTTGGTCTTTAACGACACGCGGGTGATCCCGGCCCGGCTCACCGGCGTGCGCACGCGTCCCGGCGCGCCCGGCCAGCGAACCGAGGTTCTGCTGCATCTGCGGGAGGCGCCCGCCCGCTGGCGCGCCTTCGCACGACCGGCCAAGCGGCTCAGCCCCACCGATACGCTGCGCTTCGGCGACCTTACGGCCGTGGTGGTGGGGAAAGCGGAGGCCGGCGAGATCCTGCTCGAGTTCGATCGGGCCGGCTCGGACCTCGACGCGGCCGTCGCGGCCGAAGGCGCCCTGCCGTTGCCCCCCTACATCGCCGGCAAGCGCGCCACCGATGTTCGGGACGCGACCGATTACCAGACGGTCTATGCCCGCAATCTCGGCGCCGTCGCGGCCCCGACCGCGGGCCTGCACTTCTCAGAGGCGTTGCTGGCGGACCTCGACGCCGCCGGGCTGCAACGCCACCACGTGACCCTTCACGTGGGTGCCGGCACCTTCCTGCCCGTCAAGGCAGAGGATACGGAGAGCCATCGGATGCACGCGGAGGTCGGCCATCTCGACGCCGCCACGGCCGGAGCGCTCAACGCCGTCCGCGCCGCGGGCGGTCGGATCGTGGCCGTCGGCACGACGGCTCTCCGCCTCCTCGAAAGCGCCGCCGGTCCGGATGGGCGGCTCGCGGCCTTCTCGGGCCCTACCGACATCTTCATTACGCCCGGCTACCGATTTCGCGCCATCGACGCGCTGATGACCAACTTCCACCTGCCGCGTTCGACCCTCTTCATGCTTGTCTCCGCCTTCTCGGGCTTGGAGACCATGCAGGCCGCCTACGCGCACGCGATCCAGAGCGGATACCGGTTCTACTCCTACGGTGACGCCAGCCTGCTCTTCCCGGGCCCGGGCGCGGATGTACCATGACCGACTCCGTCCCTTTCGGCTTCACCCTCGTCGCGCAGGACGGCACCGCCCGCACGGGTGAGATTGCCACGGCCCGCGGCACCATCAGAACGCCGGCCTTCATGCCGGTCGGGACGGCGGCGACCGTGAAGGCGATGTATCCGGAGCAGGTCCGCGACCTCGGCGCCGACGTGGTGCTCGGGAACACCTACCATCTCATGCTGCGGCCGGGCGCCGAGCGGATGGCACGGCTCGGCGGCCTGCACCGATTCATGAACTGGGACCGGCCGATTCTGACGGATTCCGGCGGCTTCCAGGTCATGTCCCTCTCGGCGCTGCGGAAGATCGACGAGCAGGGCGTCACCTTCCGCTCGCACATCGACGGCACGGCCCACCACATGAGCCCGGAGCGATCCATCGAGATCCAGGGCCTGCTCGGCTCCGACATACAGATGCAGCTCGACGAGTGCGTCCGCCTCCCGGCCGAGCACGGCGCCATCGAGAAGGCGATGCACCTGTCCCTGCGCTGGGCCGAACGCTGCCGTATCGCCTTCGGCGAGCAGCCCGGCCGCGCGATGTTCGGCATCGTTCAAGGTGGCGACGTTCCGGCGCTCCGGATCGAGAGCGCCCGCTCCCTGACCGACCTCGACTTGAAGGGCTACGCGGTCGGCGGCCTCGCGGTGGGCGAGCCGCAGGCGGTGATGTTCGCCATGATCGAGACGGTGGAACCGCATCTGCCGCAGGCCAAGCCTCGCTACCTGATGGGTGTCGGCACGCCGGACGACATCCTGGGCGCGGTCGCCCGCGGCATCGACATGTTCGACTGCGTGATGCCGACCCGCGCCGGGCGCCACGGGCTTGCCTACACGCGCCACGGCCGGATCAACCTGCGCAACGCCCGCCACGCGGAGGACACGGCGCCGCTCGACGACGCCTCGACGTGCCCAGCTGCCCGGGATTACTCCCGCGCCTACCTGCATCATCTGGTTCGGTCGAATGAGATACTCGGGATGATGCTGCTGACTTGGAACAACCTCGCTTATTATCAGGACCTGATGGCCGGCGCCCGGGCGGCGATCCGGGATGGGCGGTACGGCGATTACTGCAGCGCCACCCGGGAGGGATGGGCGCGCGCGGAGCGTGCGGCCGCCTGATCCAACCCGTCAGGGGCGTGCGAGCACTTGAAAATCGCCCGCGGGATCGCTCGTCCCGCGCGCCACGGCGTCCTTCAGATCCTGTACGATGCGCGCCGCGATCGGCAGGCGGTAGTGCAGCGCGTCCCAGTAATGCGCGTCCTGCGCGGTGATCGGCGATCGGATGCGGAAATCCACCACCACCGCGCCGCGTCGTGCGCCGATCGCCGCGACGCGCGCCTTGCAGGCGGCCTCGCGCCGCCCCGCCGGCGTCCCCGGGGTACCCTGCGCCACAACGTGCACCGGCATGAACGCCACGAGCTTCAGCGCATCCGCCGGAACTCGACCGAGGAGCTGGTCGAGCCGCGTCAGCGCGGGCATTGCCGAGTCGGGGGCGTCCGCGTGCGCGGCCGGATCGAGGGCGCCGGCCTGGATGTGGGCGTGCGCCCGCTCCGGATCGTACCGGTCCTCCGACGGTGTGAAGACGGCGTAACCGTCCCGGCGGATGCGCGGCCGTTCCAGGCCGAGCCGCGCCAGACCGGCCTGGAACGCCACCGTCACGGAGCGCAGGCTGGCCTGCCGCAGAGCGCCCCAGGATACAGCCTCCGCGTAGAGCCAGTCGGGGAAGGCGTTGGCGGTCCGTGTCGGCGGATCGGCGGCGCACCACGTCGTGTCGAGCCCGAACAGGATGACCCGGACCGGTCGGCCAGCCAGGAACAGGTCCGCGAGACGGATCTGCTCATCCGGGGTCGCGGCGTTGACCGCCAGATTCGCGAACGTGGCGCCGAAGGCCGCGTCCAGGGCATCCGGGTCGAGCAGCCGCGCGGTGGACGTGCCGAACACCGCCGCATCGAACCTGCCGCCGCGGGCGATCTGCGGGTAGGACAGCCGCTGGTTGGCATCCATGATCGGGCCCGGCGGCCGTCCGGGTGCGGCCCGTAAACCGTAGGGATCGAGGGCCGCGACGAAGATCAGCGCCGTCGCGCCTGCCAGAACAGCGCAGGCGACGAAGCTCTGCGCGAAGGCGCGCCATGCCGCGGAGGCGGTCGGCGACGGTCGGTCCGGTGCTGGCGATCTCGTGGCCATGAGCGGGAGCCATAGACGCTCGCCGCGGTGCTGTCGCAGGAAACGCGTCGGCGATGGGGCAGAGGGCGACGCTGCTGCCGCGCCATCGGGTCTGCCCGTCGATCTTCGAGCCCCGGGTCGCGCCCGTTGGTCCGCGCCGGTCCGCGGCGAGCGCTGTCGAGTCCTGCGTTCCGATCCGCCCGCCGCGTCGACGTGAAGAGGTGCGGATGGCGCTGCCGAGCGCGGGGGCTCGTTGGAGACACTTGCGACGAGTTCCACCCCGCTTCTGCGGCGGCATGCGCCTCCCCGCCCCAGCCCAACTCCGGGCCGGCGTCACGGACCTTTCAGCGCCGAGCGGCGCCCCACCCCGTCCGACCGCGCAGGCCTCGCGATGGCGGCCGCGGGGGAAGGGTCGGCGCGATCGTCCGGTCATGGAGCACCCGGCCCTCAAGGGAGCCCGCGCTCGACCCCGTGATCGGCAAATTTTCGTGAATCTACTTAGGTAGCCCTACGTCTTCACAACACCGATTATTTATTATTCGCCGCATTGACGGCCGACCAGTCCAAAATTTACAATTTTCAAAATTTCATCGCATGTTCGATACCATGAAACCGTTTTGGCTGGATGGAAATTTCGGTTGGTACGGCGCCGGTCGCAATAACCGCGGCGTCGTGCTCTGCGGGACATTCGGTTATGAACAGCATACGGTGCATCGCTGGTGGCGTGACCTCAGTGAAGGGATCGCGGCCGCGGGCTGCGCAGTTGCCCGCTTCGACTATCCGGGTGAAGGCGACTCGGAAGACACGCCCGTACGACTAGCCAGCGCCTGTGACGCGATCCGCGGGGCCGTTCGCGTCCTGCGGGACGAGGCGAAGGCGGAGGAGATCGTCCTCGTCGGCCTGCGCTTCGGGGCGACGCTGGCGGCGCTCGTCGCGGCGGAAGGCGGTGTCGACCGGCTGGTCCTCCTCGCGCCGTTCACGCGGGGCCGCGCCTATCTGCGCGAGATGGAGATGCAGGCGCGCCTCGTCGATATCGAGCCGGACGGTACCCCCCTGGTGAAGCGGCCGGGCCTGTTATCCGTGGGTGGCTTCAGCGTGAACGCGGACCTGAAGGAGGATGTGGCGCAGATCGATCTCTGCCGCGCTGCGCGGCCGCCGGCGCCCCGGATCCTCCTTCTGGGCCCCGATCTGGCACACCTCGCTGCCAAGTTCACGCAGCAGGGCAGCCGGGCCGAAGCCGGCGAATTCCCCAGGCTCGGCTGCCTTCTGACGGATGCGCATCAGAGCAGCATGCCGGAGGCGACGCGCACGCGGATCCTGGACTTCGTCTCCGAGGATGCTGCGGAGCGACCGGGCCGGTCGCTCTGTCCGCCGGCAGCGGACACGACGATGACCGGCGCGGGATGGAGCGAGGCGCCCCTTCGGTTCGGGAACGGACTGTTCGGCATCCGGTGCCAGCCCCCGGCCGTGCTGCCCAGAACCCCCGCCGTGCTCTTCGTCAACTTGGGCGCCTTCGTGCATTCCGGCCACGGCCGGCACACCACGACACTGGCCCGGACCCTCGCACGCTTCGGCGTGACCTCGCTGCGGATGGACCTCCGCGGGGTCGGGGATAGTGCCGACCGGCCGGACGGCGAGTCGCCGCTCTACAAGCTCGATGCCGTCGGCGACCTCCGCGCGGCCATCGACGTCCTCACCGAGGACACGGCACGGCCCGTCATCGTCGTCGGCGCCTGCAACGGTGCCTATCTGGCCTTCCACGCCATCTGCCAGGATCCCAGGATCACCGCCGCGGTCCTGATCAATCTGTACTGCTTCGATTGGGAATTGACGCACGGCGGCGAGTCGTACGGCGCCAAGCCGGCCCGACATATCTCGGCCTACGCCGCCATGTTGCTCAAATGGGGAACTTGGCGGCGGCTCCTGACCGGGGCGGCGCCGGTCGGCAAGATCGTCCGGTCCCTCGCGCGGCGCAGCACCGCGCGGCTGATCGACAAGTTCGTCAAACCCGCCGGGTCGAACGAACGATCGCGATCGATCAGCGCGCGCATCGCCGACGTGCGTCGCCGCGGAGCGAGGCTCGTCGTCATCTACAGTGCCGGCGACCTCGGCCTGGTCGATCTTCGGACCCAGCTCGGTTCCCTGGACGAAGCGGCCGCGATCCTGGGCGAGCCCGTCCGCGTCATCGCCGACGCGGATCACGCCTTCTCGGCTGAGCCCGCGCAGGCGGCGCTGCTCCATGAACTGCGCAACCTGACCGCGCCGCGGCTGGCGGAGTATCAGACGAGCGAACAGAGCAATCCGTCATCGGCGGGCCGGATGTCGATCGCACTCCAGGGCCCGCTTCGCACAGCCTGATGCGCCAGGTGCCGCCCTTCACGCGAAGGAGCGGTCGGCGGTCAGTGCCGGGATGATGCTGAATCTCGGGAAAGATTGGTCGGAGTGGCAGGATTTGAACCTGCGACCCCCACGTCCCGAACGTGGTGCGCTACCAGACTGCGCTACACTCCGAAGGCGGCCCTGCGTGTCCGCTGGGGCCGGCGACGGGTGTATAGCCGTGCCTTCCCCGGGCCGCAAGCGCGGTTTTGCCGGTTTCAGCTGAGACGATCCGGCCAGTCCGCGGCCCATGCCCGGCAGGAGACGGCTGCGTCGGCCGACCGAACCGCGACGGTGGCGGCGTAGGCCGGACCGAGATCGAGCGTCGCCAGGGTCCAGGCCTCGATCCGGGCGTCGCTCCGGGCGCCGCGCAGGAGCCGCGGCGCCGCCGGGGGGAGCGATACGCTGAACCGGTCCAGGGGCAGAGACAGGCCGGTGCCGAGGGCCTTCACCACCGCCTCCTTGCGGGTCCAGAGGTCGAAGAAGGCCGCTGCGCGCGCGTCCGCCGGAAGGGCCGCGAGGGCGGCGGCCTCGTCGGCGGCGAAATGCGTTCGCGCGATCCGCTCGGCATCCGGCAGGGGGCGCACCACCTCGACATCGACGCCGATCGCGGCGCCCGGCGTCAGGCCGACCAGCGCCCGATCTGCGGAATGCGAGAGGTTGAAGGCGAGGACGCCGCGTGCGGCGCCGGCCAGACACGGCTTGCCGCCCGACCCGGTCGCGAAGCGGATCTCGGTGGGATCGAGGTCCAGCCGATCCGCGAGGATCAGCCGGAGCGCGGCGTGGCTCGCCACGTAGCGGGCGCGATCCGCGGCCCGCGCGAACCGATCCGCCCGGGCACACTCGGAATCGTCGAGGATGCTGGCGCAGAGGTCGAGCCGGTCCGGCGACGACGCGAGGTCGACGACCCAAACCTCGGCCGCGCTCACGCGACGCCTCGCGGGGGCCGGACGCACGGGCTAGCATCGTCGGGACGTGGCACGGCGCGAATGGACCCGGTGAAGACGGCATGAGGACCATCGTGGGTCGTGAGCGGGCCGGCAAGGGCCGTTCGGCTTGATCGCGCTCCGAGCGGCAAGCCTGATCGAAGCCGCTCGCGGCTGGCCGAGCCTCGCCGGACGCCGTGCCCGCTACGGCGTCTTCTTCGCCACCTACCTCTACCAGGGCGTGGTCGCCGGCTTCTCGTTGACGGCCCTCGCCAACCACCTCGCGGTGCAGGGGGTGTCGGCGGCCGAGATCGGGTTTCACTTCGCGCTGGCGGGCCTGCCCTGGACCCTGCAGCCGATCCTGTGGGGACCGCTGATCGACCGTGCCGGCGACTTCCGGATGGGACGGCGCAGGCCGTTCGCCGTCGCGGCGATCCTCGGATGCCACGCGACCCTGGCGCTTCTGCTTCTGCCGGGCACGGACCGGATCAGTTGGCTGGGCCTCATCTTCCTGATCCACAGCCTGTTCGCCGCGCTCCTCGACACCGCCTGCGACCGCATGATCATGGACCACGTTCCGCCGGCCGAACTCGGACGGGTGAGCGCCTGTACGCGGGCCGGATTCGTGGTCGGCACCAGCCTCAGCGCCGCCCTGTTCGGGGGGCTGCTGGCGACCTCCGGGATCGCGGTCAGCAGCCGCTGGCTGCTCGCCACCGCGGTCCTGGCGAGCCTGCCGATGCTGCTGATCCGGGAGGGACGCGCCGACGCGCTGGTGGCATTCAGCCGGCGGGGGGCGCCGCCGCGGCCTCTGTCCGTCCGGCGCTTCCTGCTGCGCCTCTCCGTGTCCCTCCGGCGGCCACGGGCCTTGAGGCTCCTCGCCCTCTGCTTCGGCCTCGACTGCGCCCTCGGCTTGTTCGAGCTGCCGTTCTCGATCGATCTGCTTCAGGGTCAAGGCTGGGACCCCGCCGCCCTGTCGCGGCTCCAGGCCGTCCTGGCGCTCGCGAGCGGTACGGCCGGGGCTCTGGCCATCGGGGTCTGGTCCGACAGGGCCGGGCCGGTCCGGCCGCTGCGCGCCCTGCTGCTGGCCAGCGCCGGCACCTTCCTCCTCGCCGGCGCGCTCCTGGGCCTCGGTCTCGTCGGGCCCGCGGGCCCGCTGATCCTGGCGCTCACCAACATGCTGCCGGGTTTGCTGATCGTCGCGCTCATGCCGGCCCTCCTTCAGGCGAGCCGCGGGCGTGCCGGGGCCGCCACGCAGTTCGAGGTCTACATGGCGACGATGAACCTCGGTTCGGTGGTCGGCACCGCCCTCGCCGGCTGGATCGCCCCCATGCTGGCGCTGCACGCCGTCGCGGCCCTCGTGGCCGCCGTATTCCTGGCGGCCTTCCGATTGGCCGGCCGCAACGACCTGCTCGGGGATTCGCCCTGAGGGAAGCGGGGATGCCGGGCCCCGGCCGACTCCCCGTGGGCCGCCGATGCGTTAGAACCCCGCCATGGCCGCAGCGAAATCCGATCCGTCCGATCTCGACCTCACCGCCGAGGAGGCGCGCGCCGAGCACGCGCGCCTCTCCGACGCGATCCTGGAAGCCGATCGGCTCTACTACCAGGAGGACGCACCGGAGATCTCGGATGCGGAGTACGACCGCCTGCGTCGGCGCATGGAGGCGCTCGAGACCCGTTTCCCCGATCTCGCCGGAACGGGGGCAGCCAGCACCTCCGTGGGCGCCAAGCCGTCGGAGAAGTTCGCCAAGGTCCGGCATGCCGTGCCCATGCTGTCTCTCGGAAACGCCTTCGACGACGCGGAGGTGGCCGAGTTCGTGGCGCGCGTGCGCCGCTTCCTCGGCTGGCCGGACGATGCGCCCCTCGCCTTCACGGCGGAGCCGAAGATCGACGGCCTGTCCCTTTCGCTCCGCTACGTCGACGGCCACTTGGACACCGCCGCCACCCGGGGCGACGGCGAGGTCGGCGAGAACGTCACCGCCAACGCCCGCACGGTGCAGGACATTCCGGAGACGCTCGCGGGGTCCGGATGGCCGGAGGTCTGCGAGGTGCGCGGCGAGGTTTACCTGTCCCACGCCGATTTCGCCGCCATCAACGCCCGGCAGGAGGCGGCCGGCAAGGCGCTCTTCGCCAACCCGCGCAACGCCGCCGCCGGCAGCCTGCGCCAGCTCGATCCCGCGATCACCGCGTCCCGGCCGCTCCGCTTCTTCGCCTATGCCTGGGGCGAGCTCTCCGCACCCATCGCCGAGACGCAGTCCGGGACCCTGCAGCGATTCGCATCGTGGGGCCTGCCGGTGAATCCCCGGACCGAGACCTTCACCGACACGGCGGCAATGCTCGACCATTACCGGCGGATCGAGGCCGACCGGGCCGGGCTCGGCTACGACATCGACGGCGTCGTCTACAAGGTCGACGACCTCGCACTCCAGAAGCGGCTCGGCTTCGTGTCGCGATCACCCCGCTGGGCGCTCGCCCACAAGTTCGCCGCCCAGGAGGCGACGACCTCCGTCGAGGACATCGTCATCAATGTCGGCCGCACCGGCTCGCTGAATCCCCTGGCGAAACTGAAGCCCGTGACGGTCGGCGGCGTGGTGGTGTCCAACGCCACGCTCCACAACGAGGGCTACGTGAAGGGCGTCGGCGGCGACGGCGAGCCGATCCGCGACGGCCGGGACATCCGCATCGGCGACACGGTGACGGTGGTGCGGGCCGGCGACGTCATCCCCAAGGTGATGGACGTCGATCTGACGAAGCGTCCCGCGGGGTCGCAACCCTACGCCTTCCCGGAGACCTGCCCGGCCTGCGGCAGCCGGGCCGTGCGCGCCGTCAACCCGCGCACGGGCCGGCCGGACGCGGTGCGCCGCTGCACCGGCGGGCTGATCTGCCCGGCACAGGGCGTCGAGCGGCTGAAGCATTTCGTCTCGCGCAACGGCTTCGACATCGAGGGTTTCGGCGAGACCTATGTCGAAGTGCTGTTCGAGGCCGAACTGGTGCGACAGCCCGCCGACCTGTTCCGGCTCGACTTCGAGCAGCTGAAGGCCGCCATCGTGGCGCGCCGCGAGGCGCTGTCGGCCGAACGGAGGGCGGAGGCCGGGGCGGCCGAGCCCGCCAGGAAGGCCGCCAAGAAGAAGGGCGAGGAGGACGACAAGGCGATCAAGAACCTGCTGGCGGGCGTCGAGGCGCGCCGCGCGGTGCCGATGAACCGCCTGCTCTTCGCTCTCGGGATCCCGCAGATCGGTGAATCGACCGCGAAGGCCCTGGCGAAGCGCTTCGCCGACATGCCGGCCCTCATCGCGGCGATCCGGGCGGCCGCCGCGGCGCAGCCGGGACCCGACTGGGTCGAGCTGACGGCCGTACCCCGCGTCGGCGGGACGACCCGGGACAGGCTGCTCGATCTCGGCTTTCCGGAGGATGACGGAGGGCCGGCCAAGGAGCGAGCCCGCGTGAGCGCGATCCAGCGCGAGAACCTGCTGGCCCATTACGGTGACGGGGACGCCGTGCGGGCGGCGGTGGCGCGCGCCGCGGAGCAGAGCCCCGGGGATGCCTACCGCCTGTTCGCCGATGACGGCGAGATCGGGCCGGTGGCCACCGACGCGCTGATCCTGTTCTTCTCCGAGCCGCACAATGCCGGGGCGGTCGCGGCCCTGCTCCAGGAGATCGAGGTCGTGCCGATGGAGCGGCCCGCCGCGGCCTCGGCCTTCGCGGGCAAGACGGTGGTGTTCACCGGCACCCTGGAGAAGATGACCCGCAACGAGGCCAAGGCCGTGGCCGAGCGCCTCGGCGCGAAGGTCTCGGGCTCGGTCTCGGCGAAGACCGATCTGGTGGTGGCCGGTCCCGGCGCCGGATCCAAGCTGAAGGACGCCGAGAAGCACGGGGTCCGGGTGGTGTCCGAGGACGATTGGCTCGGGATCGTGGCACAGGGTTGAAGCCCGAGTCCGGCCGGCTTAGACCTGCGGGAGAACGCCCCGAGAACTCCCACCCGGCACGGTCGATCCGCGATGACGGTCCTGGCCCTCGACTTCGAGACGGCCAACGAGCGGCGCGACAGCGCCTGCGCGGTCGGTCTCGCCTGGATCGCGGACGGGCGGGTCGTGCGCCGGGAGAGCCACCTGATCCGGCCGCCCGAGATGCGCTTCGCACCCGGTAACATCCGGGTCCACGGCATCCTGCCGGCCGATGTCGCCGGCAAACCGGATTTCGCGGCCGTGATGGCACCCTACCTGGGCGATCTCGGCCGCGGCCTGATCCTGGCGCACAACGCGAGCTTCGACATCGGGGTGCTGCGGGCCGGTCTGGCGCGGGCCGGCGTGGCCGTGCCGGATCTCACCTATCTCTGCACGGTCCAGGTCGCCCGCCGGGTCTTCCCGGCGCCGGAAGGCTGCGGCCTCGGCAAGGTGGCCCGACGCCTCGGGATCCGCTTTGAGCACCACGATGCCGGCGAGGACGCCTATGCCTGCGCGAAGATCGCGCTCGCCGCGATGCGCGAGCGGGACGCCGCCGACGTGCACGCCCTCGCGGCGGCGATCGGCCTGCCGCTCACGCGGGCCACCGGCGGCCCGCCCGCGCCCCGCCGCGTGCCGGGCGCGATCAGCGGACGGGCGATGGCGGCCTTCCCCGAAGCCCCCGCCGCGCTGCGCTTCGCCATGCGGGGATCGACCGGCAATCGCTACCACGTGAGCCTGGAGGAGCAGGCGGGCGGCCCGCAATTGCGCTGCACCTGCACGGCCGGCCGCTACGGCGTGCGCTGCCGCCACGTGAAGGCGCTGGAAGTCGGCGACATCACCGACCTGCTCTCGGACAACGCGGCCGACGTCGTGCTCCTGGCCCGCATGCTCGGCGGCAAGGCGCGGGTCGCCGGCGCGGCCTGATCGGGCGGATCCGGACGGCGTGCCGGAGAGCCCGCCCGGCCGGAATCCGCGTGCAGGTCCCGGCCGGCTCCGCAACGGCCGCGGGACGACGCGGGGGCTGAAGCGTTCGGACGCTTCAGCCCCCCGGCTCAGGCAGCCCGCTTCTCGGCATCCGCGTAAAACGTGCCGCCGCGCTCGGCCATGGCAACCAGGTTGTCGGGCACCCGGAAGCGCGGTCCGTGCTTGGCCTCCAGCGCCCGGGCGAGATCCACGAAAGCCGCCGCGCCCATGAAGTCGATATACGACAGGGCACCCCCGGTGAACGGCGCGAAGCCGAAGCCGAGGATCGAACCGACATCGGCCTCGCGCGGATCCGTGACCACGCCCTCCCCCACCGTGCGGGCCGCCTCCAGCGCCTGGACCATTAGAAGCCGCTGCTTCAGTTCGCTGAAGTCGACGGCGTCGGGATCGAGGCGGTGCGGCTGCAGATCCTTCAGGCCGGGCCAGAGGCGCTTCGGCGCGCCCTCGGGGTAGTCGTAGAAGCCCTTGCGGTTCTTGCGGCCGAGGCGGCCCTGATGCTCGACCATCTCGGCCAGGATCGCCTTCTGCGCCGGATCCACGGCGCCCTGCCCCACCTGCGCCTCGGTGGCCTTGGCGATCTTGAGCACGAGGTCGAGGGCGACCTCGTCGTTGAGCGAGAGCGGCCCGACCGGCATGCCCGCTTGGCGGCCGGCGCTCTCGATCATCGCGGGCGGCACGCCCTCGGCGAGCATCTTGTGCCCTTCGAGGATGTAGGCGCCGACGCAGCGGTTGGCGAAGAAGCCGCGGGCATCGTTCACGACGATCGGGGTCTTCTTGATCAGCCGCACGTAGTCGAGGGCGGTGGCCAGCGCCGCATCCCCGGTCGCCTCACCCTTGATGATCTCCACGAGCATCATCTTCTCGACGGGGGAGAAGAAGTGGATGCCGACGAACTGCGCCGGGCGCTGCGAGCCCTTGGCGAGGCCCGTGATCGGCAGCGTCGAGGTGTTGGAGGCGAAGATGGCGTCCGCACGGATCACCGCCTCCACCTTCTGGATCACCTCGGCCTTCACCGTCGGATCCTCGAACACCGCCTCGACCACGAGGTCGCAGGCGGCCAGGTCGGCGTAATCCGCCGTCGCGGTGATCCGGCCGAGCAGGGCATCCCGGTCGGCGGTCTTGGCGCGGCCCTTGTTGATCTGCCCGGTGATGAGGGAATGGGCGTAGGCCTTGCCCTTCTCGGCGGCCTCCACCGACTGGTCCACCAGCACCACTTCGAGCCCGGCCTGCGCCGTGACGTAGGCGACGCCCGCGCCCATGAAGCCCGCGCCGATCACGCCGACCCGACGCAGGTTCGTGGCCGGCACGTCCTTCGGCCGGCGCGCGCCCTTGTTCAGCTCGCCCATGGAGATGAACAGCGTGCGGATCATCGCCGCCGCCTCGGTCGAGCGCAGGATATGCGCGAAGTACCGGCTCTCGACCCGCAGGGCGAGGTCCATCGGCAGCTGCAGACCCTCGTAGACGGAGGCCAGGATCGCCTTCGCGGCCGGGTAGTTGTCGTGCGTCTCACGCCGGTAGATCGCGTTGGCCGGCGGCCAGATCATCATGCCGGCCGGCGAGTAGACCTTGCCGGACGGTGCCTTGAACTTCGGCACGTCCCACGGCGCCACCGCGGAGCCGCCCTCGCGGATCCAGGCCTTGGCTCGCGCGACGATCTCGGCCTGCGGGGCCACGGCGTGGATCAGCCCCATGCCCTTGGCCATGGGCGCGCGGATCTGCTCGCCCTTGAACAGCATCTGGAGGGCGTCGCCGGTCTGCATCAGCCGGGCGACCCGCTGCGTGCCGCCGCCGCCCGGAAACAGGCCGACCTTGATCTCCGGCAGACCGACCCGGGTCTTGCCGTCGTCGGAGGCGACGCGGTGATGGCACGACAGCGCCAGCTCGAAGGCGCCGCCCAGGCACAGGCCCTGGATCGCCGCCGCGAACGGCTTGCCGCAGGTCTCGAGCCGCCGGAACAGCAGCGAGAGGCGGCGCGAGGCCTCGAAGAAGTGGCGCATCGCCACCTCCTCGCCCTGCTCGGCCTTCAGCTGCTCGTAGGCCCGCCCGAGGCCCTGGAGCATGGTCAGGTCGGCGCCGCCGGAGAAATTGTCCTTGCCGGTGGCGACGACGCAGCCCTTGATCGCCGGATCGGACGCGACCTGCTCGATGATCTGCTCAAGCTGGTCCATCACCCCTTCGGTGATGACGTTCATCGAGCGGCCGGGCATGTCCCAGGTCGCCACCGCGATACCGTCGGGATCGGTCTCGAAGCGAAAATCGGTCAGCGTCACGGTGCCGTCCTCCCAAAAGAGCGTTGGCGAGATACCAATGCGTTCGCATTAAGCTTCTGTAGAGCGCAGGCCGGCACGGTCTGCCGGTCGGGGGGCACCGACGGACGCCGCACATGACGAAGGACCTCGGTTGCCGCGCCTGCCGCGCCGGCACCACCCTCGACTTCGACTTCACGATGGCCTTCCAGCCGATCCTCGACCTCACGGACGGGTCCGTCTGGGCCTACGAGGCGCTGGTGCGTGGCCCCAGTGGCGAGCCGGCCTACACGGTCCTCGACCGCGTCACGGACGAGAATCGCTATCAGTTCGATCAGGCGGCCCGCGTGCGGGCGATCGAGCTCGCCGGACGCCTCTTCCCGAGAGACAGCGTGACGCGGCTCTCGATCAACTTCATGCCGAATGCGGTCTACGAACCGGTCGCCTGCATCCGCGCCTCGCTGGAAGCAGCCCGGCGCGTCGACTTCTCGCATCGCCGTCTCATGTTCGAGTTCACCGAGCAGGAGCGGTTCCGCGACATCGCGCACGTGACCCGCATCGTCGCCGCCTACCGGCAGCAGGGATTCCTCACCGCGCTCGACGATTTCGGCGCCGGCTTCGCGGGCTTGAGCCTGCTCGCCAACTTCCGTCCCGACCTGATCAAGATCGACATGGATTTGCTGCGGGGCATCGACACCGATGCCGGTCGCCACGCGATCGTCTCGGGCGTCGTAGCGATCGCCCGGGACCTGGGCGTGACGGTGCTCGCCGAGGGCGTCGAGACCGCGGCGGAGCTCGACGTCCTGCGGGGCCTCGGCATCGCGCTCGTGCAGGGCTATCTCTTCGCCAAGCCGATGCTGGAGGCCCTGCCGCCCGTTGCCGGGTTCAGCCCGACGGCCGCGCGCGCGGCCTGAGGCCAACGGGGCGCGCGCGGCGATCACCGGTCTACTTCTGGGCCGGGGCCGCGGAGGGCGGCACCGGCGGCTGACCCGGTTGTGGGGTATTGTCGGTCGCCGAGGCCACGGCCAGCATGTTCAGGAGCTTGGTGACCGAGTTCTGCGAGATCGCCGTCACCGACGAACTCGGGTCGGCGTTCATCGTCTGGAACTTGAGGTATGTCGGATCCGAGTAGATCTCGTCGAGGTGCTTCAGCTCGGTGAGGCTGAACTTCTCGGCGTAGTCCTTCGACAGCCCCTCGATCATGATGCCGCGCTGCTTCTCGAACTCGGCCAGCAGCTCCTTGCGCACGGCCTCGGCGCGGGCCTCCGGCATCGGCGCGACGGTCTTCTCCAGGGCGACGTTGAAGCCCGTCTGGAGATTCTTGATCAGGGTCTTGTTGACGAGGGTCGTGGCCGCGGTGAGGCGGTCCGCGGCCTCGTCGGCGCGGGCTGCCAGCGGCAGGCTCAGGGTGACGCCGAGGCACAGCGTCGCGATCAGGCGGTTCAAGGGCTTGTCTCCCGTGGTTTTATCGTCCGGCCCGGTGGCGGGCCGATCGTCGCCCGCGCCTCTAGCAGCGTTCCTGGACTTTGGGGAGCGGCGTGCCGCCGCTCCCCCACAAGGGTGATCCCGGCACACGCCGCCGGCATGGCCGCATCTCCGGCACTCGGGGCCGTATCCGAACGACCCTCAGACCCGTTCGATGATCGTGGCCGTGCCCATGCCGGCGCCGATGCAGAGCGTGACCAGCGCGCGCTCCTTGCCGGTCCGCTCCAACTCGTCGAGGGCCGTGCCGAGGATCATCGCGCCGGTCGCGCCCAGGGGATGTCCGAGGGCGATGGCGCCCCCGGTGACGTTCACCGAAGCGGGGTCGAGGTCGAAGGCTTGGCAGAAGCGCAGGACCACTGCCGCGAAGGCCTCGTTGACCTCGAACAGGTCGATGTCCGACAGGCTCAGCCCCGATTTCGCCAGCACCTTGCGGGTGACGTCCACGGGGCCGGTGAGCATCAGCGCCGGGTCCGAGCCGATATTGGCGAAGGCCCGGATCCGGGCGCGCGGGCGCAGGCCCGCGGCCTCGCCGGCCGCCCTGGAGCCGATCAGCACGGCGGCCGCGCCGTCGACGATGCCGGATGAGTTGCCGGCATGATGGACGTGATCCACGCTCTCCACGTCCGGGTGCGCGTCGGTCGCCACGGCGTCGAAGCCGCCCATCTGGCCCATCTGCACGAAGGACGCCTTCAGCGAGGCCAGGGACTGCATGTCGGTGCCGGGCCGCATGTGCTCGTCGCGATCCAGCAGCGTGATGCCGTTCACGTCGCGCACGGGCACGACGGAGCCGTCGAACAGGCCCTCGGCCCAGGATTTCGCCGCGCGCTCCTGGGAGCGGACTGCGTAGGCGTCGCAATCGTCGCGGGTGAAGCCGTACTTGGTGGCGATCAGGTCGGCCGACACGCCCTGCGGCATGAAGTAGGACTTGATGGCGATGGCCGGATCCACCGGCCAGGCGCCGCCCGAGGCCCCGATCCCGATGCGGCTCATCGATTCGACGCCGCCGCCCACCGCCATCTCGTGCTGGCCGCTCATGACCTGCGCGGCGGCGAAATTCACGGCGTCGAGGCCGGAGGCGCAGAACCGGTTGATCTGCACGCCCGGGACATGCGCGCCGTAATCGGCCACCAGCGCCGCAGCGCGGGCGATGTCGCCGCCCGCTTCACCCACCGGATCGACGCAGCCCAGGATCACGTCGTCGACGAGGCCGGTGTCGAGCCCGTTGCGATCCTTGAGGGCGCGCAAGGCCGTCTCGGCCAGGCGCAGCGCCGTGACCTCGTGCAGAGAGCCGTCCGCCTTGCCGCGCCCGCGCGGCGTGCGGACGTGATCGTAGATGAAGGCATCCGTCATCAGCACTTCCCCGGGGCGTCGGTTCTCGCCTGTCGGCGACGCGGCCTTACAGGGCCGTCTCCGTCCGCGCCAGTCTGCCACGGCGCGCGCGCCCTCGGCCAGCCCCGTTCGAGGGAGCCGGCGAAGGGCGCGCGACGGCCGCGGCGGCCTCAAGGTGATGACACAGCTGCGGCGCGATCACGTGCGACCGGGCGGCGCCTCCGGGCCCTGCGGGACGAAGTCCGCCCGTTTCCGGGGCGTCTCGATCCCAGCGGGACACGGCTTCCGGCTAGTCCTGCAGCATCCGCTTCAGCAGCTCGACCTCATCGCCGAGCACCGAATCTTCGCCGATCTGCTTCTCGATCTTGCGAACGGCGTGGAGCACGGTGGTGTGATCGCGACCACCGAACCGGCGGCCGATCTCGGGCAGCGAGCGCAACGTCAGCACCTTCGAGAGGTACATGGCGATCTGACGCGGCTTCACCACGGCGGCGGTGCGCCGCTCCGACAGGATGTCCGAGCGCGAGACGTTGTAGCGCGAGGCGACCAGCTTCTGGATGTCCTCGATCTTGATCCGCTTCGGCTCGCGGTTCTTCACGAGGTCGCGGATCGCGCTCTCGGCGGTCTCCATCGTCACGGCGGTGCCGGTGAGCGTCGCGTGGGCCAGGAGGCGGTTCACCGCGCCCTCGAGATCGCGGCCGTTGGCCGTGATGGCGCGGGCCACGTAGGTGGCCACCTGCGGCGAGACGTCGAAGCCCGGATGGGACGCCCGAACGGTCGCGAGACGGGCCGACAGGATCGAGACGCGGAGCGCCTCGTCGAGGGCGGTGATCTCGACCACGAGGCCGCCGCCGAGGCGCGAGCGCACGCGCTCATCGAGGGCCTCCAGTTCGGTCGGAGGCCGGTCCGAGGCGACGACGACCTGCCGGCCGGCATCGATCAGCGCGTTGATCGTGTGGCCGAATTCGGCCTGGATTGACTTGCCCTGGATGAACTGGACGTCGTCGAGGATCAGCAGGTCGATGCCGCGCAGGCGCTCCTTGTAGGCCAGGGCCGACTGCGTCTTCAGGGCGTTGACGAAGCCGTACATGAAGCGGTCGGCGGTCAGGTAGATCACGCGGCGCCCGGCTTCGCGGGCGGCATGGCCGATGCCGTGCAGCAGGTGCGTCTTCCCGAGGCCGACGCCGGCATGGAGATAGAGCGGGTTGTAGAGCGCCCCCTCCCCCTGATGCGCGGCGACCCGCTCGGCGGCGGCGTGGGCCAGGGCGTTGGAGCGCCCGATGACGAAGCTCGCGAAGGTCAGGCGCGCGTCGAGGGGCGTGCCGCTCAGATCTCCGCCGGCCTCGGCGCCGCGGGATTCGGCCGGGACCGAAGCGATGGCGGCCACCGGGACCGGGGCGCCGGCGGCGTGGAGCCGGGCCAGCGGTCCGCTGGCCGGGCTCGGCTTGGACGCTCCGACGGCGACCGGCCGGACCGGGGCGCCGGTGCCACGCACGCCGACCTCGATCCGCGCGATCTCTTCGACCTCGGCCTTGAAGGTGTTCAGCACGCGATCGAGGTAGTGCGACTCGATCCAGCTCTTGAGGAAGCGGGTCGGAACCGTGAGCCGGGCCGTGCCTCCGGCGACCGCCTCAAGTTCCAGGCGGGCGAACCAGCTGGCGAATACGTCCTCGCCGAGTTCCGCGCGCAGCCGGCGCTTCACCCGCGCCCAGGCAGACCCGTAATCCACGCCGCCGCCGTTGCGGCCCCCATCGTCGTCGCTCGCCACCGTTCCGTCGACACGCATCACTGGCTCTCCCGACGCTGCCCACGGAGTCCCGCAGGCCGCGCGTACGCACGAATTACGCCCTCAGCGTCCCGCAGACTTGGGCGGGACAGAGTTCGTCTCATGGAGTCAACCCCTCCACGGAGAACTTTTGCCGATTGAGAGAGCCTATCAACAATTACCTACAGTTTCTTTAACACTGGGACTTGCGGGGATGGCGGGGAGCCTCATCGGCAAGTGTTCTCGAGGGCGCTCAACACGGGTGCTAGAGTCTTGGCGAATCAGAACGATTCGTTTGAGTCCCGAATTCGGTGTGTTTGTCTTGGGCCGTGTCAGTTTCTGTTAAGCTACACGGCACACCCGGACTCCGCAATCGCGGCGATTCTTCAACAGGGTTAACGGTTCCGGTCACGGCTCCGCGCCGCCGAACAGGAGGCCGCCGGGATGCGGACACGAAAAAGCCCGGCGCGAAGGCCGGGCTTGAAACCGTCTGGATTGTGCGGGTGGTTCAGGCAGCGAGGGCCTTCACGCGAGCGGCGAGACGCGAGACCTTCCGCGAGGCGTTGTTCTTGTGAACGATGCCGTGCTGGGCAGCGCGCATCATCTCGGGCTCGGCGGCGCGCAGGGCGGTCAGCGCGTCCTGCTGGTTGCCGGTGGCGATCGCCTCCTCGACCTTGCGGACGAAGGTGCGCATGCGCGAGCGGCGCGAGCGGTTGATCGCCGTACGCTTGGCGATCTTGCGGGTCATCTTCTTGGCCGAAGCGGTGTTGGCCATGGAATCCTCGTTCTCTTCGTCGGGCGATGCCGACGGGCCGGCTGGGCCGGAAATCGGTCGTCGCGTCAGGTTGTCTGGCGATGGCCGAGACGCAGCGCGCGCGAAAGCGCGGCCCCTCGGCGAAGCGGCTTCTATAGTCACGGGCGTCGGGCGCGTCAACGCGGCGCAACACGCTCCTGGTCAGGAACAGCGCGACCGTCGGATCGCCACCTGTGCTGTCGCGTGGTTCGTTCCGGATCCGCCGCGAATGTCGCGCCGTCATGCCGGGGAGCGTCGAGGGGATCGAACCGGACGGAGCGTCGGGCGAGACAGCCGTCTTTCGCCACGTCCTGGCGGGCCTCGCTCCGGAGATCGAGCCGATCCGCGTAACTTGGCGGCGCCAGCCCTGAGACTCGTCCGATTAACCCGGGGGTCCGCCGGAGGGCGGGCAGCGGGTGCGGGAAGCGGTGACTTCGGGGCGTGGTTCGAATCATCGGTAGCCCGCCGAGACGTGCCGGAATCCCGTCGAGTCCAGTTATGCAGAAGAAGTTGCTTCGATGTCCCGGCCTATTGCCGAAGGCGGCTCCGTCGGACCTGAGGATCGCAGCCAAAGCTGAGGACCGATCCGCCAGGTCCGTAGCCCGATCTGGATTCGATGAAAATTTTTAGAAGCAGAAGCATTAGTAATTGGATTGTCGTCTCTCTATGAAGATTGGTATGCGCCCACATCATCTCTCATGAAACGTCTCGTTGATCCCATAAATCCCGCAGGCTAGCCGTTAAGTACAACAGCGGATTGATTAAGACTAAAATCTATATTTTATGCGATGATCATCTTGGATTTTAATCGGTCTGTCGACCTGTAGGCCTTGATACGTGACGGGATTATCCTGCAACATCCATGGCTAAATACCCTAGGGGGTGGATGTTCCAGGTGTTGCAGGCCCAGATCTTCAGAGCGGCGGTGCTGTGCCTGCCGCGAAAATCTCACTCCGGCCAGCGCAGCGCCGCCGCGGCCGCCAGCGTCCCGACCACGGCGGCGATGAGCGTCAGCGCGGCCAGTACCGCCAGCGGCACCAGGAACGGCACCGTCCCCCCGCTCGCCGCCTGAGCGGCCGAGACGCCGAAGATCAGCGTCGGGATCATCAGTGGCAGGACCAGCACGGCGAGGATCAGGCCGCCCCGGCGGATCGAAGCGGTCAGCGCCGCCCCCACCGCGCCGATGAAGCTCAGGGCCGGCGTCCCGGCCAGCAACGTCAGGGAGGTGGCGCCCATGGCGGTGCCGTCGAGGGCGACGAGGAGCCCGAAGAGCGGCGCGGCGAGGACCAGGGGCAGCCCCGTGGTCAGCCAGTGCGCCGCCACCTTGCCGAGCACCACGAGTTCGAGGGGCACCGGCGCGGCGGTCATCAGATCGAGGGAGCCGTCCTCCTCGTCGGCCTGGAACAGGCGATCGAGGCCGATCAGCGTCGCCAGCACGGCCGCGAGCCACAGGATCGCCGGGCCGATCCGCGACAGCAGGTTGAGGTCGGGCCCCAGCGCGAACGGCACCAGGGCGACGATCATGAGGAAGAAGACCAGCGACAGGGCGCCCGAGCCGCCGACGCGGCCGGCGAGGCGCAGGTCGCGGGCGATCAGGGCCAGGACGGCCCGGATCATGCCCAATCCTCCAGCGCGTCCGCGACCGGCGCCGCGGCCGCCCGATCGATGCGCAACTCCGCGGCGTCAGCGAGACCGAGCGACTGGTGCGTCGCGGCGATCACGAGGCCGCCGCCGGCCCGATGCTGCTCCATCAGGCCGGCGAGAACCGCCTGCGAGGCGGTGTCGAGGGCGGCGGTGGGTTCGTCCAGGAGCCAGAGCGGCCGGGCGCAGACGAGGAGCCGCGCCAGGGCGACGCGCCGCCGCTGGCCGGCCGAGAGATAGGCCACCGGCAGGTCGTGGGCGTGAACGAGGCCGAGCTGCTCCAGCGCGTCGCGGGGCGTCAGGCGCGGCGCGCCCAGGAGCCTCTGGGCGAACAGGAGGTTCTCCCCCGCGGTCAGGGAACTCTTCAGCCCGTCGCGATGCCCGACAGCGTGCAGGCATTCGGGCAGGCTCGCCTCGCCGACATCGGCGACGGCGATTCCCCCGGCATCCGGCCGCAGCCGGCCCGAGAGGATGGCCAGGAGGCTCGACTTGCCCGCACCGTTCCGGCCGGTGACCGCCAGGGCGTCACCGGGACCGAGGGTGAAGGAGAGGTTGGAGAAGATGCGGCGCCCGGAGCGGCGGCAGGCCAGATTGTCCACGCTGAGCCGCACCCGATACACCGCCCTCTTCCCCGCCGACGGACGGCGCCAGCAATCGTCGTCGTCTCCATGCCCGATTGCACAGCGGAACGGAACCACAGTCCAGCTCGGGCTTTCGTCCCGCAACGGAGGTTTGCCCATGCCTGAGGCGATGAACCCGAGCGAGGCGGACGTCGCCGCGACACCCGACGCGGTGGCCGGTCGCGCCAAGGTCGAGGCACGGATGGCCGAGTGCACGGCCGAGGAGCAGGCTGCCTTCTGGGACGCGGTCGGCCGCTGCTTCGGCGGCGGCAAGCCGCCAGATATGGAGCCCGCCTCCGGCTGATCAGCCGCCCTTCCGCGTCAAGGCCCGCAGCGCGCCGCGGAAGGTGCGCACGTCCTGCTCAGTCAGGCTCATGCGGTGGAGCATGTCCCGCATATTGCGGGCGATGATGTCGCGTTTCTCCGGGGGATAGAACTTGGCCGCGTCGAGCGCGGTCTCGAGGCTCCCGAACAGCGCGATCAGCGCCTCCCGCGTCGCGGGCGGGGACAGGAGCTCTCCGGAGAACGGCAGCCGGGCCCGGCCGCTGGCCTGCCGCCACGCGTAGCCGATCAGCAGCACCGCCTGCGCGAGGTTCAGCGACGGGAAATCCGGCGACACCGGGAACGTCACGATCGCGTCGGCGAGGGACACCTCGTCGTTGGTGAGCCCCACCCGCTCGCGGCCGAACATGACGGCGCAGCGCTGCCCCTCCCGAGCGACGAGTTCGGCCATCCCGTCCTCGGGCGCGAAGACGCGCTTCATCTGTCCGCGCTCGCGCGCCGTCGTGGCGAGCACGAAGGTGAGGTCGGCGATCGCCTCGGCGACGCTGCCGTGGATCGTCGCCCGGTCCAGCACGTGGGTGGCACCGGAGGCCGCCTCGCGCACGCCCTTCTTCGGCCAGCCGTTCTTCGGGTTGACGAGGCGCAGCTCCGACAGGCCGAAATTCGCCATGGCGCGGGCGGTCATGCCGATATTCTCGGCGAGCTGAGGCTCCACGAGGATCACCGCGGGGGCGATCCCCGGCGGGAGTTCGGTGACTGTCCTCGGGGCTTCGCCCTGCGCGTCGCGGCTCGTCATGGCCGCCCTCTGGCATGACGGGGCCCGGCCCGTCGAGGGCCGGGTGACGAAGCCGCCCGGATGACAGTGCGCGCCTTTCGTCGCCGGAAGGGCCGCGCTATGTCGCGGAGCGATTCCGACCCGACGGTCTGGCCCAACGGTCTTGGGCAGGCGACCGCACGACCCTTGCAGGCCGTGTGCGGGAACAACGCGAGAAGGCAACGGTCCATGGCGAAGATCAAGGTAGCGAACCCCGTCGTCGAGCTCGACGGCGACGAGATGACCCGGATCATCTGGGCCGAGATCAAGAACAAGCTGATCCATCCCTATCTCGACGTCGACCTCGAGTACTACGACCTCGGGGTCGAGCACCGCGACGCCACCAGCGACAAGGTGACGGTCGACGCCGCCGAGGCGATCAAGCGCCACGGCGTCGGCGTGAAGTGCGCCACCATCACGCCCGACGAGCAGCGGGTGCAGGAGTTCGGCCTGAAGGAGATGTGGCGCTCGCCCAACGGCACGATCCGCAACATCCTGGGCGGCGTGATCTTCCGCGAGCCGATCATCTGCAAGAACGTGCCGCGCCTCGTGCCCGGCTGGACCCAGCCCTTCGTGATCGGCCGCCACGCCTACGGCGACCAGTACCGCGCCACCGACTTCAAGGTGCCCGGCAAGGGCCGCCTGACCATCAAGTTCGAGGGCGACGACGGCACGGTCATCGAGAAGGAGGTGTTCAAGTTCCCCGAGGCCGGCGTCGCGATGTCGATGTACAACCTCGACCAGTCGATCATCGACTTCGCCCGGGCGTCACTGAACTACGGCCTGGCGCGCAAGTACCCGGTCTACCTGTCGACCAAGAACACCATCCTCAAAGCCTATGACGGCCGGTTCAAGGACCTGTTCCAGAAGGTTTACGAGGAGGAGTTCGAGGCCAAGTTCAAGCCCCTCGGCATCACCTACGAGCACCGGCTGATCGACGACATGGTCGCCTCCTGCCTGAAGTGGTCGGGCGGTTACGTCTGGGCCTGCAAGAACTACGACGGCGACGTGCAGTCCGATACCGCGGCCCAGGGCTTCGGCTCGCTCGGCCTGATGACCTCGGTGCTGATGACGCCGGACGGGCAGACCGTCGAGGCCGAGGCCGCCCACGGCACCGTCACCCGGCACTACCGTGAGCACCAGAAGGGCCGCGAGACCTCGACGAACTCGATCGCCTCGATCTTCGCCTGGACCCGGGGCCTGTCTCACCGCGCCAAGCTGGACGGCAACGACGATCTCGCGAAGTTCTCGGCAACCCTGGAGAAGGTCTGTGTCGACACCGTCGAGGCCGGCCACATGACCAAGGATCTCGCGCTCCTCGTCGGACCCGATCAGAAGTGGCTCTCCACCACGGGCTTCCTCGACCGGGTCGACCAGAATCTGAAGGCCGCGATGGGCGCCTGAGGCGTCGGTCTCAATGATAACCGGCGGGCGTCCCGGACGCCCGCCGTTCCTCGGGACGGCGGTTCGCCCTCAGGCGGCCACGAGAAGGGCGGCGCCGGCGACGCCGGACAGCACCAGGCGCAGCCGGCCGAGCCAGAGCGGCGCGAGGCCGCGGCGGGGCAGGTCCTGGTCGACGAGGCCCCAGGCCAGCACGAGACCGCCCAGGACGCGCAGGTCCCAGGGCGCGGGTGCGGCCAGCGCGGCCCAGGCCACGAGCGAGGGGAAAATCGCCAGGACGTAGTCGGCGTTGCCGGCGTTGCGCGCCGCCGCGGCACCCCAGCGGATCCCGCCGAGGAACGAGGCGATCACCGCACCGTAAGCGGACAGGATCGTGCGCGGCGACAGCCCGATGCTGCTCAGGCCCCCGTCCGTCCCCGAAACCGCGAGCGCGGCGAATCCCAGGAACGGGATCAGGCCGGCCACGCCGAGCACGATGGCGCTGATCGGCACTTGGTTCCGGCTCGCCATCCATCCTCCGAGAAGCGGTGTGGGCCGGCGTACCGTGCAATCCGATTTCGGCCTGATGCCAACCCGGGCGGAGCGTTCCCGCATCGCGGCACGGCGGTCAAGCTCGGTGCGGAGGCCCGACGCCGGGAGCCCGGCGGCGTACCACCGCAGGTTAAGTACGCCGCGGCGGCGCCGTGAAGGCCACGGCGTTCGGCGTCGGGGCACCGAGGAGCGACATCGGCGCGGATGCGCCCGCCTTCGGAGCCGGGGGCTCGTTCACCGCCGCGTCAATCTTTCGCGGCTTGAAGCTGGTCGCCAGGCTCTTCGCGCTGGCGAGGTCGGCGGGGCTCAACTTGTTGGCCACGTCGTCGCGCTTCTTGGCGGCGTCGTCGTCGCCCTGGGCGGCGGCGGCGGCGAACCAAGCGTAGGATTGAACGAGGTCCTGCGTGAGGCCCAGGCCGCGTGCGTAGAGGACGCCGAGGTTGTACTGACTGTCACGGACGCCGAACTCGGCACCCTGGCGGAACCAGGACGCCGCCGTGGCGAAGTCCGGCTTGCCGTTGGCGCCGGGATTCTCCGCGTGGAGGACGGCGAGGTTGTGCATCGAGCGGGCATGACCCTGCTCGGCGGCCCGGCCGTACCACAGCTTGGCCTTCTCGAGGTCGCGGACGACGCCGGATCCCTTCTCGTAGTGGCCGGCGACCTTGTACTGGGCGGGCGCGTAGCCCGCGACGGCCAGCTTCTCGAAGAGCTTGGTCGCCGTCGCGAGATCCCGGGGCATGCCGCGGCCGTCGGCCTCCCGCGTCGCGAGATCCCACACCGCCGTCCCGTCGCCTTCCAGCGCGGCGAGCTTCACCTTGGCCAGCGCCGGCGGCAGGGTGCTGAGATCGCCCTGCAGGGTGCCCATCCCGGACACCTGGGGCACCGACGTCCTGACCGCCGACGGGCGGGCCTCGGCCGGGAGCGGGTTCGGGAGGGCCTGCGTGGTCGTCGGATCGGCCGCCGGCGGTCTGGCTGCCGAGGCGTCCTTCGGCGCGTCCTTGGCACCCTCCTTCGCGCCCTCCTTCGCGTCGTCCCTGACGGTGTCCTTCGCGGCGTCCTTCGAAGAGTCCTTGGAGGGATCCCGGGCGGGCTCCTCGCGGGCGGGTGCGGGCTGATTCACGGGAGCGGCGCGCCGCGGCTCCTCGGGGCTGCGCAGGCTGATCGCCTGCAGTGCCCCCAGCGCCAGGACGATGGCGGCGAGGCCGAGCAGCAGCGGCCGGCGCCGCCGGTCGATCTCGGCCCGCAGCCGGCCGAAACGGCCCTCCTCAGCGGCAGCCTGCGGCGTCGCCTTCTGGGCGCGGCCATCCCGGCGCTCCGCGGGCGCTTCCGCGGCCAGTTCCGCCTGCGCGGCCTGGGCGGCCCGGCGGGCCGCCGCGATGAAGCTCGTCTTGATGTCGGCCTCTCCGCCGGCCTCAGCCGTCGGGCGCTCCGTGCCGGACCGGCGCGCGGACGACTCGCGTCCGCCGCGCGATTCGCGGCCCGGGCGGCCGCTGCCGGGCTCCAGCAGATCGTCGGCGATCCGCGGGGTCTCCGCGACGTCGCGGCGTGCC